>NZ_CP051144.1:2400000-2758343 GCF_012317385.1 Romboutsia sp. CE17
TTTCCTTAACGTAAAAAAATAGTCTCAATTCTTGAGACTATTTTTTAAAAGTTAATATACCAGTTACACCAGGACCAGAATGAGATCCTATACAAGTTCCGACCATGAAAAACTTTATATCTTTTGGATTTAATTCATTCTTTGCAACTTCAATTAGTTTTTCTTTTTCTTTATCATCATCACTATATCCAATATAAATTACTTGATCTGATAAATCATCTCCACATTGGTCCTTTATGAGATCTATCATTTTAGAAATTACATTCTTTTTACCTCTAACTTGTGCTATTGGTGCAACCAAACCATCTCTAACATCAAGTATAGGTTTTATGTTCAATATATTAGCTATAGTTGCCTTTGTAGAAGAAATTCTTCCACCTTTTTGTAAATATTCAAGTGTATCTACAGAGAATAATAAATAAGATCGATCTCTTAATATTTGTAATTCACTTATAATTTCCGTAGCAGTCTTACCTTCTTTGGCTAACTCAGCAGCTCTAACAACTAAAACTCCTATTCCATAAGAAAAGCTTTGTGAATCATAAGTATATATATTTCCATCTAAATCATTTTTTGCCATTACAGCACTTTGGTATGTACCAGTCGCAGTTGAAGATCCTGCTATATAAAGTATATCTTTACCTTCTCTAATATGCTTTTCAAAAACTTCTTTAAATTGAGTATATGTCGCTTGAGAAGTTTTCGGATATACATTTTCTTCTCTTAATTTTTTGTAAAAATCTTCTTTAGTTATATCTATACCATCTTTATATTCCTTATTATCTATAATTACAGTCAGCGGAACTACTTCTATATCGTATTCATTAATTAATTCTATTGGTACATCAGATAAACTATCACATACTATTTTTAAATTATTCATTATATAAATATGCCCCCTTCTAAAATCATATTAGGTAAATTAGCATTATTTCATATTTGGATATCCCATTTGTCTTAATGCCTCAAATGCAACTATTGCTACTGCATTTGATAAATTTAGCGATCTAGCTCTTTCATGATCTAGCATAGGTATTCTCATACACGTATCTGGATTTGCTTTTAATAAATCTTCAGGTAAACCTTTAGTTTCTTTACCAAATACTATAAATGAATTTTCTACAAATTTCATATCTGAATGAGAATTATTTGTTTTTGTCGTTGAGTAGAAAAATACCCCTTCTGGATTTTTTTCTTTAACTTCATCAAAACTATCATAATATTGTATATTTGCTATATCCCAATAATCTAATCCACTTCGTTTTAAATATTTATCTTCTAAGGAAAAACCTAGTGGTCTAACTAAGTGTAATGTTGACCCAGTAGCTGCACATGTTCTTAGTATATTTCCTGTATTTTGCGGTATCTCCGGTTCAACTAAAACTATATTTAATGACATAATAATCCTCCTAGTAAATGTTAAAACTTTAATTTTAAAATTTTATAGTTTAATTTTCTAAATATTATTATAGCAGAAAATATTTATAATCACATCATCCACTTAATTTATCAAAATTATGCAAATTCAGTCTTTATATTTTTATCTTCTATTTTTGGTGCTGATTTAATATCTTTAGATTTAATTCCATATACTATTACTTTATCCATAGGAGGATAAAAACTCTCATATACAAACTCTTTAGTTATATTATTTTCTGATTTATAAACTCTAAATGTATTTACTTTATAACCAACTCTTCCATCTTGCTCTACAAATTTTTCTCCTTTATAAAAATCCTCACTACGTTTTTCAACCACTTTATTAGGAAGAGTTTCAATAACCTCTGTTACAATTTCAATATCTTTCTTATCTTCTTTATTTCCATATATAGTAGAAACTATTCTATTTTCAAATACCTCATTATATATTAATATAGGTGTATTAAACTTATTCTTAAATCTAAAGTCAATATTACCTAAGGATATGGTTGCATCTCTACCTTTTGATATATATGCACTTGGTATAGTGTGATTTTTTATATTAGTTATCTCCATACCTGCATAAAGAGCCGCATTATACATCGTACTAGATACCTGGCATATTCCTCCACCTAATCCTTTTTCTAATTTTCCTTTAATTATTACAGGTGCTTCTTTCATATTTTTTACAGAATTAGAATTTAATATAAATGTATTAAATGAAAACTCTTCTTCTGTATTTACTAAAATATTACTCGTTGCATTTGCAGCTATTTGTATATTGTTAACTCTATTTATAACTTTAGGGTTAAAATGAGTTTCATATGTTCCTAATATAGTATCTATTTTAGATAATTGCTCTATTTTATATTTTGGTTCTGCTACTTGTATTGGTATTTCCACACTATATGCATATATATTATCAGCCTTATCAAGTATTTCTTTTTTTAATTTTTCTTTATCTATTTTTTGTCCATACTCTTCTTTAGTTGTAATTATTTTTCCAGATTCAATTTTTATAGTAGCATTTATTGGAGATATATATAACTTTTTATCTATTTCATTTATATAATTATTCAACTCTTCTTCTTTGTAAGAATAATTTAATTTTATTGTCTTCTTATTTCCCATATCTAGCTTAAATTTTTCTTTTAAATTATTTACTATAGTATTGTTTCTTCCTATATTATAAGATTCATTTACAACTTCATCCACATTATATACTATACCTAATTCATTTAATTTTATTGTATATTTATTATCTTTATAAATTAGAGATAATTCATTATTTTCATCTAAAATTTCATTTATTTTTTTTCTAGCTTGTTCTTTTGTTAAGTTTGATAAGTCTATATTTTCTACAAAAATATTTTTATGAATTCTTCCTTCTTTTTCGATTCCTTGTACAACCTGTATATTGCACACAAAAAATATTCCTACTATTATTAACGATATTTTTTTTACTCGTTTCAAGACTATCATTCCCTTCTTTTATAGTAGTCACAATCATTTTTTACTGGACAAATTTCACACTGAGGATTTCTTGCTTTACACATTCTCCTTCCATGAAATATTAATAAGTGATGAGAATGAGACCATCTATCTTTTGGTATCGCTTCCATAAGCGCAAATTCTGTTTTTTCCGGTGTACTTGTGTTAACTATTCCTATTCTATTGGCAACTCTAAATACATGAGTATCCACTGCAATTGCTGGTATATTAAAGGCATTACTTAAAACTACACCAGCAGTTTTTCTCCCTACACCTGGTAATTTTACTAATTCTTCTAAAGTATCTGGAACTTGTCCTTTATACTCCTCACATAATTTTCTAGATGTTTCTTTTATTTTTTGAGCCTTACTTTTATACAGTCCACATGTTTTTATTTCTTGCATAATATCTTCCAAGCTTAATTCATTAAATGCTTCTGGCGTATTATATTTTTTAAACATTGCATCTGTAACAATATTTACTCTTACATCAGTACACTGGGCCGATAATATAGTAGCTATTAAAAGTTCAAATGGTGTTGTGTAGTTTAACTCACACTTGGCATCAGGGTATAAAACCTGTAATTCATCTAGTATTTTATTAACATCTTTCATATTTTTACTCCCCTCTTTATTTATCTATATTTATATTATCTATCAAATTTTTTAATCTATAACAAATAAAAAAGCAAAAACTTTTCAGTTCTTGCTTTAATTTATATTTTATTATTTACCCTATTTAAAAATCATAAATCATTTATTTCTTTTCATTTTTAATTTTTGCAAAACTATCTAATCTTTGTTTAACCAATAATTTTATTTCATCAAATTTCATATCAGTAAGTATTTCCATAGCTTCTTCTACATTATTTACTGTATATATATGGAACTTACCTTCATTTATAGCCTCTTGAACTTCTTCTGATAAAATTATATTTCTAGAATTATTTTTCGGAATTATCACACCTTGATCTCCGCTTAAACCTTTTTTCTTGCAAGTAAAATAAAAACCTTCTATTTTCTCTGTGATTCCACCTACAACCTGAATTTCACCTTTCTGATTAATAGACCCCGTAGCAGCTATATTTTGTTTAATAGGTATTCCTCCTAATGATGATAATATTGCATATAACTCAGCGCCCGAAGCACTATCTCCATCTACACCTCCATAACTTTGTTCAAAACAAATAGATGCATTCATTGATAATGGAGCTTCTTGCGCAAAGTTTTCTGCTAAGTATCCTGATAAAATCATTACACCTTTATCATGTATAGATCCACTCATTTTAACTTCTCTTTCTATATTTATTACACCTCTTCCTCCAACACTAGTTGCAACTGTTATTCTAGATGGTCTTCCAAATGAGTATTCACCTGTACTTAAAACTGATAATCCATTTATTACACCAACTCTACTTCCCGATGTTTCAATTAATGTAAAACCATTCTCTATCGATTCATCTAACTTAGATTCTATTTTATTTAATCTATTTCTTCTTTCATTTATAGCTGTTTTTACATCTTCTTTATCTACATATTCAGATCCTTTTATATCTGCATATGCACTACCTTCAACTATTACTTCCATGATTTTATTGAATTCTGTAGATAATTTATCTATATCTCCTGATAATCTAGTGCTAAAGTTAATTACTTCTTGAACCGCGTCATAAGTAAAATGCTTTAAGTTATTTTTTTTGCATTGAAGTGCTATAAATTTTGCTATGCCCATTTCATTATCTTCACTTTTAACCATCTCATTATCAAAGTCTACAAATATTTTAAAGTATTTGCTAAAATCACTATCATAGCTATATAAAATATTGTATAAGTAATTGCTCCCTATTAATATAACTTTTATATCTATTGGTATACTTTCTGGATTAATAGATGTATTTGTATCTATAATTATTTTTTTGGATTGAACCGTTCTTTTTAACATATCCCATGAAAATCCATATCTAAGTAATTGATCTGCATACAACACCAAATAACCACCATTGGCTTTATGAACTGCACCAGGAATTATTTTGGTAAAATCTGTTTTTAAATTTCCATTATAATAATCATATTCTATCTTCCCAAATAAATTTGCTGGACTAGGATTTGTTTCAACTATTATCGGCGCTGATGTTTTAGTTTTTTCATCATCATTATCTACAAATAAATTTACTCTATATTTTAAAAAATGATCTTTATCAAATTTATCTTTTAATTCATCTTCATCAAGATAAAATAAAAATAAATTTTCTAATATATCTTCTTTTATATTAATTAAATACTCATTAACCTTCTCATAATCCTTATATTTTTCACTTAGCTCTTCAATATGAGGATCTATTATAAATCTACCAATTTCTTCTTCTAACTCCAATATAGCTTCTTTTGCCTCATCTTCTATATCCCTTATCTTATATACTGTTTGAATTGCCATATGCTCTAAATCTCTCTTAATTTTATAAAATTCTTCATCTGATACTTCATCTTCATAACCTTCTTTTAGAGGGACAAATACCATTCCAAGCTTACTATTTTTTAATTTAAATCCTTTTTCTTCTCCATACTTTTTAATTTCTTTTAATAGAGCCTCTTTTTCTATATCATAATTTTCTAATAATTGGTTTTTTCCTAATTCATAATCTTCACTTTCAAAGGCATCTTTTAATTCATCTAATAATGTTTCAATTAGTTTTTCTATATCTTTTTTAAATACTTTTCCTAGACCTATTTTCAAACCAATTGATATTGGATCTCTTGGATGTTCAAAATTATAAACATAACACCAATCTTTATGTTTAGTCTTGCCTTTTGCATATTTTTCTAGTGCTTTTAGTGTATATGTTGTTTTACCTGTTCCAGAATGACCAGAAACATATATGTTATACGCTGGATTTTCTATTTTAAGACCTATTTCCATCGCTTGTATTGCTCTTTCTTGGCCTAGGATTTCATTTAATGGCTCTATTTCAGATGTATTTTTATAGTTTTGCATATTTCCCCCCTCTTTCTATTTTGTATAATTAATTTATTCTCTACTCCAAACTAATCATATTAAATTATATGTATTAAGGTTTATATTCTTTCCAGAGTAAAAAAAGAAGCCCTTTATTTATTCTATTTAGGCTTCTCTAAAATTATTTCTATATTTCTTTGTATTATTTTTTTACCTCTCCAACTAAAGGCTCTGTTTCCATATCTTCGTTTAAATTCTTTATTAGAAATGTCATTTATTTCATTATAATCTAGTTTTGTTATTAAATTAGTTTTAAATTCTTCTATATTAGTTATAGATATGCCTTTATTATGAGGACATACTTCTTGGCATATGTCACATCCAAAAACCATCTTATTTTCCTTTATCAGATTTATCTCTTCTTCTGACAAATCGTCCTTCTTTTGAGTTATATACGACAAACATCTTCTTGGATTTAACTCAAAATTTCCTAATATAGCATTTCCCGGACAATATTTTACACATTTATTACATTTTATACATGTTTTAGGTAATGGATTATCTGTATAAAACTCGTAATTATTTACTATATATCCAATAAATATATATGATCCATATTCATCTGTTATTATATTATTATTTATTCCAAAATATCCTATTCCAGATTGATATGCAAGATATCTATCTACTAGAGGACCATTATCAACAAAAAATTTATATTCAAAATTATTTATTTCTTCTTCTAAAAAATCACAAATTTGCTGTAAATATCTTTTTGCTACTATATGGTAATCCTCGCCATAACAATACTTTGATAAGTTAGATTCTTCCATCTCATCTACATAATAAGGAAAAGCACAAACAATTATAGATTTTGCATTTTCCATGATGAGCCTAGGGTTTACTCTCTTTTCTATTATTTCTTCTTCCATTCCTGTAAAGTAACCGTTTGACAACTTTTGCTTTATTATTTTTTCTAAATCATAGTATGGCCCTACTCCTGCTATTCCAACACATTTTAAACCTATACTACTACAAAATTCTTTTAATTTTTCTTTATTCATAAAAACCTCCTTTCATTAATTCAAATTTATATTATAATTATTAATCGTAAGGATGTGATATTTTGATTAAATTAATAATACCAGGTAGACCTATAAGTAAATCTAATTTCAAGCTTCATAATATACATGGTCAAGCATGGATGCCATCAACTGGTAAGCATTCTAAATACTTAGCCTATGAAAATATGATTGCAGGATATATAAATCAACAATACTTTGGTGAAACTATCGAAGAAGATCTAATAACTGTTTTAAAGCTTTATTTTCCCAATAAAAAAATGGGAGATCTTCATAACTATCCTAAAAGTATATGTGATGGCATTGAAAAAAGTGGAATAATAAAAAATGATAAACAATTAAAGCCAGTTCTTCTATTTGACTTCATAGATAAAGAGAATCCTAGAGTTGAAATAGAGTTATATCCAACATCAGAGTTTGATGTGTCTTATACTATCACTCAAAAAGAAAAATAAAAAGGGCATATCAAGATATATTGCTAAGTAGCAAATCTATCTTGATCCCCCTAGTTTATTTTTCTAACTTTTCACATACATTTTTAAGCATTTCTATAATCGGAAGTTCATAAGGGCATTTAGTTTCACATTTTCCACATGATATACATTTACTTGCTTTGCCTTCAAGTGAATCATATCTTTCCTTTGACCATTCTTTTAAATTATATCTAGTATAATAACCTTCTAAAAGGAAATTTTGGGGTATATTTACACCTAAAGGACATGGTAAGCAATATTCGCATCTTCTACAAAACTTTCCACCTAAAGTAGCTCTTATATCCTCTATTTTTTCCTTATCTTCTTCTGTTAAACCTAGGTTATTTAATACATCTACATTTTCTTTTACTTGTTTTATACTGTCCATTCCAGGTATTGCTACATCAATATATTCTTTTGATAATATATACTTTATAGCCAATGTAGCATCATCTAATGCTCCTCCTGCTAATGGTTTCATGACAATTATACCTATGCCTTTTTCGTGAGCCTTCTTAAAAGCTTCATCAGCCTGATCCTCAACTATATTATACGGAAATTGAATAGTATCAAACTTACCATCTTCTATTGCCTTTTCTATAGTCTCTATACTATGGCTAGTTATACCTATATATTTTATTTTCCCTTCTTTTTGAGCCTCTAATAAAGCTCTAAATGCTTTATCTTCATTAAATATAGTTTCATATTCTTCTATTTTGACATTATGTAGCTGATATAAATCAATATAATCAGTTTTAAGATTCTTTAAGCTGATTTCTATATCTTTCTTCATACCTTCATAATCTCTAGACATACTTTTAGTAGCTATATAAAACTTTTGTCTTCTTCCTACTAAAGAATTCCCTATATATTCTTCACTTACAGTATACCCTCTAGCTGTATCAATAAAGTTTATACCATTTTTTTCTAGCTCATCTATTACTAAATTAGTATCTTCTTGAGTTATTCTTTGTATCGGTATTCCTCCAAATCCAACTCTTTTTATTTTCATATTAGTATTACCTAGATTTATCATATATTCACCCCATCAGTATAAATTTTACATTTTCATTATATATTAATATTATTTATTAGTCAGTATATCTCTAATCATTTTTATCTCTCTTTTATGCCCTTCTTCATCAAAAGGAGTTTCTAAAAAGAATGGTAAATCTTTTAACTTGGGATGTGTAAGTATATTTACTATAGCATCTAATCCTATTTTTCCTTCTCCAATTGGGGCATGTCTATCTTTGTTATCTCCAAATGGCATCAAACTATCATTTAGATGTATTGCTTTTAGTCTATCTAGTCCTATAATTCTATCAAATTCTTCTAAAACAGATTCTAAGTTATTTACTATATCGTATCCAGCTGAAAATATATGACACGTGTCTAAGCATACTCCTAATCTTTCATTATGCTTAACGCCGTCAATTATTCTTCTTAAATGTTCAAATTCAAACCCTATTTCAGTACCCTTTCCCGACATAGTCTCTAAAAGTATAGTTAAATTTTCATCACCTTTTATACCTTCATTAAGGCCATTTATAATTCTTTCTATACCAAAATCTATTCCTCCGCCCACATGGCTACCTGGATGAAAACACATATATTCTATTCCTAGAGAATTCATCCTTTCTATATCTTCTTTTATTACTTTTCTTGCAAATTCATATACATCGTCTTTTGCACCTCCTAAATTCATAGTATATGGTGCGTGCGCTAAAAGAGGTCCAAATCCATTTTCCTCTCTTATTTTTTGGAATTTAGCTATATCTTTTTCATCAAAAGCTTTCGCATTGCCTCCTCTTGGATTTCTAGTAAAAAATTGAAATGTATTTGCATTCATATCTACAGCTATTTGTGCTGCTTTAGCAAATCCTTTAGATATTGAAATATGTGGTCCTATTACAAGCATATAATTCCTCCTTATGTCTTATTCATTTTTGATTGTATATTTTAATTATACCCAAAAAAATAAGTATCAACTAATGTTGATACTATTATAAATTATACTCTTCTTTTTCTAATATAGGTATACTTACTAAAGCTATATTATATCCAGAAGCTGATTCTACTTCGGCTTTTCTCCCTAATATTTCTTCTATTTTTAACTTCATTGCTTCATTAATCTCTTTAATTTCACTCTCCGTAAAAGATACATCATCATACTCTATCACATTATAAGGTTGAAGTAACTCTTCTTCAGCAGCTCTATAAAAAAGCTCACTCATATTTTCAAACTTTGATATACATATATCTTTTTGTTCCTCATCCCATAAATTATCTAATGAAAAATCAATTACTTTCTTTCCTACCATTATATTTTTTGCAGTTGGATAATAATATTTTTCAACGATACCAGACTTAATTTTTTCCTCTACTAGTTCTAATATACCCACTTTATATAGAGTTTTTATGTGATAGTTAATTTTCGCATGAGGCTCATCTAACATTTGTGACAATTGCTTAGCTGATAATGGCTCTTTTTCAAATGCTTTGAGAATATCGATTCTTCGAGGATGTGCAATAGCCTTTATACTCTCTAAATCTCTTAGCACAAGTAACTCTTTCATTCCTCCACCCCTAAAAAAAAATTATTTTATTATATTCTAATTATATATGAAGCATATATAATTGTCAAAAAATTCTATATTTTAAAATATGCTCAATTCCAGCTTTTTAGATAAATCTTCTAAAATTTTTATTCCAGCTATACTATTTCCCTTTTTATCAAGGGCTGGTCCATATAGTCCTATCCCCATTTTTCCAGGAACAGATGCCATTATTCCTCCTCCTACACCAGATTTTGCAGGAATCCCAACTTTTATTGCAAATTCACCTGATGCATCATACATTCCACAAGTCACCATAAAGGTTTTAACCATTCTAGATACATTTTTACTTATTATTTGTTCTCCAGTTTCTATGTCTAATCCATAATTAGCAAATATAAGACCTATCCTTGCTAAATCCTCTGCATCAACTTCTATAGAACATTGTTTAAAATATAAATCTAGTATTTCTTCCACATTTCCATCTATTACTCCATCATTTTTTAATAAATAAGCCATAGCTCTATTTCTATCACCTGTTAATTTTTCCGATTCATATACAGCTTGGTTTATTTTTATGTTATCATTTTTAGCAATTTTTCTAAAGAAATTTAACATTCTTTCTTCTTTATCTTTTAATGAGCTACCTTTTATTAAAGAAGTTGTAACTATTGCTCCTGCATTTATCATGGGATTGCATGGCTTTGTAGTATCATCCGTTTCTAATTTCATAATTGAGTTAAATGGGTCTCCACTTGGCTCCATTCCTACTTTAGAAAATACATACGCCCAATCATTATCCATTAAGGCCATAGCTAGTACTATAGTTTTTGAAACACTTTGTATAGTAAACTTTTTCTTGTAATCACCTGCACTGTACATATTGTTATCTTTATCTATAATGCAAATTCCTAAATCCTCAGCATTTGCATTTTTTAATTCTGGTATATAGCTTGCAACTTGGCCATAATTAGTGTATTTTTTATTTAATTTTATTATGTCTTTTAATAATTTTTCCATATTGTCTATAAAAACCTCCTTCGTAGTAATATCTTCCGCTGTTTAAAGATCTCTATACATTATATTATAATATAAAAAGCATTGTCTAAAAATAAATTTAATTTTATTTTAAACAATGCTTAAAATTTTATTAATCTACAATTTTACTTCCACCTATAAATTCTCTTAATATTGATATTGACGGTATATCCGATACATCATCTAGTTCAACAAAATATTGCAAAAATTTCAATATCCTATTTGCTTCTATATATGCTACACTATTTTCTTTTATTTCTTCTAATAATGGCCTTGCATATTTTTTTAATACTGCAAGTTCATATAAGCATGCTGAGTTAAATATAACATTTGCTTCTTCTTGGAATGGGAATATATTTTTTTCTTCTCCCCTTCTTACTGAATTCCAATTCATTATAGTTGTTTCAGCGCTATATCCTCTAAATTTATAATCTCTAACTATCCTTCTAATCAGTCTTAAATCTGTTGTTGGTATTCTATTATGATCATCTAAATTAATCTGAGTAAGAGCACTTAAATATATTTTAAACTTTTCATCATCAGAAATTGAAGATGTTAACATCGGATTTAATCCGTGTATACCTTCTAAGATTATCGGCTGATCACTATTTATTTTTAACTTTTTATTACTATCTACTTGCTTTCCTAGTTTAAAATCAAATTTAGGCAAAGATATTTCTTTTCCATCCAATAAATCCTTTAAATCTCTGTTAAATTGCTCTAGGTTTATTGCATATATAGATTCAAAGTCATAATTACCAAATTCATCTCGTGGAGTATGTTCTCTATCTACAAAATAATCATCTAAAGATATAGACACAGGATTTAAATGATTTACTCTAAGATGAATACATAATCTGTGCGCAAAACTTGTTTTACCAGAAGAAGATGGGGCTGCTATTAAAACAATTCTCTTTTTCTGTTCCTTTATATCATCTGCTATTTGTGAAAGTTTTTTCTCATGTAATGATTCAACAGTTCTTATTACATCTCCATACTCTTTGTTTTCTATTATCTTATTTAAAGTTAATACTTTATCTACACCTATTAGTTTAGACCATTCTTCTGATTCACTATATATATTTGATAACTTTGGTTGTGGCTTAAATTCCCTAGGAATATCCTTATTTTCTTTACTAGGTCCAAAAAGTATTACTCCACTTTTATATAATTTTAAATCAAATGTCTTTATATAGCCAGTCGATGGTAACATATATCCATAAAAATGATCAATATATCCATTACACTTGTATATCTTTACATCATCATACTCCTTATATTTTAAAAGTTCAGCTTTTTCGATCATATTATTTTGTTTAAAAATAGAAATAGCTTCATCTTTCGTTGTACTTATTTTTTCTATTTCGTAATTATTTTTGATTATATCATTCATTTTTTCTTTAATCTTATTTATATCATTTTCATTTAAATTTCTATTAATATGAACTTCGCAGTATAATCCATTTGATAAAGAGTGCTCAACTGTAACTTTTGTATTTTCAAATAACTCTTCACAAGCCATTATAAATATATAGTTTAATACTCTATAGTAAACTCTCTTGCCATCTATATCTGTAGTATCTAGAAACTTAATACTACAATTTTCTTTAATTATAGTGCTTAGTTCCTTTAATTTATTATTAATAATTCCAAGTGTAATAATCCCTTTAAAATCCTCTTCATTAGCTTTCGCTATATCTTCTAATTTAACACCTTTGTATTCATTATTTATGCTATATGTTTGTATTTTTCCATTTATTTTTAAATTAATACTATTCATAGCATTCTCCTTTCCCTTATTTATATAGGAAAAAGAGGTAGTTACACCTCTTTTATAAGTTTCTTAAAATTATTAATGTATCTTTAATATCAATATAGTTTATTTCTAATATTAAGTATTCTGGATCAATTTCAATAACTGATTTTATATGATCTTTTTCTAATATTCCTTTTCCAATACCAATATGAGTATCTTTAATTCCATCATTATCACTTAAGTGTACTACCTTTATTTTTTCTCTTAAACTTTGTAAATATCTATCCTTATTTATTAGGTAATGTCCTGTATCATAACAAAAATATAAGTTATCTTTTTTAGCACTCTTAAATATATATTCGAAATCTTTTAATTTATTACCTATATTTGAAAAATCACCATCATTTGAATAAGTATTTTCTATAGTAATAATTATATCTTTATCTAAGTTATCATTATTAAAAAATTTTAATGCATTATCTAAGTATTTTTTTCTATTATTATTTAACCTATTAGTCATTGCATATCCTAAATGCATATTTATATACTTTATATCTAATGTATTTAGCTGTTGATTAATTCTATTTACAAAATCAACCCATGATTTCCTAATGTAATTTATATTTTCACAAGCATTTAGCTCCATAGGAAGATGAATTCCTATAGATAAATCTAGTTTATTAAAATCATCCTTATATGTTAAAAGCTCATTACATTCTTCTAAGTTATCTATACCAATTTCTATATGAGCTATATTTTCTTCTTTACAAATTTCTAATGCTTCTTTTAAATTATATAAAAGTGCTGAAATACCAATCTTCATTTACTCTCCTATTTTACGGTTCCTATATTACTTATAGGTAATAATCTTACCATAACTTCTCCTAAAATATCATTTTCATCTACTAATCCTACATCTTCTGATCTAGAATCTTTACTATTTTCCCTATTATCACCCATAGCAAATATTTTATTTTCTGGAATTACTATGTCTATATCACCAGATGTATATGCATTATGTATATATGGCTCATCTATTAATTCATCATTTATATAAACCTTAGAATTTTCTATTACTAAATGATCACCTGGTATTGCGATTACTCTCTTAATCAAATCCTTTTCTTTTCCATTGTCTTGTTTCAAGTTTGTTTTAAATACTATTATATCTCCTCTTTCTACCTCTCCAAACTTATAAGATAGTCTATTTAGTATTAAATAATCCCTATCATTTAACGTTGGATACATAGATTCTCCACTTACAATAGTAGGTTTTATAACTTGAACTATTAAAAATGCTAATACTAAAGAAATTGCTATTGTCTTTATCCAGTCAATTATTTCTTTTTTTAATTTGTCACTCATTTTACCTCTCCTATGTCTTTTTACTTATGGCGTATAGTTAGTCTACCATTCCTATTCTCTCTAATGGGTATAATCTAAGTGTAACCTTTCCCATAACATCATTTTCTTCTACAAGGCCCACTTCAGCATATCTACTATCTAAACTTTTCTCCCTATTATCTCCCATTACAAATATTTTACTCTCTGGGATTATTATGTCTATATCCCCACTTGTATATTGTCCATGAATATATGGTTCATCAATTAACTTATCATTTACATAAACCTTGTAGTCTTTTATTATTAGGTGATCACCTTCAGTTGCTATTACCCTTTTTACTAAATCTTTATTAGTTCCATCTTCTTGAAGTAAATTTGTTTTAAATACTATTATATCGCCTTTTTTCAAATCTTTTATTTTATAACAAATTTTATTTACAATTAAATAGTCATTTTCTTCTAGTGTAGGGTACATAGACTCTCCTCTTACTAAAGTTGGTCTTATAAACTGAGTTATAATAAATGCTATTACAAGTGCTGTTAAGATTATTTTAACCCATTCGAACACTACATTTTTTATTTTTTTCACCACCCATATCATCTCCCCAAAACACAATTTTAAAACTAGTATTTAGAATAGTTTCCAATTAATTGTATGGCTATTTCATTAATATGGTCGTACTTATCTATGTTTATGCCTAAATCAAGAAGTTCACAAGCTTTAACCAAATCCTTTGTAACCTCCATTGGATTCCCATATATATATTCAATATCTTCTTTACTTACTCCTTTAAATCCATGACCTATAAGGCTATCATTTCTAAGTTTAATAAGATTTTCTAGCCTCTCTCCATTTAAAATTTCTAAAACCTTGTCCATTCTCTTTGTTTGCTTTACATACCTATGTATATAATTTGTTACCCCATGAATCAAGTTAGCGTTATATATATTATACTTCTTTTTTAAAGTGTACATAATATTTTTCTTTGATACCATCTTGCCATGCATACATACCTTATACTTTTTATTTTCTTTTGTATTTACAAAAATATATTTAAATAATGCTTCTTTTAATCTATACAATCTACCTAGAAAGTCTATATATTCTTCATTTACAATCTGTATCTTTATGTTTGCTATTAACTCTGACATTAAATCTTCTGGATCTCCAGCTATTAAATTCTCTAAATTTGTAAATAGGAATTGAACATCTCTTCTTGATATTAATTGAAAATCCATAGATTCCATAATTTTTATTGCGCTTTTAAAATCAAAGTTAACAGCATATTTGCAAGATTCTATTAATGAATACAAATCACCATCTTCTATTCCACACTCTTCTAAGATAGCTAAGACTCCACCGTAGTCATATCTTTCTAAAAATTTATATATAACATATTCATTTGTTTTATCCAAAGAAACCATAATTAATACCTCCTAAAAATAACATTCCTTATTTTAGTATTAATCATGACTCTATATTTTATTAATAATTTATTCTTAATCCTTTAGGATAATGATTTTTTAATACTCCATTAGATTCTTTTCCCCAACCAAGGGCAATACCTTCTACACAAACTAAAACCCATCCTCTGCTTTGTCCAGTATTTATAGTATTACCTCTTAAATAATCTAAAACTTCTTTTTCATTAATATTAAAGTTTTCTATATACTTTACATCATCTATTTTTAAATAATGAGATAGTGCATGAGAAGGCTCAAACCTATTTTTCTTTAACATTCCTAAATGTAACCCATATCTTAACACTTTAAGCTTTTTTATATCAGGTAATTCGTCTGGTAATAAATATAAATTTTCGCCTCTTAACTCAAATCTATTGTCTAATTTAATATTTAAGAATTTTTTCTCAAAGTCTCTATAATCTTTTACTTCTTTATCTAATTTTTTTATTTTTAGGTCTTTAGTTGAGCATCTATCTTCTTCTAGTTTTTGTATTTTTGCTACAAAATGACCTTCCCCTTTTACTTTATGAGGCCATAACCTTTCCATTTCTATAAGTTTTGCATCTGTATATTCGTCTAAAAATTCCTCTATTATAATTTCATTTTCTTCTTTTGCAAATGTACATGTTGAATAAACTAAAATTCCGCCTTCTTTTAGCATGTGGTATCCATCTCTTATTATTTCTCTTTGTATAGATTGACACTCTAACACCTTTGCATAACTCCAGTCAGATATAGCTACCTCATCTTTTCTAAACATTCCTTGTCCAGAACATGGAGCATCTATAACTATTTTATCGAAGTATCCTTCAAAAACTTTTCTTAGACTTCTGGAATCCGTATTTGTTATAATACAGTTTTTAGCACCAAATCTCTCTAAATTTTCGCCTAGTGCTTTTATTCTAATAGGGTTTATTTCATTTGATACAAGTAATCCAGTATTATTTAATTTAGATAATATATATGTAGATTTTCCACCAGGTGCTGCACACATATCTAGAATTTTTTCTCCTTCTTGTACATCTAGCTTTGGTACAACACTCATAGCTGAAGGCTCTTGCAAATAATACGCTCCAGCTTCATGCAGTGGATTTTTTCCAGGCCTATATATACTTTCATCGTAGTAAAAACCTTCATTAGTCCATGGTATTTCTTGTAAACTATATAAATTTAAACTTAATAACTTATCCTTAGTCATTTTTAAAGTATTGACTCTTAATCCTGTAGTTTTAGGATCATCATAACTTTTTATAAATTCGTTATATTCATCTCCTAAAATTATTTTCATTTCGTCTAAAAATTCCTTTGGTAGATTAGTCACGTCTATCGTCCTTCTTTCTTGTCTTTCTTTTTCTCTGTCTAATTTTTATATACCTTAAAAATCTTATTTTTGAAATATTTGTATACTTATCTAGTTTATCTAAATTAATTTTCCATAAGAATATAATATAAACTATAAATATTATAATAGACCATCTGTATTTTATCATCAATATAAAATCAAAAATACCATGAAGTAAAATAGGTATTATAACAGCCATAATAATATATCGTTGTTTCTTAAACTTTTGTTCTTCAAACTTATACTTGCTTATATAGTATCCCATAGTTATAGCAAACATTATGTGTGCAGGAATAGCTATTACTGCTCTACTTAAGCTAACCTGTAAAATTAACTCTTCGCTTTCATAAAATATATAAATTATATTTTCTATAGCTGCAAAACCTAGTGATAAAAATACTGAATATATAATACCATCTAGCTTTTCATTATATTGCTTTTCTTTTAATAGGTTAGGTATTAATATCATTGCCTTTAGCGATTCTTCTGTAAAACCAGCTACAATAAATGATGTATATAGTATTAAGCTCATTCCTTCAAATATACTTACCTTTATTAATAAGTTTTCTATAACTAAGGCTAGTAAGCTCGATATAATTCCCAATATAAAATACTTAATTAATATAGGTATAGGCTCTTTTTCATATTTATCTTTTAAATATATCCAAAATAAACAAGCTACTATCGGTGCTATTGCCAGTATAAAAAATTTTATCTTCATTATATATCCTCTTTCTTTTAATTTTATTTATTATTATCTCCATTTCCTTAACAAAATAAGATTTCAGTTCATAGAATAAAATATGATAGAGGTTAAAGTTCTCTAAGAAAGGGTGATTTTATGCAAGATGGTTTTTTAACTGTTAATGTAGTTGACTCAAGAACTAACAGCCCAATCCAAGGAGCTACGGTAAATATATATTCCACTCCCACAGAAAGTGGTCAAAGTCAAACTACTGTATATAGCAATTTAAAAAGCGATATTTCGGGTCAGGTTACTAATTTAAGCTTACCTGCTCCAGATATATCTTATTCTCAACAGCCTTCAGATGTAAAACCATACAGTGAGTATACAGTTGAAGTTATTGCTAATGGTTATGAAACTGTTGTTATAAATGGTACACAATTATTTGCTACTGTAGAATCTCGTCAAGGAGTTCCTATGGGAGAAAGGCAAAGATCTAGATTATCATATTCTAGACAAAATGAAGTTATATTTAATATTCCAGCAAATACTCTTTGGGGAAATTTTCCTCCTAAAATACCAGAAAGTGACCTAAAACCACTTCCTGCTCCTACTGGATTTGTTGTTTTAGATAATCCAGTAGTTCCAGAGTTTATAGTTGTTCATGATGGACTTCCAGAAGATACATCCGCTCAAAACTATTGGATTCCATTTAAAGACTATATAAAAAATGTTGCAGCATCAGAGATATACTCTACATGGCCAACTCAAACTATTTACTCCAATGTAATAGCCATAATATCATTTACTTTAAATAGAGTTTATACTGAATGGTATAGAAGTAAAGGATATAGCTTTACAATCACATCCTCTACTGCTTATGATCATAAATTTATAAACAATAGAAATTTTTTCGATACTATTAATGTTGTAGTTGATGATATTTTTAATACTTATATTAAGAGACCTCCTACTGCTAGACAGCCCCTATTGGCTCAATACTGCGACGGTCAAAAAGCTCAATGCCCTAATCAAATGACTCAATGGGGTAGTAAAGATTTAGGAGATCAAGGTAAAAGTTACGAAGAAATTTTAAGATACTTCTATGGAGATGAAATCATATTCGAACAGGCACCTGTAGTTAGTGGTGTTCCAGTATCTTATCCTAATGAAACACTGCAAATTGGATCCAATAATAGATATGTTAAAACTATTCAAAATCAACTTAATGCTATCTCTAGATCTTATCCTGCTATACCTAAAGTTAAAGAAGATGGAATTTATGGAGAAAGTACTGCAGAATCTGTAAAAACATTCCAAAGGATATTTGGATTACCTCAAACAGGTGTTGTTGATTTCAAAACTTGGTATGAAATATCTAGAGTGTATGTTGCTGTCACTAAAATAGCCTCTTTAAATCCTACTATTTAATTATAAAAAAATAAGTTGTAAGGTATTTATAATAATATAACCTTACAACTTATTTTTTATTGAAATATATTTATATAGTCTTCTTTTAATATATGGCTTATTGTATTTATATTTATTATAAATTCTGGTATTCCAGCTGCATATGGCGCTATCTCATATAAATCAAAAAATATAACAATATTATTATCTTGTATATAAAATTTTTGGTTATCATTTATTGATGTAAATTGATATATCCCTATATTTTCTGGGTCTTTTTTTGCCATATCTTCTATTTGCTTTCTTATCTCATTATTTATAACACTTTTATAATCTATATTAGCTTTGAATAATTCATTTAATTCTAAAAACTTGCCATTTTTCATATATATATTATAAGCTACATTTTTATACTCTCCATGTGCTCCTCCACTATACTTGTAGTATGTAACTAGTATACTTAGCATATTATTACTATTTTTCTTTACTTCAAAATATACATTTGCTACAAATTTGCCCTCTTCATCTGGATTATCTTTCAAAAATGCCTTTGCTTCTTCCTTAGATGCATTATAAAAATTCATTATTTCATTTCTTATTTTATAATTTATATTTTTTTCGATATCCTTATTATTAGTCATAATTATAGGTATGTTTATTACGCTATTTATATATTTATCCTTATTACTTATAGTTTGCGTGTCTATATTAGCCACGATTTCATCAGTCTTCACCATTTTTATAGTAGATTTAAATATGTCATAAGGGATTTTAAATTCATATTCCAAATTACTTTTGCTTTCTTTATAAGGATTAAAATATATATTTATACCACCTTCACTTATATAATAATTAGTGTTTTTATCTATAGTTACTTTTTCTATATATTTCTTTAAATTACTATTCTTAAAATTATTATAAATATAATCCTCAATAACTTCTTTATAATCCTCATTATCCTTTAAAAAGTTATCTAAATATATTCTTTGACCAGTTTTTAAATCAAAAACATAACTATCTTTTTCAAGTTTAAACTCTTTATTCTCTAGTTTTATATTTCTATAAATAATTATATTTATTAAGTTTTCATCTTCATAAACAACATGATAGTTAATATCTATTTCTTCATTATATTCACTATCGCTAATATCATTTAATTGCCTTTGATGATTTATATACTCATTTATATTTCTTCTTATATATGAATTTATATATCTTTCTACTTCTTCATTTTTATAATGAATCTTAGGAATTTTTGAATTTATTACTAATGTTTTATCTTTTATAGTTGCTTTTTCCTCAGTTACTTTTATAACCTTTAATGTTTCTTCTAAGCTCGTTTTAACTTTATCTTGTAATCTAAATATATTAGTTGTTTTTATAGTCATTATAAGCATAAAACCTATAGTTAAAAATAGTATAGGCTTAATTAAATTTTTAGGTTTATTCATTAAACTGCCTCCTAAATATAATATCTCTAATTATATTTAGATTTTTTCTTTATTTTTATCCATAAATTTAGCTTACTTTAATAATAAAAAAACTATATATATAAAATAAAAATATTGTCAGGGTTTTATTTTACTTATAATTTTTATTTAAATAGTCACTTATAGCAACTATAACTCCATCTTCATCATTAGATTTAGCTTCATAATTACATATTTCTTTTAGTTTTGGATGTGCATTTGCCATAGCATAGCTATGCTTACACTCTTGCATCATTTCATAATCATTTAAATAATCTCCAAACGCCATACACTCTTCATGTGTTATTTTATACATTTCTTGAAGCTTCTTTATTGCTTTACCCTTATTTATATCTAGGTTCATAAAATCAACCCAATTCTCTCCTGATAAACAAACTAACAAATCCTTATTAAATTTTTTTAATAAAGGATAAGAATTAGTTTCAGCTCCACTTCCATCGTATACAGCTATTTTACATATTTTATCTAACTTTATTGCATCTAATATATTTGGTACAATTTTCAAATGCTCATAATACATCTTTGCATTATATATGAATTCTGGATTATCATTTTCAGCATATGCAGAATTTACTCCACATAATATTGGATATGCATTATCTATGTTTCGTATTAATTCTATAGGTTCAACTAACTTTTTTTCATCTATTTCACTAATAAGTATATTCTTTCCCTTTTCAAATACAATGGAACCATTATCACTAATAAATATTAAGTCATCTTTTATATCTTCAAATATTTTTAATAAATTATAATATTGTCTTCCGCTTGCTACTACAAATTTTATATTTTTATCTTTTAATTTATATATTGTTTCAAACAGATTTGGAGATATTTCCTTTTTACTATTTAATAGAGTTCCATCCATATCTGCTGCTACTAGTTTTATCATATTAATCTTCCTCCTCCACCGCATATCAAATTTATATAGTTACCCTCACCATAAATGATAGCATTTTTAAGGTGAAAATTTCACATAGTAAATAATATTTCTATACTCTCTTTTAAGGTATTCTATATCTTATACTACTTTTATAAAATCTTATCCCTTAAACATATAATACAATAACAAAGTATGTCATTATAATAGTGATGTGAAAAAATAAACTCTAAAAATAATAAAAATAAAACTAAATATTATGATTTCAGTGATAATATAGAAAAGTATAAGATGAAAATAGTCAATACCATAAATAAAACTGACGAAATGATAGAGGCTAAAAAGAAACTTACAGAAGAATTAAAGAGATAATAAATGTGAAATATAAACTATTTCTTTAGTACCAAATCCTGATATATCTCTTATTGCATCTTTATGAATACCTGGTCTTGGAGGATCAACTATTATTAAATCATGTTTTACTTTAAGTTCTTAACAGTTTTTACTACATCTCCTGCTACGAATTCACAGTTAGTTAATCCATTTAACTTGGCATTATTATTAGCTTTGTATAATCATTGACTAATTTTGTACAGTTACTGACTAGTTTTATCCAAAACATTGAAATAAAAATATAAATTATCTATAATTTATCTTGAAGTTAGTATTTTGCAATAAAGTTCAAACTTTAAGATAAAATCTCAATATGGTTGGGGAGCATATGTATATTGGAGTAACAGCGTTAAATAGATATAAAAACCATAAATGATTTTTAAATTATTTATGGTTTTTAAGTTTTGCAAAAGAGGTGATTTTCTTGAAAAAAATAATAGTTCTATTTACATCAATACTTTCTATTTTCATATTTCTTACTAGTTTTAATAAGGTTGACATAGAAAAAATAAATAAAATAAATAGTATAGAAGGCTCAATAGCTTTTCAATTCTTTATTCCTAATGATAATAGACTATCCGACCCTAATGAAATGTACAAAATAATAAAAGAAGTTTCTTCTGAAAAAAATGTTAATATATTTAGAAAATCCGTAGTTGCTAATAATAAAGGCGCATTCGAAGATGTAAAATATACTTTAATTAATACAAATACTCAATTCTTTAATGTATTTGATTTTAATGAAAAAAATATAAATACCAAATTAAAAGATGAAGAGTTTTATAGTAGTTATAATACAAATGATCCGAACCAAATTGGATTAATAAAAGATTTTGGAAATAATGATAATATAAAAATAAAAAGCTTCGATAGTTTGTATAGATCATTTTCAGTATCAGGAGTATATTATGCCGAACTACCCAAAGATTTATCAGCTGATGATTTTCTTAGTGTTCTTATAAAGAGGATAAATCATGATTTAGATACAACATATACTGTTGAAAATTTTAAATATTCAAGTCAATCTCAAATTAATAATATACAAGAACCGCTTAAAATTTTAGATACTATTTCTTTTATGATTATTATAGTTTCCATCCTTGTTATAACATTTTATATTTTACAAAATTCTAAAAAAATAAGTATTTATAAATTAAATGGTATCTCTAATATCAGAATTTGGATGACTATCGTGCAGAATCCTCTAAATAAATCTTATATTTATACAAGTGTAATTATGATAATTATTTCAATAATAAATAAATTACCATACACGTTTACATTGAGTTTAATATTTAGGCAAATAATTTATTATATTATTTTCAGTGTATTTTTGCTGATACCATATACTTTTATACTGAAAAGTAATTTAAATTTTAATATAAAAAATAAAGATAATGATGCATACTTAATAAAATTTAACTTCTTAGTGAAAATCATATTCATCTCTATAATAACATCTATAAGTGCAGGGATACTTCTAAATATCAAGTCTCTTATTAAAGATTTAGATAATATAAGTCAATGGGAAGTTAGTAAAGACTATGGGGTAATCTATCCTGTTTTATTTGGGAATAATGACATAGATGATGAATATTTTGATGTAGATTTCTCTAATAAGTTATATAATTACTTAAATAAAAATGGTGCATTATATATCGATGCTGGAGAGTTTCAGGATGATATTGAGGTTGGTCCAGAATTTAACCGCCATTTTACTATGACAGCAAATATAAACTACTTAAATAAAGTTAATATAAAAGATGAACATAATAACAATATATCCATATCAGAAAATGAAACATCATGGATTGTATTAGTTCCTGAAAAATATAAAAGTGAAGAACATAAAATTATTAATGATATAAAATTCCTAAGAGAAGGTTCTTACAACTTCGAGAATGATGATATGAACCACAAAATAAATAAAGATGAATTCATGAATCAAGAAATTAAAATAATATGGACTAAAAACAATCAGAATTTATTTAGTTTTAATCCTGATGTTAATACATCTAATAAAAATATGGTTAATGATCCTATTATCGAAGTAATAACTGAAAATAATAGCCTTGTTAGTGATAAATATGGTACTTGGGGCAATGGCGGTAGTAGTCCATTAAAAGTAAAATTAATAAATAATAGTACTATTGATACATACAATGACTTATTACCACTTTTTAAGGAGTTAGGTCTAGATGACAACTTTACTACAATTATAAACTTAAATGATTTAATACTTTCTAGAATAAGTGAATTAAAAAACGATATAAAAATCTCACTTACTATTGTAATTATGATTTTTGTATGCTTTTTAGTGATAGAGCTACAAAATATAATAATAATATTTAATAAATATAAACAAAAATTTATTATAAAAAGAAGTTTTGGAATAGGCAAATTTAAGGCTTATAAGGAATTTTTTAACATCTTTATAGGATCATATATAATACAAATTTTATTACTTTTTGTATCTAACATAGGTATTCCATTTGATTTTATAAAAATAACATCATTAATATATATTGTTGATCTTATTTTTATTCTAGTATCAATATCTATATTAGAGAGTAAGAATAAGATTAAAGTATTGAAAGGGGAATAAGAAGTATGGACTCTATATATAAAATTAGAAACCTAAATAAATCTTTTTCAGACAAAACAATTATTTCCAATGTAGACTTAGATATAAACAAAGGAGATATGATTTCAATTTCAGGTGAAAGTGGGTCTGGTAAAAGTACTTTTTTAAATATAATTGGTTTTTTGGATAAGCCAACATCAGGTAATATAAATTTATTTGGCAAAGACATGACAAGAGCATCAAAATCGCATATAAATAAACTTTTAAGAGAAAAAATTGCATATTTATTTCAGAATTATGCACTAATCGAAAATGAGACTATAGGTCAGAACTTAGATGTATCTTTGATATATTCTAAAGAAACTAAAAAAAATAAAGAAAGTTTAAAGAAAAAAGCTTTAGAAAAAGTAGGCTTACACTTACCTTTAAATACAAAAGTATTCTCTTTATCAGGAGGAGAGCAACAAAGAGTTTCAATTGCTCGTATACTATTAAGGCCCTCAGAAATAATATTGGCGGATGAACCAACAGGCTCACTAGATCCAAATACAAGAGACGATATATTATGTTTACTTAAAGAGCTTAATAAATTAGGTAAAACGATAATCATAGTAACTCATGATGATTATATTTCTTCTCAATGTAGTAGAAAATTTAGATTAATCGAAGGAAAGTTAGAAGAATACTAAAATCTAGAAAAGTAATATGTTCATTTACTTTTATTTTAATAATGTTTATCTAATAAGCTGGTAAATTTATTTTTACGAGATTTTAAATAAATATTTGTGAACCTTTATATTTATAATACCTACTTTTTATAAAATCTTATCACTTAAACATATAATACAATAACAAAGTATGTCATTATAATAGCGAGGTGAAAAAAATGAGCTCTAAAAATAATAAAAATGAAGCTAAAGATTATGATTTCAGTGATGATACAGAAAAGTATAAGATGAAAATAGTTAATACCATAAATAAAACTGACGAAATGATAGAGGCTGAAAAAAAACTTACAGAAGAATTAAAGAAATAATAAATATAAAAGAGGGTTAAGCAAAATTCTTGTTTAACCCTTTATTTTTCAGTATTTTTAATTATTTTGTTTTCATAGATTATTTTTTTATTAATTTAACACAAGTTTCAACATGAGGAGTATTAGGGAACATATCCATACACTTAACTTTTTCTACCTCATATCCATAATTTTTAAATTCAACTAAGTCTAAAACTAAAGTCTTTGGATTACATGAAATATAAACTATTTCTTTAGCACCAAATCCTGATATATCTCTTATTGCATCTTTATGAACACCTGGTCTTGGAGGATCAACTATTATTAAGTCAGGTTTTACTTTAAAGTTCTTAACAGTTTTTGCTACATCTCCTGCCACGAATTCACAGTTAGTTAATCCATTTAACTTGGCATTATTATTAGCCGCTACTACTGCTTCTTCTATTAATTCTATACCATAAACTTTTTTAGCAGCACCTGCCATAACTTGTCCTATTGTTCCAGTTCCACTATATAAGTCAAATACTATTTTATTTTCATGATCTCCTACAAATTCTCTCGCTATAGTATAAAGTTTCTCTGCTCCCTTAGTATTAGTTTGGAAGAATGAAAATGGAGATATCGTAAACTTAAGACCTAATAACTCTTCATTTATATAATCTCTTCCGTGTAATATTCTTAGTTCATCACATTGAACCGCATCAGCAAGTCCATCATTTATAGTGTGTAATATACTAACTATCTCTGCTTCTGTATCAAGATTTATTAACATATTTTTGTATTCAGTCATATCAAAATCTTCTTGAGATGATGTAACTATATTAACCATTAGTTCATTAGTATTTATACCTTTTCTAACAACAAGGTTTCTTAAATATCCTTTATGGCTCATAGTTCTATAATATGGTAATTTCTTTTCATCAAAATATTTTACAGTTGAAGTTAATACTTTTATAAAGTCTTGGTCTACTAAATAACAACCATCAACAGTTAAAATATCTATATGTCTACCTTTTTTGTGAAGACCTAGTGTAAGAGGACCATCCTTCATTTCATCCCCAAAAGTATATTCCATTTTATTTCTATATAGTCTATCATTTGGACTTCCCTCTATACCTAAAAATTGGAATCCAAATATATCTTGCTGTAAGAATAAATCCATAACTTGTCTTTCTTTTATTTCAAGTTGCTTTTCATATGGTACAGATAATATTGTACATCCTCCACATTCACCAAAATGCTTACAAGGAGTAGCTGTTTCTATTGGAGATTTCTCTAATACTTCTAACATTTTCACTTCAGCCTTTTTACTTCTAGCTTTCTTTACTACTGCTTTAACCTTTTGTCCACTTATTCCGCCCTTCATGTGGATTTCTCTATTATCTAACATACTAACAGTAGTTCCACCGAACTCCATTTTATCTACTTCAAATTCAATTATGTCTTTTCTTTTCACTGTATTTCCTCCGTAACTTATATATTTTAAAACTATTTTTCTTCTATTAGTTTTATTTCTTCTTCAGTTAGCTCTCTATATTCTCCTAAGGCTAAACTCTCATCTAACTTTAATTTTCCCATAGAGAGCCTTTTTAAGTATACTACTTTTTTACCTACACTCTCAAACATTCTTTTTACCTGGTGGAATTTTCCTTCATGAATAGTTAGTTCAATTTCAGATTCAGCTCCACTCTTTAATATAGTTAACTGAGAAGGCATAGTTTCATACCCATCATCAAGAGTAACTCCTTTTGAAAAAGCCTCTACATCTTCATCTGTTACTACTCCATCTATTTTAGCATAATAAGTCTTAGGCACATGCTTTTTCGGAGATAAAACTCTATGAGATAACTGTCCATCATTGGTTAAAACCAATAATCCTTCTGTATCCTTATCTAATCTTCCTACTGGAAAAGGCTCAAATACTAAATATGATGGATCTATTAAATCTAATACAATTGGATCTTTCTTATCAAATGTAGCACTTAAATAACCATCTGGCTTATTCATCATTATATATATAAACTCTCTATATTTAATTTTCTCTCCATTAAATAATATTTCGTCACCTTCTGGATCAACTTGCAGACCTGGATTTGTTACTGTTTTTCCATTAACTACTATACTTCCATGTTTACAGTATTTTTTTATTTCTGCTCTACTTCCACATCCTATATTAGAAAGTATTTTATCAATACGTTGCTTCTTTGCCATTTATTATATTACCTTTCTTTAAAATAATAATTTATATAAAACCAAACTTCTTACAATTTTAACATTTACTAAATTTATAAGTAGATAGATATACTAATTTATAGATATTATTATACTTTTAATTTAAAGTTATTACAATTTACTATATACCTTTTTTTATTTTAAAGATATAATATAATAAATGGGTAAGTTTTATGAATATCGTTTTTATGGAGGTTTAACTATGTTAGTTTCTGCTAAGGAAATGTTAATTAAGGCAAAACAAGGGAGATACGCTGTAGGTCAATTCAATATAAATAACTTAGAATGGACTAAAGCAATATTATTAACAGCTCAAGAAAATAATTCACCTGTTATATTAGGAGTTTCTGAAGGTGCAGGTAAGTATATGTGTGGTTACAAAACTGTAGTTGGAATGGTAAATGGTATGATAGAAGAGTTAAACATAACAGTTCCAGTTGCACTTCACTTAGACCATGGTAGTTATGATGCTGCATTAAAAGTAATAGAAGCAGGATTCTCTTCTGTTATGTTTGATGGTTCTCACTATTCAATAGAAGAAAATATAGCTAAAACAAAAGAAATAATAGAAATAGCAAACGCTAAAGGAATATCTGTAGAAGCAGAAGTTGGAGCTATAGGTGGAGAAGAAGATGGCGTTGTAGGTTCTGGTGAAATAGCTAATCCAGATGAATGTAAGCAAATAGCTGAATTAGGTGTAGATATGTTAGCTGCTGGTATAGGAAATATACATGGTAAATATCCGGAAAACTGGGCAGGTCTAAACTTTGACGCTCTAGCTGCTATAAATAATGCTACTGGAGATATGCCATTAGTATTACATGGTGGAACTGGTATCCCAGAAGATATGATAAAAAAAGCTATATCTTTAGGAGTATCTAAAATAAATGTTAATACAGAATGTCAATTAGTATTTACTGAAGCAACTCGTAAATACATAGAAGATGGAAAAGATTTACAAGGTAAAGGATTTGACCCTCGTAAAGTATTAGCTCCAGGTGTGGAAGCTATAAAAGCTTGTGTTAAAGAAAAAATGGAATTATTCGGTTCAATAAATAAGGCATAATTCCTTAGCTATAAATAAAAGACTGTAGATAAACTTTTAATTAAGATTATCTTACAGTCTTTTTCTTTAACTATAAAATTTTGAGGCGCCTATTAATTGTCTTTTTGCTACTATCTTAGCCAGATTCGTAAGGGATGCAATCTTTATATCTTCAAAGCTCACTACAAAAACAAATTTAAAATCCGTAAATCCTTCATCGATGTTATATACATCAAAGAAACATCTTATATTATCAACTAAATAAAAATCTTGCAATTCTGCTTCAATTTCATCCGTTGCATCTTTTAAATACACTCTTACATCATCAAAAATAACATTGAAGTAGGATTCATCTATACTTTCTCCCATTTCTTCAAGAACTTCTTCTATATCTTCCATTGAAAAAACATCTTCAGATAACTTACAATCAAAAACCATCATATTTTCTTGGTTGATACTATTTGATATATCTTGAACATCTTCAAAGTCTGGACGTAATTTTAAGATATCTTTTACTTCCTTACTACTTACATGTAAGCTTCCTTTTCTATTCTTCAGTTTTAACTCAATCATTAGATCGCCTCCCCCATTATAAATTTTAATACTTACTTTGTATTAATTCTTTTATCTGATTCCAATCCTTTACTCTTGTTATTCTTTCATGGTCAACATCTTTATTGTAATTTGTATCTATTAAAATAACATCTATTCCGGCTTTTGCAATTTGCATAGCATTCCAAGGGTTATCCTCTATAAATATGTTGCAGTTCAATTCTCTTGCTTTTTCTATTTTATAGTCGCTTCCTAATAAATATACGTCTATATCGGAAAATCCTTTTTTATTTAGCCAACTTGTTGTAATCTCTGTTAAGCTAGTACTTCTAGCTGTAACAAAATATAAATTATTTTCCTCATATAATTCACTTATTATATCCTTAGCTCCCTCTACAACTTCAGCTTCATCATAAGCACTAATATATTCATCATGAAATTTATTTAATATTTCCTCTATATTTTCACCATAAAGTTCTTTCCAATCAAGAGTTGTACACTCTTCTTCCGTTAAATTCTTTTCATACATTTTATTTAGATATGGTATGAAATGGTAAGGATTAGTTATTGTCCCATCTATATCTATACATATATTTAAATTTCTCATAAGCCCCTCCATTAATCCAATAAAGTCTAATAGTTAGAAATTATATCATATTTCATATTATAAATCAAAATATGTATTCTAAGTATATGTATATAATACCAAAAAGCTTACCTAATAAGGTAAGCTTTTTATAATTTTACATTTAATTTTTATTTATTTTTGTTCCTAAATCTTGTACTCTTTCTTTGAAACTAGCAATATAATTATCTGATAGCTTTAAGTATTCTGTTATTTTACCTATATATTTAGGATTTTTAGTATCTAAAAGTTTTATAGCATTTTCCATAGCTTTTTCTCTTAATTCATATGCTTTTTTAACATCATCTCTTGCATTACTTAATACCACAACATATTCTTCTTTAGATAAGTCTGGCATTTCCATACTTTCATATATATCTATAACATCTTTACACATTTCTTCAGCATATGAAATACTTTCTCTTATCTCAGATATTTTATTTAAATTTTTTGCTATATCTTTGGTATAAGGTAAACAATCTCTCATCGGTATTAATGCTACACGTTCTATATCATAAATATCTCTTTTAAACTCATCTAATTTTTCTAAGTCAGACTCTTTAACCTTTTTGGATTCTATTTCTTTATTTACCTCTTTATCGACTTCACTGTTTATTTCTTCTCCATTGCTATCATTTTTAGATATGTCGCTATTATCTTTTGATGTACGCTCTTCATATACATCTTCTTTATTAACTTCGGATTCTTTGCTTATATCTTTATCTTTTGATTTATTACTTTTCTTATTATCCCAATACTCAAAATTAGAAGTATACTTATCCTTATATCTTTGATCAAACGCGTAATTTTGATAGTATAAAGCTTCTTCTATTTTCTTAAGACCACTCATGTAAACATTACTTATGACTATTGTAGTTGCAAGAACTGTGTAAATACTTCCATATATACAATTTCGCTTAAAGTTTTTATTATTTTTAAATAATATTAATAGGGGTATAAGGTATAAAAAAATAAATACTAATATCCATCTCATTATTTAATTCTCCTTTTCATATAAATAAAATTTATATTTCCCCCATTTTTATATACTTTTTATAGTATTTACATTTAAATTATTTATTAATCCAATATTTGTATTAAATCAAAATTCAAATAATCACATGAAGCTAATATATACTCTACACCATTTCTTATACCTTTTAGCCCCATCTTAAATGATTCTTTTCCATGTAAGTGACCATATATAACTTTTTCTACATTATATTCTTCATATAACTTGGTAAATATAGAGTCTTCTAACTTATCATTAGTAGGTGGATAATGCGTCATCACTATTAGCTTTTCATAACCTTTTTTTCTCGCTGATTCTAAAGATATTCTTATACGATTTTCTTCTCTCTTATAAATTTGTTCATCTTTTGCATCAAATTTTACGTCATTTGGACAAATCCATCCTCTTCCACCACAAATAGCATAATCTTCATATTCATAAAAATTAGTTTGTATAAATTTACAGTTATCATAAAGCTTATTTAAACTTGTCACAGTAGTCCACCAATAATCATGATTTCCCTTTATAAAAAACTTATTTCCTGGTAACTCACTTATTATATCTAAATCAGATTTAGCTTCAGACAAATTAATTCCCCAAGAAGTATCTCCTAGCACTAATACTGTATCTTCTTTTTTTACCTTTGACATCCAACTTTCAATTATTTTTTCTTCATGCCTATCCCAATTGCCTCCAAATATATGCATTGGTTTATTAACAGAAGTTGAAAAATGTAAATCTCCTATTGCATATAAACTCATAACTTATTCCTCTCTTTTTACATACTAAATTGAATTATTTCCTATATTTATATATATAAACTCATATTAAAGTCAAAGAAGCCACCTCAAAATCATTTGAGACGGCTCCCCCTTATTTTTTTCTAGTGTCTTTATAGACTTCTAATAAATCATCTATTTCTCTTTTTAATTTTATTATTTCAGTTATATCTTCTTCATTATCAATTTTATCTAATCGTCTCTGATAAATAATGGCTTTATTTGTATCTCCTAAGTTATACAATTCTTGTATTTTTTTCAATACATCTCTTACGGTTACATTTTTTACCTGATACATTACTTGAGCCTTCATTATATCTTCTCTTATCTCGCTCATTTCTTGGTCTAGTAAGAATGCAGCATCAGCAGCTCTTCTTAGCCTTACAGCTAAATCTTCAGGTATATAATGTTCATATTTATATTTTAATGAGTGTTCTATAGTAGCCCAAAAGTTCATAGCTAAGGTTCTTATTTGTATCTCACATAAGATTTCTTTAGAACCCGCTATAGAATTTATAGGATATCTTATTATTACATGATAACTTCTATATCCACTATCTTTAAAATTCTTTATGTAATCCTTCTCGTATACTATTGACATATCACTTCTATTTTTAATTAATTCAACTATTGTATATATATCTTCAACAAACTGGCACATTATTCTTATACCAGCTATATCTTCCATATTTTCTTCTATATCATCTATATCTAATCTTTTAGCTTTAGATATTATCGAAGCTATTTTCTTAGTTCTTCCTGTAACAAATTCTATTGGGGAGTACTCTCCCTTAGTTAAAAATTCTTTTCTTATATTTTTAAATTTAACTTTTAACTCTTCTACCGCGTGTTCATAAGGAGCCAATACTTCATCCCATCTTTCATATTCCATCTTGCTCACCCTTTATTTCTATTTTTACAGTCATACTTATTTTATCATAATTTGATTTCTTTGGATATAATAAAGCAGTTCCCCATTCTGCATTGTATAACTTATTTCATTTAAATCACATAAATAGCTTATTACCGAAATTAGAGAACTTTTATAAAAATGATACTCTTTATAATTACAAGGTAAATTATTCTTTACTATTATATTTTTTAATATACTTTCTAATCCAATAGGCTCTTTTAATTCATTTTTTATTTGTTTTAAATATTTATATATAGCTTTTTCATGTTTTTCTATTAAGTTATAACTTTCTTTTTTGGATACTATATTTTTACCATGACCTAATACCATATATTCAAAGTTTATATTTCTAATCTTATTTAAACTTTCTAAATATTCCTTTATATCAAATATAAATAGGAAGTCATATTTACTTAGCATTTCTTCACCTACAAGTAAATCTCCTACAAATATTACCTTATCTTCAGTCATAATTCCTATACTTCCATTAGTATGTCCTTTAAATTCTATTATCTCAAATACTTTATCATTTAATATTCTTTTACCTTCAGTTAAAACAATATCTACTTTTGTACTTTCCGAAGTTTTATCTTTAAAACATTTATCTAGAAATTTATTAGACTTTCCTCCAATTATATACGTTGAAAATAATTCTGGATTTTCTATATAGAGCTTTGTATATTTAGAAGATAGTATTAAAAGATCGTTATTATCATTTTTTAAATTCTCACAAGCACCATAATGATCATCATGTTCATGTGTGTTTATAATATAATTTAGTTTAATGTTATTTTGTTCAAAAGTCTTTTTTATCCTTCTTCCCAAACGACCTGGATCTATTATAAGAGCTGTATTATCCTCAAATAAATATATTCCACTATTTGTGCCACCTTTTATATAATGAGTATTACCCTTTATTTTTATTAAACTCATAATTTCACCACTATCTTATTAATATTTTCTTTAGTCTATTTATAGTTCTCTTTCTTATTCTTTCATTTTGAGAAATCTTAATTTTTATATTATAAGCTACATTCTGATTTAATAATAATTCTACAAAATATTCTACAATTCCTCTGTCCCTAAACTCTATATCAATTATTTCATTTGCAAAAAATCTTGAATCTAGTGTCATAATTTCGTCAGAAAAACTTAATCGTGTAGATTTATCTAAGTAATCATTTTGTGGTATAAAATCTTCGCAATACTTTATTTTAAAGTTTACAACTTCATTACTTATATCAAAACCATACTTAGATTTTATATATTTTTGATAATCTCTATTTTTCTGATTAATATTGCCTAAATTCTTATTATAATCATCTTTCTTCCAATGACCAAATAATCTACAATTTAAAGGTCTTACTTCATATATTAAACATCTATTATTTTCATCTCTAAATGGACAACATCTTTTCTCTGAGTACTCTAAAAAATAATAATCTATTATTCTATCTAATGAACTTTTTCTTAATTCATCTTTGTCAATTAAATATTTATATATATTTAAAAATTCAACTAAATTTATTCCTACCGATTCCATACAACATTTTCCGCATCCTGTACATTCTCCAATAGGTAAAGTGCTATAAATATAATTTAATCTATCAAACAATTTATTTTTTTTAGCAAAATCTATAGATTTTAAAACATCTATTTTTTTTATACTAGTCATTATTATTACTCCTTGTTATAATTATTAGGTTAATACAAACAATTATTATAACATACTTTATATGATAAATCGTAGGAGGTAATTTTATGAATAGATATACTAAAATAATAAATATGATGGATAGTTACTTTGTTAAGGACTATGAAAAAGCTAAAAAAGGAATTACTAAAAAAAGAGAAGTTAGAGAAGAAACAGTTCAAAAAGCTTTCTTAAAAGGCGATTGTGAAGTTTTAGTTATTTTAGAGGATAGTGGTAGAGAAATACTTATAGATGATTTCTCTTCTGATGAAGACATAAAAAAATACTTAGGAGCTAAGTTTATAAATCCTAAAAGATAGCCAAAGGCTATCTTTTTTGGCAAACTGCTACTATAATAATAGTTTCATAAATATTGGCAATTATTATAGGTAGAAATTTAAATATTATTTAAGCGCTGCATTCCATTCAACATTTTTATTACCTTGAGTTTATAATTTAATAGTACGAATCTCTAGCAAATTTATTTATAGTAAAAAAATTTTACATTTAATGTATAAAAAAATTTTATCGGACAATAATAACTAATGAAAATTAAATATTTAACTCAATCTCCCCCAATTTTGAGCTTTCATTCCCCCAATGAAAGCTCTTTTTATTTATATTAAAATTTATATAAACAAATATTTAATTATTTATAGTTAATAATTTATATATAAGTTATAATTAGTAATAATTTTATTAAGGTAAATTTAGTGATAATAAGAGGTGACATGATGATAGAAATAGGGAGTTTAAAATTAGATACAGATTTCGAATACAGGGTTATAAGAGAAGAAAATGGAGATATTGATTTATTTATAGATGTAAATTATCGTAGCTTAGATATAGAATGTGATAATTGTGATTTCTTTAATGGTAGGATACAATTTCCATTTGTAAGATCGCTAATCTTAAGATTAAATAAAGATAGCCATTTAATGACTATACATCTTATGAGAGATATTGATTTATTCTCTGCCTTTGCAAACTTTGAATTTAATTATGAGAATTATATATTTAATATTAAAAATAATCATGAAAAAGTATTAGTTACAAGAACAAAAATGTAAAACTTTATTTATCTAAATATAAAAATAAGGGGTCCTCATAGGCCCCTTATTTTATAACTGATAGCTAGATAATAATATATATTTTCTTAAAACTTCATAAAGTTAATTTAAGCTCTATAAAATTAATTTTCTTCTCTTTGACCAAAAGCTGTTAAATATATTTCTTTTAATTCTTCAACTAATGGTAATCTTGGGTTAGCAGGAGTACACTGATCATCAAAAGCATCCAAAGATAACTTGTCAACTTTAGCTAAGAATTGTTCTTCTAATACTCCACACTCTTTTATAGTTTTTGGTATATTTAATTCAACTAATAAGTTATTTACTGCATCTATTAAGCTTTGAACACCTTCTTCAACTGTGTTAGCTTTTAATCCTAAGAATCTAGCTATTTCAGTGTATTTTTTATCTGCTACGAACTCTTTATATTTAGGGAATGCAACAAACTTAGAAGGCTTAGTAGCATTATATTTTATAACATATGGTAATAATATAGCATTTGCTCTACCATGTGGTATATGGAATTCTCCACCTAATTTGTGCGCTAATGAATGGTTAATTCCTAAGAAAGCATTTGTAAATGCCATCCCTGCCATACAAGATGCATTGTGCATTTTTTCTCTTGCTTCTTTATCGTTTCCATTTCTATAAGCTTTTGGTAAGTAATCAAATACTAATTGTATAGCTTTTAGTGCTAGCGCATCTGTATAATCAGTTGCCATTATAGAAACATAAGCTTCTATCGCATGAGTTAATACATCAACGCCTGTATCTGCTGTAACACTAGCTGGTACTGTCATAACTAAAGTTGGATCTATTATAGCTACATCTGGAGTTAATTCATAATCTGCTAAAGGATACTTAATATCATTTACTTTATCTGTAACTACGGCAAAAGAAGTAACTTCTGAGCCAGTTCCTGAAGTGGTTGGTATAGCTACTAATTGAGCTTGTCGACCTAATTTAGGGAACTTAAATACTCTCTTTCTTATATCAGCAAATTTTAATCTTAAATCATCAAAGTTAGCTTCTGGATTTTCGTAGAATAACCACATAGCCTTAGCAGCATCCATTGGAGAACCTCCTCCAAGAGCTATTATAGTATCTGGCTTAAACTTTCTCATAGCTTCTGCACCATTTAATACCGTATCTACTGATGGATCTGACTCTACATCACTAAATATATCTATCATTACAGGATTTCTTCTTTTTCTTAATTGATGAATTATTTTATCTACATTTCCTAATTGAAGCATAACTCTATCAGTTACTATCATTATTCTATTAGCATTTGGTAACTTTTCTAAGTAACTTATAGAACCAAACTCATGATATATTCTTTCAGGTACTTTAAACCATTGCATATTTACTTTTCTCATTGCAACTTTTTTAACATTTATTAAGTTAGTTGCTGATACGTTTTCTGTTGTTGAGTTATTCCCCATTGATCCACATCCTAATGTTAATGATGGTGTATTTACATTATATATATCCCCTATTGCACCATGAGTTGAAGGTGAGTTTACAATTAATCTACCTGTACTTACTTTTTTACTAAATTCTAATATTACATCATCATCATTACAATGTATAACAGCAGAATGTCCTAATCCCCCAAACTCAGTCATCTCTACGCATTTTTGTATTCCCTCTTGAGCATTTTTAACTTTATAACACGCAAGAACTGGACTTAATTTTTCCTTTGATAAAGGATCTTCCATTCCTACCTTTTCAAGTTCTGCAACAATCATTTTTGCATCTTTTGGTACATCTATACCTGCCATTTTACCTATAGTATATGGACTTTGACCAACTATACTAGGATTTATTGAACAAGATTCAGCATTTATAACTAAATTTTGTAATTTTTCTTTTTCTTCTTTATTTACAAAGTAACACCCATAATATTTCATTAAATCAGTTACTTCATTGTATATTTCTTCATCTATTATAACAGCTTGTTCAGAAGCACATATCATTCCATTATCGAAAGTTTTTGATAATATTAAATCATTTACTGCTTGTTTTATATCTGCAGTTTTATTTATATAACAAGGAACATTTCCTGCTCCAACACCTAAAGCTGGTTTTCCTGAAGAATATGCTGCCTTAACCATTCCTGGTCCACCAGTTGCAAGTATCATAGATACTCCATTATGTTTCATCAGTAAATTAGTAGCTTCTATTGATGGAGTTTCTATCCATTGTATACAGTCTTTAGGAGCTCCTGCTTTTATAGCTGCATCTCTTAATATTCTAGCGGCTTCAGAAGAGCATTTTTGAGCTGATGGATGGAAACTGAATATAATTGGATTTCTTCCTTTTATAGATATTATTGATTTAAACATTGTTGTAGAAGTCGGATTAGTAACTGGTGTTACACCTGCAACTACACCTATTGGTTCAGCTATTAACATATATCCGTCTTCTTCATTTTTCTCTATAACTCCAACTGTTTTATTGTATTTTATACTATGATAGATATATTCTGTGGCAAACATATTTTTAGTTACCTTATCTTCAAATATTCCCCTTTTAGTTTCTTCTACTGCCATTTGTGCAAGTTCTATGTGTTTATCAAGCCCTGCCATAGCCATTTCTTTGACTATATTATCTATTGCTTCTTGGTCTAAACTTAACATTTCCTCCTTTGCTTTTTCTGCTTTTAAAACTAAATCATCAATCATATTTTCAACACTAAACTCATTATTATCTACTACTTTTAATTTTCTAGATTCTTTACTCATATTTTATCCCCCCATCAAATCTATTCATTTTCGTTAGTTAATTCACAAACTTATTATATATTTTATATTAATTCAACAAAATCTAAGTGTCAATAGGTTTTGTTAATTTTTCTTCAATCCCCTTAAATGAAAACGTTTTTATTTGTATGTCCTTACAAAACCTGTATTTTCTAATATTTTTAAGCATCTTTGCTAAGTATTTATTTTTAAATTCCCTTCTATTCAAAGATTATTGTATATAAATTTATCTTAAATTTATATTGTTAATTTTTATACATTTTTTAGATAAAAAAAGATTCAGGATAGTATATAATTCTAACCCGAATCTTTTTTATTATTATAAAACATATGTAGCTATTTGAATATAACTTCTATTTCTTCATAACCTATACTCTTAAGCATATTGGTTAAACTAGCTTTAGTATTAGACTCTACCTCTTCCATAAATCCTTCATTAATTAGTTTTTCCTCATATTCTTGTTTATATTTACTTATATCATTTAAAATTTCATTGGTATCTAGTTTATTAAAAATAGAGTTTTTTATATCATATACATATAAGTTTTCATCATCTATGTAATGGTCTAATATTCTACATTGATTTACTTCTATAATTATCTTCTTTCCTGTATTATCTATAATATTTATGTCTTCTGGTTTTATACCTCCGTTTATTACACCCTCATATTTAATAATAAAGGATTGTTCTGTAAAAGGTATTTTTATATCATTTATACTTTTATCTTTTTTTACTGATACAATATTGCTATAAGTATATTTTACTGTATTTAAATCTAATACTTGGCTTATGGTAGATAGTACTTTTGTATTATCTGTATATTGTCTTCTATTACTCTTTAGTATACTAATACTAAATACAATTGTTATTATGATTAATAAAATGGGTAATAATAGAACTACTTTATTAATTTTTTTCCTTTTTATCAACAAATATATGCCTCCTTTTGGTATAATATTTAAGAATTAGACTTAGTCTTAACCTATTATCAAGATGATTTTAGTTAATTATAGTTACTTTTTAATGAGAGGAGTTTTTTTAATGACATTATTAGTTTTCGGGCACAAGAATCCTGATACAGATTCAATATGCTCATCAATTTCATTAACATACCTAAAAAATCAATTAGGTGAAAACGCAGTTGCGTGTGCTTTAGGAGAACCAAGAAAAGAAGCTCAATTTGCTTTAAACTATTTCAAGGTTGATGCCCCTAAAATATTAGATAACGTAAAGATACAAGTAAAAGATTTAAGTTACAACAAAGTTGAGGCCTTAAGCCCATCTGCTTCAGTACTTGAAGCATACTCTGTTATGAGTGATAAAGATGTTAAAACATTACCTGTAGTATCTGAAAGTGGTAAGTTTGAAGGTATAATAACTATGAAAGAAATAGCTGAAAGCCTTCTTCATCAACACTTTAATACTATACATACTTCTATATCAAATATATGCAAGAACCTTAATGGTTCAGTCCTTGTAAATTGTAACGAAGAAATAAAAGGTAGAGTTGTTACATTATCATTTAATATGGAAACTGTAATGGATATATTATCTGAAGGTGACGTCGCTATAGTAGGGAATAGATACGACGTTATAGAGTATGCTATAGATACAAAAGTTAAACTTTTAATTGTAACTGGTAACACAACTTTAAGTGATGAATTATTATCTCTTGCTAAGCAAAATGGTGTATCAATAATATCAGTTGATTGTGATACATATAAAACATCTAATATCATAAATCAATGTAATTACTTAGAAAATATCATAATCAGAGATGAATTAATTATCTTCAACGAAAATGACTATGCTGAAGATGTTAAAGAAATTATGTTAAATACAAACTTTAGATCATATCCTGTAGTAGATGAAAATAACAACTTCTTAGGGTTATTATCTAGAGAACATCTTTTAAACCCAACTAAGAAAAATGTAGTATTAGTTGATCACAATGAGTTTGCTCAAAGTGCTGATGGTATAGAAGAAGCTAACTTAGTTGAAATAGTTGATCATCATAAAGTAGGCGGAATAACTACAGATGTTCCAGTATCTATAAGAGTTATGCCAGTTGGATGTACATGTACTATAATTTATAAAATGTTTAAAGAATATAATGTTGAAATACCTAAGCATATAGCTGGATTATTATTATCTGCTATATTATCAGATACTTTAATATTTAAATCTCCAACTACTACTGAATTAGATAAAGAAGCTTGTATAGAATTAAGTAAAATAGCTGGAGTTGACATGGAAGCTTATGGAATGGAAATGTTCAAATTCGGTACTTCTCTAGATGAATACAGCATTGAAGAAATAGTAAATATGGACTTTAAAGAATTCAGTATGAGTGGTAAGAGAGTTGGTATAGGTCAAGTATTTACGTTAGATATAGACTCTATATTTGCTAAGCAAGACCAATTCTTATCTTATATAAATTCTACTGATTATGACATGCTAGTTTTAGCTGTAACAGACATAATCAAAGAAGGTTCTTACTTAATATATAAAGCTGAAGATAAATTAATATCTGAAGCGTTTAATGTAAATGGTGCTCAAGGAGTATTTGCTCCAGGAGTAGTTTCTAGAAAGAAACAATTAGTACCTAACTTAACAGCTGCAGTTAGAAATATGTAATTTAATAAATTTTATATAAACAAAAAGTGAACTCTTATGAGTTCACTTTTTTGTTGAAATATCTTCAATATTTCTTTTATAAATGATGTTGTCTTTTCTTGATTCACTATGATCGTGCAATCAAATTAACTGGTTTAACAATATTTTTTTCATTAAAATGTGTTTTAGGATTTATTACTTTACTATTTTATATGAAATTCAACACAAAGTAAATAAGAAATCTTAATACTTTAAAAAAATATTATATTAATTTACATTTTTTCTACATCTGAATAATCTTGTCCGAATGTTTCTACAGTTACATTTTTCATAACTTGTGGATTTCTTGGCTTATCCATTCTATCTGTTTGTGTATTAGCTATTTCATCTACTACATCCATACCTTCTATTACTCTACCAAATGAAGCATATTCTCTATCTAAGTGTGGAGATGTTTGATGCATTATAAAGAACTGAGAACCTGCAGAATTAGGGTTCATTGTTCTAGCCATTGATAATACTCCTCTTTCATGCTTTAAGTTATTAGTAAATCCATTGTTAGTGAATTCTCCTCTTATTGAATGCCCTGGTCCACCCATTCCATTTCCATCTGGGCATCCTCCTTGTATCATGAATCCTGGTATTACTCTGTGGAATCCTACTCCATTGTAAAATCCTTTTTCTATTAAGCTTACAAAGTTCTTAACAGTATTTGGAGCTATATTTGGATATAACTCAGCTATAATTTTCTTTCCATTTTCCATTTCTATAGTTACTATTGGGTTTTTATTTTCCATAATAATTACATCCTTTCAAATTAAAATATGTACATCATATATTATATACTAACAGTATAAAAAATAAAGCCAATATTTTCTTAATTTAAGGTCATAATAGTTTCTTTAAATTAAAATTTATATTGATACAATTTTCTATATAATAAAAAACGGTATCAAACATAAAGCTTAATACCATTTTTATTGTATAGTAATCTATTTTTACTTAGAGTTCTTCTCTGTTTTAGCTAATTGTGGCGTTTCTTTATAATCTATTTCTAATAGTTCTAGAATTTGTTTAGCTCTATCTTTTGTAGAACCTTTTACTTCAATGAAATTTATATTTTCAGCTTTTAAGAAGTTTAATATAGCTTCATCTATTTGTAATGCTATATCTTCTGCTTGCCATCTAACTCCATCTTGTACGTATCCAAATTCTCTTGGAACATAAACTATCATGTCATAGTTTTGTATATCTTCTAATGCAAGAGAGTATAAATCTTTTAATATCTCTATTTCTTTCTTGCTTCTTTCTTTGTTTCCTAACATAAATCTTCCATATATGTATGGTACAAAAGTAGCATAGTCTGTAAGGGCATAATCAAAAGCAGATAATTCATCTTCTAACTTTTTTTGACCTAAATATATACCATATTGCTCGGATATAGTCTCTATCATACCTTTATCTTTTAGGTATTCTGTAGAATACTCTAATGCATATCCTGCATTTAATCCTGCTATTTTCATTTCAACATATAGGTGTTGTATTAATGTTGTTTTTCCACATCTTGGACCACCTAAAACGGCGATTCTTTTAGTTGCCATAATTTATATCAACTCCATGTCTCTTTTTGTCATTTCGAAGAACTTTTATATTATACTAATATTTTACTTTTTATTCAATACATTTAATACAATTCTATTAATTTACATATAATTGTTCATATAATCTTACTAATTTTCTATATTTATAGAACTTCCTATTTCATAACCTTCATTAAACATTCTTTTACAGAATTCATTACTAAATTTAAGAGTATCTTTACTTGTTAACTCTGTCTTAGGCCTAACAACTATTATTTTATTTTCATTAAACTTTGACTTTATTTTGTCTGATAATTCAAAATCATGTCTTGTTGATATGACTATTACTTTATCCACATTATCATCAATTAGAGGCTCTATTAATGTATTTCTTACTAATCCACCATCTAAATTGTAATCTTCATACATACCTTCATTTACATCTTTAATAAACTGATCTTTTAAATTTAATGTTCCTTTTGGATTAAAAGGTAATAAAGAGCTATATTTTATAGCATTCAATCTATCTACTTTATCTAGCTTAGATAATTCCTCTACAACTTCTTCTATATTCTTATTCTTAACTTTTACATAATTAACATAAAAGTTAGTGCTTTCATTAGAATTATCATAAAGCTCGTTCAAATTTTCAATAACTTCTGAATTATCCACAATATTATTTTTTATTGATACACCTTTTTTTGAATTTTGCTCAATATTTATCCACATATCTTCTAATTTTTCAACATTTTGTGTGTATATAAAATATCCATTTACTGCACCTATTGAAGTTCCAGATATAGAAGAAAAATTCTTTATACCTTTATCATATAATGCTTTTATAACTCCAGCCTCATAAGCTCCTTTAGCTCCTCCACCTGCAAGGCATAATCCTATTCTCATAATTCGTCTCCTTATTTATATTTCAAAAAATGATCTAAATGTTTTGTATATACTATAGTGATCCTCTGTTGATCCTAGCTCTCTTATTGAATGCATTGCTAGTATTGGAGTTCCTATATCTACAGATGGTATATCTATATGTGTTGATGATATAGGACCTATAGTACTTCCACCTCTTTCATCTGATCTATTTACAAACTCTTGATAATTAACATTAGATTTATTACAAATTCCTTTATATATTGATGAAGAATATGCATCAGTTGTATATGACTGATTTGCATTTATTTTTATAACAGGACCTTTTCCTAATACTGGCCTATTAGTTGGATCATGCTTCTCTGACATATTTGGATGAATTCCATGCGCTAAGTCCGCTGATATAATAAATGATGAATACATAGTTGTGAAGAATTCTTCTCTATCTTTTCCCAAAGATATACAAATTCTTTCTAGTATATTAAGTAGCATATTAGAGTCTGCTCCTTGCTTAGTCGAGCTTCCAACTTCTTCATTATCAAATACTGTTACTAAATTTATACCTTTAGTTCCCTTTGAATTTATAAGAGCATTTAAGCTAGCATGAGCCATAGATAAGTTATCTAATCTTCCTGTAGATATGAATTCTTCATTTATACCCATTAAACAACCTTTTTCATATTCATATAAAAATAAATCAAAATCTAATATCTCTTGAACTTCAACATCTAGTTCTTTAGATAATTCTTTAACAAGAAAATTATCTTTTTCTAAGGATTCATTTATTAAACCTATTAAAGGTAACATATCTTTTTGTTTGTTGTACTTATATCCGTCATTTATGCTTCTATTTAAATGTATTGCAACATTAGGTATTATACAAATTGGCTTTTTAAAGTTTACTAATACCTCTTTAGGATTTAATACATCATTACTCTTTAAAACCACTCTACCTGCTATTGATAGGGGTCTATCTAACCATGTATTTAGTATAGGACCTCCATAACACTCTGTATTTAATTTTAAGTATGTATTTTCTACACATATTTCTGCATTAGGTTTTATTCTAAATGAAGGCGAGTCAGAATGAGATGCTATCATTCTAACTCCTTCTGTTTCTATATCTTTAGAATTTATAATAAAAGCTACTATAGCTGAAGAATTTTTTGTTATATAATACTTTCCTCCAACTTCTAATTTCCATCTTTCATTTAATTTTATTTCTTTAAATCCGTTATTATCTAAAAGCTTCTTTGATGTCTTAACTGCATGAAAAGATGTTGGGCTTTCATATATATATTCTAATAAATCTCTAGCAAATTCTTTTATTTCCACAATAACCCTCCTAAATTACAATAAGTCTAAAGTTGTGTATTCTTTATTTATAGTCTTTAAACCTTGATTATCAAAAGCGATTGTTACATCTGTACCTTTCATCATGACAACAGTTCCAACACCAAACTTAGGGTGATGAACTTTTGCCCCCGGCTTAATATCATCTATGTTTGTTTCTTTTGTGCTATCTTTTACAGTTGCATTTACTTTTTTAGCTATAGATGACTTTTGAATATTATTCATATACTTTTTAGTATATTTATCTAGTATATTATAATTAGCTTTAGAATAGCTTAATTCATTATCTGATTTATTAAGTCTTTCTATACATTCAGAAGGTAATTCTTCCATAAATCTAGATGCTATAGATGGATTTGTTTTTCCATACAATGTTCTTCTTTGAGTTAAAGTCATATATAACTCTTCTTTTGCCCTTGTTATACCAACATAGCAAAGTCTTCTTTCCTCTTCTATATCAGAATCCCTCATAGATGTAATAGCTCTTGCTATTGGGAATAATTTTTCCTCCATACCTGTTAAGAATACAACAGGGAATTCTAATCCTTTAGATGTATGAATTGTCATTAAAGATACCCTATCATCTTCTTCATCATCACTAGATTCTGATGTAAGTGCCACTGTTGTTAAGAATGTCTCTAAATCTTTTTCTTCGCTATTTTGTTCAAATTCTATGGCTACAGATATGAATTCTTTTAAGTTTTCTATTCTATCTTCAGCTTCTTCTTTATTACTATCTTTTTGTAATTCATCTAAATATCCAGATGTATCTAGTACCTTTTCTATTAGCTTACTAACAGGATATACTTCTTTTATTGTTCTTAAAGTTCCCATTAAATCAACAAATCCACTTATACTCGCTCTAGCTTTTGTTGATATATCGGAATTACTTTCTATATCTATAAGGACGGAATATAAACTTTCCTGCTTTAAGCTTGCTCTATCTTCTATTTTTTCTATAGTTCTAAGGCCTATACCTCTTCTAGGAACATTTATAATCCTCTTTAAAGATATATCATCTTGTGGATTTTGTATAACTCTTAAATAAGCAATTAAATCCTTTATTTCTTTCCTTTCATAGAACTTAGTTCCGCCATATATATTATATGGAATTTGACTTCTATTTAAAGCATCTTCAATTGGACGCGCTTGTACATTTGCTCTATAAAGAACCGCAAAGTCTCTAAAGTTTCTTCTATCTCTTCTCTTTAATCTTGATATAGTATCCGCTATGAATTCTGCTTCATCCATTTCATCTGATGCTAACTGTATCTTAATTAACTCTCCGTCTTTTTGTTCGCTCCAAAGTTTTTTTCTTTTTCTTTCTATATTGTTAGATATAACAGTGTTTGCTGCATCAAGTATAATCTGAGTTGATCTATAATTTTGCTCTAGCTTTACTACATGAACATCATCATAGTCTTTTTCGAACTCAAGTATATTTCTTATATCAGCACCTCTCCAGCCATATATACTTTGGTCATCGTCACCAACAACACATATGTTTTGATGTTGTTTTGCTAGCATCTTTATTAATTCATACTGAGCCTTACTTGTATCTTGATACTCATCAACCATTATATATTTGAATCTACTTCTATAGAATTCTAGCGTTTCTGGATCTTCTTTAAATAATTCAACAGTTTTGTATATTAAATCATCAAAGTCTAGTGCACTATTTCTTTTTAGACGATCTTGATATAGTGCGTATATATCAGCTATCTTAGAGTTTCTTACATCATCCTTATATAATGCCTTAAATTGTGCAGGACTATATAATTTATCCTTCGCTCCTGATATAGTACTTATAACCGACTTAGGTTCGAATACCTTATCACTTAAGTTTAACTCTTTTAAACAATCCTTTATTAGTGTTACCTGATCTGAGCTATCATAAATAACAAAACTTCTATTGTATCCTATTCTATTTATTCCTTTTCTTAGTATTCGTACACAACAAGAGTGGAATGTTGTTATCCACATGTCCTTTGTATCAAGTTCTTTAATTGTTTCTTCTACTCTCTCTCTCATTTCTGTAGCAGCTTTGTTTGTAAATGTTATAGCTAATATATTTGCAGCTTGAACATTTTTATTTTCCATTAAATGAGCTATTCTAGTTGTTAGAACTCTAGTTTTTCCCGATCCTGCTCCTGCCAGTATAAGTACAGGGCCTTCTGTTTTTTCTACAGCTTCCCTCTGGGCAGGATTTAATGTATCTAAATTCATATTAATCCTCCTATTTACAGTCATATAAATCTATTTTAATCTAAATTTTAATTTTGTTCAAATTGTATAAAAGTCTATACTTAAATTTTTACCAAATATAATTGTTTAAAATCTATAAAATATATAAATTTTACTATAAATAGTAATGGATAGGTATAATATTACACCTATCCATTACTATTTATACAATATTTTCCTTAAGTTCTTCAAACTCACTAAGATATACAACCCTATTACAAATTCTATTTACAAGAGCTTTTTCATGACTTATAACTATTACCCCTATATTATATTTTTTAGCATATTCTAGCACAACTTCCCATATTTGTGCTTGAGTTATAGCATCTAACATAGTTGTCATTTCATCAGCTATTAAAAATTTAGTCTTAGGGGATAGAGTTCTAAGTACACAAAAACGCTGTAACTCTCCACCAGATAGTTCACTTGGCCATCTGTTTAGCCATTCTTTTTTTATCCCCATTTTATTTATTAATTCTTCAGAAGGTTCAAATGCCTCATTTAGAATTTTACTCATTTTCCATTTTGGATTTACAGCCTTTTCTGGGTGTTGAAAAATCAGTTGTATAGGGTTATATTTATTTTTTTTATTTAATGACATCCCTTCTATACTAACACTACCACTTTCAGGCTTTTCATAACCTACCAATATTTTAGCTAGTGTAGTTTTCCCAAATCCACTTGGAGCAACTAGCCCTACTACTTCACCACTATTTATATGAAAATCTATATCTTTAAGTATATATCTATCATTTTTATATTTAAAATTTATACCTTGCGCTTTAAGTTGCATATATACATCTCACCATCCCATCTCTAACCATTCTTGAATCTGGTCTTTTTTCTCTACACTCTTCACTTACTTTTTCACATCTATCTTGAAATAAGCATCCTTTTGGTAGTTCATTTGGCATTGGCTGAGTTCCTTTTATAGGTTTAAATCCATTTTGTGGTAATGCATGATAAAGAGCTTTAGTATATGGATGCCTTAGATTGATACCTGAATTTTTAAAATCGCTTACTTTTGCAACTTCTAATGTTGTTCCCGCATAAAATACAGCAATCTTATCAGCAACTTTAATAGCAGCTTCAATATCATGAGTTATCATTAATACAGCACATCCACTATCTGCTATATTTCTAAAGTCTCTTAATGCATCATTAAGAGATTTTTCATCTAAACCAGGTGTTGGCTCATCTGCTATTATAACTTTACAATCAGATACTAATGCTGTTGATAAAAGTACCTTTCTAGACATACCTCCTGATAATTCAAATGGATATAAACTATCTACATTTTTATCTAGTCCATACTTTTGAAATATTTTTCTTTGAACATGATTTGCTTCTTTTTTATTATTTATAGATATTTTAACCTGCTTTGATACTTTCATTAATGGGTCTAAAAAATTTACAGACTGTGGTATAAATGCTATTTCATTTCCTCTAAGCATTTCTTTATCTTTTTGATTTAATATTTTTCCATTATATATTATATCCCCTTCTGTGCTTGAATTATCTGGAAGTATTCCAAGTATAGCATGTGCTAATAGACTTTTACCTGATCCACTTGACCCTACTACCGCTAAAATTTCTCCTTCATATAAATCTATATCAAGATCGGTTATTACTTTTAAATCTCTTCTCCTTAGTCCTCTTGTATATTGAGAAAAAGAAACTCCTAAGCCTTTAACTGATAATATAGTTTCCTTTTTCATATTTACCTCCTATTTATAAGCTGTTTTTGGATTTATTAATTTATTAACTTGCTTTCCTATGTTATCTACCATTAGCGATACTATTACTAGGCTTAAACCTGGGAAAAACGCAAGCCACCATCTACCACTATTTAAGTATTTCATTGCTTCAGATAGTATTACTCCTATAGCTGGTTCATGTGGTGGTAAACCAAACCCTAAGAATGTAATTGAGGCTTCATGAAGTACTGCATGTGGAAATATTAGTACTATACCTACAAGTAATTGAGGGATTATATGCGGAAGTATATGATTTACTGATATATATAAATTTGACTTTCCAAAATTTCTAGAAATCTTAGTATAGTCAGACTCTTTTATCTGCATAACTTCAGCTCTAATAACTCTTGCTAGTGATGGCCAATGAGTAAGTGCAACACCAGTTACAACACCTTTGAACCCTCCCCCTACTGATATAGATATAAGAATTATAATTAAGGCATGAGGAACTGATAATACTAAATCTATAAACCATGTAAGGAAATCATCTACTACCTTCCCTAAAGTAGCACTCATTAAACCTAAAATAAGAGCTATTACTCCGCTTATAGCTGAAGATAGTAATCCAACTTTTATACTAAGACTTAACCCCTTAATAGTTCTATAAAACATATCTCTACCTACCCAGTCTGTTCCAAATAAGTGACTCATACTAGGAGCTAAGTTCTTATCACGTAAATTTATTTTTATATGCTCTGATGTAATTGTATTGCCTAAAAGTATAATTGTACCTAAAAATACTGTAAATATAATAATTGATAATAAAGTTTTTTCTCTAGCTCCAAATCTTTTTTGGGGTAATCTATATGAGCTTATATTTTTATTTTTTAATTTAGCTATCATACCTTACTACCCCCTTTTACCCTTGGATCTATAACCCTGTATAATATGTCTGCTATTAAGTTACCTGTATATACAAAAATTAAACTTATTATTACAATTCCCATTAATAAAGGTAAATCACCTTTAAGACCAGCTTGAACAGTTGCCTGACCAAGGCCTGGATAAGAAAATACTTGCTCTGCAAATACAGTTCCTGCAAAAAGCTCACTAAATGATAAGAACTGTAATGTTATTGCTGGCATAGCAACATTTCTTATAACGTGATTAAAAATTATACTATTTTTACTTTCTCCACGAGACTTAGCAAATAATATGTAATCACTAGATAAAACTTCTATAACTTTTTCTCTAGTATGAAGGCAAATATTTGCAACACCCAATATACTTAATGTTAATGCTGGTAATATCAGGTGCTTAACTAAACTTGTAAATGTAACCTCTTCGGATAATATTCCTATTGGAACTCCAAGACCAGTTGGAAACCAACCTAAATTTACTGAGAAAACTATAATTAATAATATTGCTAACCAAAAAGTTGGTGTTGATATTAAAATATAACAATATCCCCGAATAAATTTATCTACAAACTTACCCTCATTCACACCTGATACTATTCCTAGAATAAATCCTAATATACCTGAAATAATCCATGCTACTATCATTAATCCTAAAGAAGCTATAAACCTTTCACCTATTACATCTATTACAGGTCTTCTATATATCATAGATGTTCCTAAATCTCCCTTTGCAATTGATTTAAACCATGAACCAAATCTTTCTAACGGTGGTTTATCTAATCCCCAATGTTCTGCTATATTGTCTCTTTGCTCTTGGCTAACTGTTAAGTCTGCTCCTACATATGCCTGTATAGGATCTAAAGGAGATTTTTCTAAAAGAACGAAAGTCACAATACATAATGCTACAAGAAGGGTTGCTAACTTAAAAAGTTTCTTAAAAATAAATATTACTAATCCATTATTCTTCATAATAAAGTTACCCCTTTTTCATAATCTATCGTATTGCCTTTTATATGCTCCTAAAGGAGCTAAATATAATAATTTATTTCTGCTTACACCTGTCAATTGATATTTCTATTACTTCCATTTCCATTCAGTTATATTGTATAACACTCTACCTCCATGAGGCTGAACAACTGGAGTACCTATATCTAAATCTTCATCAGCTAAATAAAGGTGCCCTGCATTTACAAACCAAGTATATGCACAATCACCTTTTGGAGAGAATCCTGTATTCCCATCCCATTGAGCTTTTTTCCAGTATTCTAATGCATCATCTTCACTTTCACTTTGCAAAGCTTGGTCTATATATTTATCTACTATAGAATTTTTATAGTACCCTGAGTTATTCCAAGGAACTCCCACGCCTAAAGTCTTACTACTATATAAATTGTATATTTCTGAAGGATCTCCTGAACCAAATCCATAAAGTACAGCTTGAGAATTTATATCTGGAATAATTGTGTCCCATGTTCTAGCCTCTAAATTAACTTTTATACCTAGTTCCTTAGCTACCTCAACATAAGCTAATCCAAGTTCCTGTCTATACTTTCCATCTGTATATAATAAACTAAATTCAGCTTCAACACCATCTTTGTCTATTATTCCATTATTATTAGTGTCTTTCCATCCAGCCTCTTCTAATATTTTTTTAGCTCCTTCTATATCTCCATCTTCTTCAGGTTTTATTACTGTATCTTCATTTAACCAAGGCATCTTCTCTAGTCCTGTTGACGATGGCGCTCCATAACCTTCTAGAATCCCTTCAACTAATTCTTCTCTATCTATGGCATAAGTCATAGCTTTTCTTATTGCTTCATCACTTGTTACCGCATTACCTATTGGGTTCCCATCCTTTGTTCTTTTGCCTGGTTTCTCCATAGGATAAGCAACGCCGTAAGTTTCAATACTATCTAACTCTATTAGCTTTTTACCTTCTACTTCTTCTTTAGCAAAAGACCCTGGTATTGATGCTATATCTATTTCACCTGCTTTAAGTGCTGCGTATGCTGCATCATCATCCATAAATACCATAGTTAACTTCTTAATAGATGGAACATCTCCATAATAGTCTTCATTTGCTTCAGCAATTACTTGTTGACCTTTGTCCCATTGAATAAATTTATATGGACCTGACCCAATAGGATTATCTGCAAACCCTTCATTATGTACATGTTTTGGAACTATCCCCACTCTTGCTAGCTTCTCTATAAATGTTGATTGAGGATTATTAAGCTTAAATTCTATAGTATATTCGTCTACTTGCTTAACACTCTCTAACATAGTTAAATCTATAGATGAACCGCTATTTTTTGCAATTTCATATGTATAAACAACATCTTCTGCTGTTAATGGTTCTCCATCTGTAAATTTTACATCTTCTCTTATTTTTACAGTCCATGTTAATCTATCTTCAGATATTTCATGACTTTCAGCTAAATCATTTTTCATACCTAAATCTTTATCCCTTTGGAATAAAGTACTAAAGAATACTCTTGTCATGTCCCCATGATCACTTTCAGTTGCATCAAACCCTTCTTCCGGTTCATATGTTACAGCTGCTATAAGCTCATTATTAGCTTTTCTTTCATTTGTTACTTGAGATTTTGAATTTGATTCCTTTGAGCTAGAGCTTGTACATCCTACTAATGCTGTAGCTGTTAGAGCTACCATAAGCGATAATGTTATTATTTTCTTTAATTTCTTTAATACCATATTTTCCCCCCTAAATTAAATAGATTGTTTCTAAATAAAAAAGGTTCTTGCATATGCAGAGTATTCCCCTCTACAAATACAAAAACCTTCATGGTTCTATTTCTAAATATATTCAAATCGATAGTACTTCTTTCTAAATAAATTATTACACAATTTATAGCCTTATGTCAATTTATTCCTTTTTATTTTTTTCATCAAATTCTTCTATCTAATTTAATTAATGATTTACTATTTTCTTTGTATCCTTCCAAAAATTATATAACTCTTCCTCTGTCTTGAATAATGGTAGGTCTAAATTTTTATGAAGTTTTACTAGCCAAGGTAGTTCTAAACCTGCATCTAATATTTTTTTTTCATCACTGAAAACTAACTCTGCACTACCTTCACTAATCACTTCTCCTTTATTCAAAACATATATATAGTCACATATATGATAAATTAAATTCATATCATGACTCGATATAACTATCTTTACACCTTTATTTTTCAAGTTATTTATAATATCAACTATAGCCTTAGTACTAACTGGATCTAACCCCGCAGTTGGCTCATCTAATAATATCATATTATTTTCCATAGCTATTACTGAAGCTATTGCCACTCTTTTCTTTTGACCATAGCTAAGATAGTGTACAGGCCTATCAATGAAATCTAATCCATTTACACATTCTAAAGCATTTAATATTCTTTCTTTTATAATCTCTTCCGGTACACCTATATTTCTTAAAGCGAAGGCAATATCATCATATACCATGGAGTAAAATATTTGCTTTTCTGGATCTTGAAAAACAATACCAACCTCTTTTCTTAATCCATATAAATATCTTTTGTTATATTGTACAGGTTCATTTTTAAATAGTATACTTCCCATCTTAGGCTCTAAGATTCCCATCATATTCATAAATAAAGTTGATTTGCCTGATCCGTTAGTTCCTATGACTCCTATAACATCTCCTTTATCAAAATCCATATTCACATTTGATAAAGCTAGTTTCCCTTTCTCATATTGATATGTTAAATTATTTATTTTAAACATACTATTCTCCTATTATATGAAATGTGTCGTTATATAACTTCATATCTAGTGATATACACATTTCTTCATATCTTATCATCATTCTTTTATATAACAAGTTCCCTAAAAGTCCAAAAGATTTATAAGATGTTTTTAAATCAATATATCCAAATCTTAATTCTTGAGATTTACGTATATCCGAAACTTCTTCCATAAATATAAAAATAAATCTATAAATAAGCATCGATAACTCTAAAATTATACTTGGTATATGCATCTTCTTAAATATAAACAATAATTGATTAAAAGGTATTGTTAACATTATAAAATATACACACGTTAAGCAAGATATAGCCCTAAAAAAAATATGAATAGATGTACTTATAGATTCATTGGATATACCTATATACTTACTTCCTATGCAAAAGCTTTTTATCAAGTTGCTAGGATTATCTGCTACACTTATAAGGGTCATGGCTATACTCATAATTAAAAATATTATTGGAATTTTTAATAGATTTATATAATCAATTATATCTATTTTAGCTACACCTACTATAACTGCACTCATTAGTAAAATAATAAGTGATAAAATTATCAAGTTTTTGATTAGCATAGACCCAACTAAAAATATAATACCTACTCCAAATTTAAAATTTGGATTCATACTTCGTAGATTATTTGTATAAGCATATTTATCAATAACTATCATGTTAATATCTTCTTTCTATATTTTTATATTGTATTAAAAAAACCTAACTAATTGGTTAGGCTTTAAGTTAATAATACAATCACTAAAAATGCGATTTATCATAATCTTTTCCCTCCCCGAAAAAGTTATATAAATATTTATTAGGCAGGTCTCCTGACTTAGCTTCTTCCTACTCCTTTACCTTCCCATGATTAATAAATAATCATAGTGGTTTATAAAATTTTCGTCCACATTACAGTAACGGGGGCTGTAGAGGATTTTCACCTCTTTCCCTATTAATCTTCATAAGAACCTATAAATAATAGATATTTAATTTTTTATAAATATAATATGTACTTCTATATATTCATTTGTATTCCTTCTTTTTTAACTTAATTCCTTATAACTTTCTTCAAATACATTGATACAATATCTGAAAATTTCTCTATATCTTTTATGTAAATGAAGTCATTCCCATAAATTAATTTTTCTTCTTGTAGATCACTTTCTTTTCCGTAAAAATATGATTTAGATTTTGTTATTCTATATTCTAATTCTTTGTCTAAATTATAATAGTTTCTATAATATAATACATCGTCTATTAAGCTTTCACTAATTCCCTGTTTAATTAAATTTTCAATTATATCCATTACTAAATCCCCCTTAGTGGTTAATAAACTTTATATTAATGTTAGCATAAAAAACTACCTAATACTTATATTTTCTTATTTAGTAAAGAAAACTATTAATATTAGGTAGTTATGTAGATAATGTAAACTTATATAAAATAAAAAAAAGATTACGTGGCTATGTCTTACTCTCCCAGGAGGTTGCCCTCCAAGTACCATCAGCGCTAAAGAGCTTAACTTCTGTGTTCGGAATGGGAACAGGTGTATCCTCTTTGCTATAATAACCACATAATCTTATTTGGAGCGGGTGAAGGGGATCGAACCCTCACAGCCGGCTTGGAAGGCCGGAACTCTACCATTGAGCTACACCCGCATATTTAGAGTTAATACTCTGAAAACTGCATATCATTTAGATTTTATCATTTAAATTGTGGTCAAGTCCTCGACCTATTAGTATCGATAAGCTAAATACATTACTGCACTTACACCTTCGACCTATCAACCAGGTAGTCTTCCTGGGGTCTTACCCTTACGGTGGGAAATCTTATCTTGAAGTCGGCTTCGCGCTTAGATGCTTTCAGCGCTTATCCATTCCGCACTTAGCTACCCAGCTATGCCCTTGGCAGAACAACTGGTACACCAGAGGTGCGTCCATCCCGGTCCTCTCGTACTAAGGACAGGTCTCCTCAAATTTCCTACGCCTGCGACGGATAGGGACCGAACTGTCTCACGACGTTCTGAACCCAGCTCGCGTACCACTTTAATGGGCGAACAGCCCAACCCTTGGGACCTACTACAGCCCCAGGATGTGATGAGCCGACATCGAGGTGCCAAACCTCCCCGTCGATGTGGACTCTTGGGGGAGATAAGCCTGTTATCCCCAGGGTAGCTTTTATCCGTTGAGCGATGGCCCTTCCATGCGGAACCACCGGATCACTAAGTCCGACTTTCGTCCTTGCTCGACCTGTATGTCTTGCAATCAAGCTCTCTTGTGCCTTTACACTCTACGTACGATTTCCGACCGTACTGAGAGAACCTTTGAGCGCCTCCGTTACTTTTTGGGAGGCGACCGCCCCAGTCAAACTGCCCACCTGACAGTGTCCCAAGACCAGATTCATGGCCTATGGTTAGAGTCCCAGTACTACAAGGGTGGTATCCCAAGGGTGACTCCACGCAAACTGGCGTTCACGCTTCATAGTCTCCCACCTATCCTGTACATGTAGTACCAAGACCCAATGTCAAGCTACAGTAAAGCTCCATGGGGTCTTTCCGTCCTGTCGCAGGTAACCGGCATCTTCACCGGTATTACAATTTCACCCAGTCTGTTGTTGAGACAGTGCCCAAATCGTTACGCCTTTCGTGCGGGTCGGAACTTACCCGACAAGGAATTTCGCTACCTTAGGACCGTTATAGTTACGGCCGCCGTTTACTGGGGCTTAAGTTCACTGCTTCGATTGCTCTAACAGATCCCCTTAACCTTCCAGCACCGGGCAGGCGTCAGCTCCTATACATCGTCTTGCGACTTAGCAGAAACCTGTGTTTTTGGTAAACAGTCGCTTGGGCCTATTCTCTGCGGCCTGCAAATGCAGGCACCCCTTCTCCCGAAGTTACGGGGTCATTTTGCCGAGTTCCTTAACAACAGTTCTCTGGCTGGCCTTAGGATACTCTCCTCACCCACCTGTGTCGGTTTGCGGTACAGGCACCTTTAACCTCGATAGAGACTTTTCTCGACAGTGTGAAATCAGCTACTTCGCTACTAAATTTCGCTCCGCATCACATCCTAGCATTATTCCTACGGATTTGCCTATAGGAACTGCCTCAATGCTTGCCCGTACATAACCAACAGTACGGTTAGCTTATCCTACTGTGTCATCCCATCTCTCAAACGGTTATTGGTGGTACAGGAATATCAACCTGTTGTCCATCACCTACGCCTTTCGGCCTCGGCTTAGGTCCTGACTAACCCAGGGCGGACGAACCTTCCCCTGGAAACCTTGGGTTTACGGCCTGTGGGATTCTCACCCACATCTCGCTACTCATGCCAACATTCTCACTCGTATACTGTCCACATGTCCTTACGGTCATGCTTCAACCTGCATACGAAGCTCCCCTACCCATCATAATGATGCCGTAGCTTCGGTAGTACGTTTTAGCCCCGGAAATTTTCGGCGCAGGATCACTCGACCAGTGAGCTATTACGCACTCTTTAAATGAGTGGCTGCTTCTAAGCCAACATCCTGGTTGTCTGTGCAATCCCACATCCTTTACCACTTAACGTACATTTAGGGACCTTAGCTGACGATCTGGGCTGTTGCCCTCTTGACTATGAATCTTATCACCCACAGTCTGACTCCCAAGTATAAGAATACGGCATTCGGAGTTTGATAGTCTTCGGTAAGTGCAATACCCCCTAGGACATTCAGTGCTCTACCTCCGCTTCTCTCAACCTTGAGGCTAGCCCTAAAGCTATTTCGGGGAGAACCAGCTATCTCCGGGCTCGATTGGAATTTCACCGCTATCCACAAGTCATCCCCGAGCTTTTCAACGCTCGTGGGTTCGGTCCTCCACGAAATTTTACTTTCGCTTCAACCTGCTCATGGATAGGTCGCCCGGTTTCGGGTCTACGCCAAGTAACTTAAATCGCCCATTTAAGACTCGCTTTCGCTACGGCTCCACACCTTAAGTGCTTAACCTTGCTACTTAACGTAACTCGTTGGCCCGTTCTACAAAAAGTACGCGGTCACACAAGAAATGTGCTCCCACAGCTTGTAAGTACAGGGTTTCAGGTTCTATTTCACTCCCCTCCCGGGGTTCTTTTCACCTTTCCCTCACGGTACTATGCGCTATCGGTCACTAGGTAGTATTTAGGCTTGGAGGATGGTCCCTCCTGCTTCCCACAGGGTTTCACGTGTCCCGTGGTACTCTGGATCATATCTAAAGTCTTCTCGTTTCAGCTACAGGGCTATTACCTTTTATAGCGGAGCTTTCCAACTCTCTTCACTTACGATACCTCTTCGTTAATGACATGTCCGCAACCCCAACGAAGTAAACTTCATTGGTTTGGCCTGTTCCGCGTTCGCTCGCCGCTACTTACGGAATCGATTTTTCTTTCTCTTCCTCCAGGTACTTAGATGTTTCAGTTCCCCGGGTTCCCCTCGCTAAGCTATGTATTCACTTAACGATACTTAGACATTACTCTAAGTGAGTTTCCTCATTCGGAAATCTTCGGATCAAAGTTTACGTGCAACTCCCCGAAGCTTATCGCAGCTTATCACGTCCTTCATCGGCTCCTAGTGCCAAGGCATCCGCCCTGCACCCTTAATAACTTGACCAGTTATTAAAATGCTTCGCCAATGTCTTTACCTTCATATTCATTCAGGTAAATCCCATTGCTCAAAGTTTGTAATTTTAAAGACTTGTCTTGTCTATTTATAATTAAATGATGTCATATCACTAAATGTTATGCAGTTTTCAAAGTACTAACGTACATCGCCAACGTCTATTCTCTCTGAGAGTATCCCGTTGCTCAAAGTACTAACAATTTTGAGGAATGAACCCTCAAAATTAAACAGTAGGTAATTCTCCTTAGAAAGGAGGTGATCCAGCCGCACCTTCCGATACGGCTACCTTGTTACGACTTCACCCCAGTTATTGGTTTCACCTTCGACGGCCGCTTCCAAAAGGTTAGCTAACCGGCTTCGGGCGCCCCCAACTCCCATGGTGTGACGGGCGGTGTGTACAAGACCCGGGAACGCATTCACCGCAGCATTCTGATCTGCGATTACTAGTAACTCCAGCTTCATGTAGGCGAGTTTCAGCCTACAATCCGAACTGAGAATGGCTTTAAGGGATTAGCTCCGCCTCACGACTTGGCTGCCCTCTGTACCACCCATTGTAGCACGTGTGTAGCCCTAAGCATAAGGGGCATGATGATTTGACGTCATCCCCACCTTCCTCCAGGTTATCCCTGGCAGTCCCTCTAGAGTGCCCAACTTAATGCTGGCAACTAAAGGCAAGGGTTGCGCTCGTTGCGGGACTTAACCCAACATCTCACGACACGAGCTGACGACAACCATGCACCACCTGTCACTTCTGTCCCCGAAGGGAAATCTCCGATTAGGGAGAGGTCAAAAGGATGTCAAGCTTAGGTAAGGTTCTTCGCGTTGCTTCGAATTAAACCACATGCTCCGCTACTTGTGCGGGTCCCCGTCAATTCCTTTGAGTTTCACTCTTGCGAGCGTACTTCCCAGGCGGAGTACTTAATGCGTTAGCTGCGCCACCGAAGGGGGTAACCTCCGACAGCTAGTACTCATCGTTTACGGCGTGGACTACCAGGGTATCTAATCCTGTTTGCTCCCCACGCTTTCGTGCCTCAGTGTCAGTTACAGTCCAGAGAGCCGCCTTCGCAACTGGTGTTCCTCCTAATATCTACGCATTTCACCGCTACACTAGGAATTCCACTCTCCTCTCCTGCACTCAAGTTTCCCAGTTTCAAAGGCTTACTACGGTTGAGCCGTAGCCTTTCACCTCTGACTTAAGAAACCACCTACGCACCCTTTACGCCCAGTAATTCCGGATAACGCTAGCCCCCTACGTATTACCGCGGCTGCTGGCACGTAGTTAGCCGGGGCTTCCTCCTCAAGTACCGTCATTATCTTCCTTGAGGACAGAGCTTTACGACCCGAAGGCCTTCATCGCTCACGCGACGTTGCTGCATCAGGCTTTCGCCCATTGTGCAATATTCCCCACTGCTGCCTCCCGTAGGAGTTTGGACCGTGTCTCAGTTCCAATGTGGCCGATCACCCTCTCAGGTCGGCTACTGATCGTCGCCTTGGTAAGCCGTTACCTTACCAACTAGCTAATCAGACGCGGGTCCATCCTATACCGCAAAAGCTTTGATAAGAAATCCATGCGAATCTCTTATATCATCTCGTATTAGCGTACCTTTCGGTACGTTATCCGTGTGTATAGGGCAGGTTACCCACGCGTTACTCACCCGTCCGCCGCTCACCCCGAAGGGTTCGCTCGACTTGCATGTGTTAGGCACGCCGCCAGCGTTCATCCTGAGCCAGGATCAAACTCTCAAATAAAATTCGCTTTCGCTCATTTCGCCAACGTCTATTTTCTCCGAAAATATCCCGTTGCTCAAAATTTGACTACCTGCTCAGACTAATCATTATCTGAATATCTGGCTTGGTTGTTTGTGTTTAATTCTTATAAAAGAATTTAAGTTATATAAATTAACCTACTGTTTAATTTTCAAAGTTCATTTTCTCGACTTACTCATCTTATCAGGTTCTCACCCCTTAGTCAAGACTTTCTTTCGTTTTATTTTTCGTCCGTATCTCTCGGACAAGTAATACTTTACCACCATATTCTAAATCGGTCAACACCTTTTTTAATATTTTTTCTAACTAAATTTTATTCACAATTTTCCTAAAAAAATTATCAACAATATCAACAAGAAAACATCTTATATTCTAGCTATATTTCAAAACTTTATCCACATTATCAACTTAGTTGTTCACAAATTATTTTTTATATTTTTTATTTAACTTTTTTCTACTATAATTAATTATTAGAATTTTATAATAAGATTTTATCTATGAATTTATAGTAAGTTATTTAAATAATCTTTAATTTTATATAAAATTCATATAATTCTTAACATAAAAATAAACCATCAGATTTAGATGGTTTATTTTTATGTTTTTAGTCTTTGTCTCTTTAAATTATAATCTTTTCACAAAAAAAGATTACGTGGCTATGTCTTACTCTCCCAGGAGGTTGCCCCCCAAGTACCATCAGCGCTAAAGAGCTTAACTTCTGTGTTCGGAATGGGAACAGGTGTATCCTCTTTGCTATAATAACCACATAATCTTATTTGGAGCGGGTGAAGGGGATCGAACCCTCACAGCCGGCTTGGAAGGCCGGAACTCTACCATTGAGCTACACCCGCATATTTAGAGTTAATACTCTGAAAACTGCATATCATTTAGAATTTATCATTTAAATTGTGGTCAAGTCCTCGACCTATTAGTATCGATAAGCTAAATACATTACTGCACTTACACCTTCGACCTATCAACCAGGTAGTCTTCCTGGGGTCTTACCCTTACGGTGGGAAATCTTATCTTGAAGTCGGCTTCGCGCTTAGATGCTTTCAGCGCTTATCCATTCCGCACTTAGCTACCCAGCTATGCCCTTGGCAGAACAACTGGTACACCAGAGGTGCGTCCATCCCGGTCCTCTCGTACTAAGGACAGGTCTCCTCAAATTTCCTACGCCTGCGACGGATAGGGACCGAACTGTCTCACGACGTTCTGAACCCAGCTCGCGTACCACTTTAATGGGCGAACAGCCCAACCCTTGGGACCTACTACAGCCCCAGGATGTGATGAGCCGACATCGAGGTGCCAAACCTCCCCGTCGATGTGGACTCTTGGGGGAGATAAGCCTGTTATCCCCAGGGTAGCTTTTATCCGTTGAGCGATGGCCCTTCCATGCGGAACCACCGGATCACTAAGTCCGACTTTCGTCCTTGCTCGACCTGTATGTCTTGCAATCAAGCTCTCTTGTGCCTTTACACTCTACGTACGATTTCCGACCGTACTGAGAGAACCTTTGAGCGCCTCCGTTACTTTTTGGGAGGCGACCGCCCCAGTCAAACTGCCCACCTGACAGTGTCCCAAGACCAGATTCATGGCCTATGGTTAGAGTCCCAGTACTACAAGGGTGGTATCCCAAGGGTGACTCCACGCAAACTGGCGTTCACGCTTCATAGTCTCCCACCTATCCTGTACATGTAGTACCAAGACCCAATGTCAAGCTACAGTAAAGCTCCATGGGGTCTTTCCGTCCTGTCGCAGGTAACCGGCATCTTCACCGGTATTACAATTTCACCCAGTCTGTTGTTGAGACAGTGCCCAAATCGTTACGCCTTTCGTGCGGGTCGGAACTTACCCGACAAGGAATTTCGCTACCTTAGGACCGTTATAGTTACGGCCGCCGTTTACTGGGGCTTAAGTTCACTGCTTCGATTGCTCTAACAGATCCCCTTAACCTTCCAGCACCGGGCAGGCGTCAGCTCCTATACATCGTCTTGCGACTTAGCAGAAACCTGTGTTTTTGGTAAACAGTCGCTTGGGCCTATTCTCTGCGGCCTGCAAATGCAGGCACCCCTTCTCCCGAAGTTACGGGGTCATTTTGCCGAGTTCCTTAACAACAGTTCTCTGGCTGGCCTTAGGATACTCTCCTCACCCACCTGTGTCGGTTTGCGGTACAGGCACCTTTAACCTCGATAGAGACTTTTCTCGACAGTGTGAAATCAGCTACTTCGCTACTAAATTTCGCTCCGCATCACATCCTAGCATTATTCCTACGGATTTGCCTATAGGAACTGCCTCAATGCTTGCCCGTACATAACCAACAGTACGGTTAGCTTATCCTACTGTGTCATCCCATCTCTCAAACGGTTATTGGTGGTACAGGAATATCAACCTGTTGTCCATCACCTACGCCTTTCGGCCTCGGCTTAGGTCCTGACTAACCCAGGGCGGACGAACCTTCCCCTGGAAACCTTGGGTTTACGGCCTGTGGGATTCTCACCCACATCTCGCTACTCATGCCAACATTCTCACTCGTATACTGTCCACATGTCCTTACGGTCATGCTTCAACCTGCATACGAAGCTCCCCTACCCATCATAATGATGCCGTAGCTTCGGTAGTACGTTTTAGCCCCGGAAATTTTCGGCGCAGGATCACTCGACCAGTGAGCTATTACGCACTCTTTAAATGAGTGGCTGCTTCTAAGCCAACATCCTGGTTGTCTGTGCAATCCCACATCCTTTACCACTTAACGTACATTTAGGGACCTTAGCTGACGATCTGGGCTGTTGCCCTCTTGACTATGAATCTTATCACCCACAGTCTGACTCCCAAGTATAAGAATACGGCATTCGGAGTTTGATAGTCTTCGGTAAGTGCAATACCCCCTAGGACATTCAGTGCTCTACCTCCGCTTCTCTCAACCTTGAGGCTAGCCCTAAAGCTATTTCGGGGAGAACCAGCTATCTCCGGGCTCGATTGGAATTTCACCGCTATCCACAAGTCATCCCCGAGCTTTTCAACGCTCGTGGGTTCGGTCCTCCACGAAATTTTACTTTCGCTTCAACCTGCTCATGGATAGGTCGCCCGGTTTCGGGTCTACGCCAAGTAACTTAAATCGCCCATTTAAGACTCGCTTTCGCTACGGCTCCACACCTTAAGTGCTTAACCTTGCTACTTAACGTAACTCGTTGGCCCGTTCTACAAAAAGTACGCGGTCACACAAGAAATGTGCTCCCACAGCTTGTAAGTACAGGGTTTCAGGTTCTATTTCACTCCCCTCCCGGGGTTCTTTTCACCTTTCCCTCACGGTACTATGCGCTATCGGTCACTAGGTAGTATTTAGGCTTGGAGGATGGTCCCTCCTGCTTCCCACAGGGTTTCACGTGTCCCGTGGTACTCTGGATCATGTCTAAAGTCTTCTCGTTTCAGCTACAGGGCTATTACCTTTTATAGCGGAGCTTTCCAACTCTCTTCACTTACGATACCTCTTCGTTAATGACATGTCCGCAACCCCAACGAAGTAAACTTCATTGGTTTGGCCTGTTCCGCGTTCGCTCGCCGCTACTTACGGAATCGATTTTTCTTTCTCTTCCTCCAGGTACTTAGATGTTTCAGTTCCCCGGGTTCCCCTCGCTAAGCTATGTATTCACTTAACGATACTTAGACATTACTCTAAGTGAGTTTCCTCATTCGGAAATCTTCGGATCAAAGTTTACGTGCAACTCCCCGAAGCTTATCGCAGCTTATCACGTCCTTCATCGGCTCCTAGTGCCAAGGCATCCGCCCTGCACCCTTAATAACTTGACCAGTTATTAAAGTTTGTAATTTTAAAGACTTGTCTTGTCTATTTATAATTAAATGATGTCATATCACTAAATGTTATGCAGTTTTCAAAGTACTAACGTACATCGCCAACGTCTATTCTCTCTGAGAATATCCCGTTGCTCAAAGTACTAACAATTTTGAGGAATGAACCCTCAAAATTAAACAGTAGGCAATTCTCCTTAGAAAGGAGGTGATCCAGCCGCACCTTCCGATACGGCTACCTTGTTACGACTTCACCCCAGTTATTGGTTTCACCTTCGACGGCCGCTTCCAAAAGGTTAGCTAACCGGCTTCGGGCGCCCCCAACTCCCATGGTGTGACGGGCGGTGTGTACAAGACCCGGGAACGCATTCACCGCAGCATTCTGATCTGCGATTACTAGTAACTCCAGCTTCATGTAGGCGAGTTTCAGCCTACAATCCGAACTGAGAATGGCTTTAAGGGATTAGCTCCGCCTCACGACTTGGCTGCCCTCTGTACCACCCATTGTAGCACGTGTGTAGCCCTAAGCATAAGGGGCATGATGATTTGACGTCATCCCCACCTTCCTCCAGGTTATCCCTGGCAGTCCCTCTAGAGTGCCCAACTTAATGCTGGCAACTAAAGGCAAGGGTTGCGCTCGTTGCGGGACTTAACCCAACATCTCACGACACGAGCTGACGACAACCATGCACCACCTGTCACTTCTGTCCCCGAAGGGAAATCTCCGATTAGGGAGAGGTCAAAAGGATGTCAAGCTTAGGTAAGGTTCTTCGCGTTGCTTCGAATTAAACCACATGCTCCGCTACTTGTGCGGGTCCCCGTCAATTCCTTTGAGTTTCACTCTTGCGAGCGTACTTCCCAGGCGGAGTACTTAATGCGTTAGCTGCGCCACCGAAGGGGGTAACCTCCGACAGCTAGTACTCATCGTTTACGGCGTGGACTACCAGGGTATCTAATCCTGTTTGCTCCCCACGCTTTCGTGCCTCAGTGTCAGTTACAGTCCAGAGAGCCGCCTTCGCAACTGGTGTTCCTCCTAATATCTACGCATTTCACCGCTACACTAGGAATTCCACTCTCCTCTCCTGCACTCAAGTTTCCCAGTTTCAAAGGCTTACTACGGTTGAGCCGTAGCCTTTCACCTCTGACTTAAGAAACCACCTACGCACCCTTTACGCCCAGTAATTCCGGATAACGCTAGCCCCCTACGTATTACCGCGGCTGCTGGCACGTAGTTAGCCGGGGCTTCCTCCTCAAGTACCGTCATTATCTTCCTTGAGGACAGAGCTTTACGACCCGAAGGCCTTCATCGCTCACGCGGCGTTGCTGCATCAGGCTTTCGCCCATTGTGCAATATTCCCCACTGCTGCCTCCCGTAGGAGTTTGGACCGTGTCTCAGTTCCAATGTGGCCGATCACCCTCTCAGGTCGGCTACTGATCGTCGCCTTGGTAAGCCGTTACCTTACCAACTAGCTAATCAGACGCGGGTCCATCCTATACCGCAAAAGCTTTGATAAGAAATCCATGCGAATCTCTTATGTCATCTCGTATTAGCGTACCTTTCGGTACGTTATCCGTGTGTATAGGGCAGGTTACCCACGCGTTACTCACCCGTCCGCCGCTCACCCCGAAGGGTTCGCTCGACTTGCATGTGTTAGGCACGCCGCCAGCGTTCATCCTGAGCCAGGATCAAACTCTCAAATAAAAGTTGTCCATCGCTCAGCTAATCATTATCTGAATATCTGGCTTGGTTGTTTGTGTTTAATTCTTATAAAAGAATTTAAGTTATATAAATTAACCTACTGTTTAATTTTCAAAGTTCATTTTCTCGACTTACTTATCTTATCAGGTTGTTACCCCTTAGTCAAGACTTTCTTTCGTTTTATTTTTCGTCCGTATCTCTTGGACAAGTAATACTTTATCACCATATTTTAAATCAGTCAATACCTTTTTTAATATTTTTTCTAACTAAATTCACCTTTGAAAATAATCCACAACCCCTTTATTTTTTATTAACATTATAAACATCTTGTATTCTTCTTATAGCCTTATAATGGTATTTTTATCCACATTTCATTCACATTTTTTGTGGATTTCTTTTTTAATAATTTTAAAATAGACTTTTTATACAAATTAATTTAAGAGAATAAAATAAAAAAGCATAGATTCTTCTATACTTTTTTCTGTATCCTTTATTTAATTTATATATTTATTTAATATATTATTTAAAAAGAAAGAATTTATACATGATACAACCGCATATCCAATTATTATATAAAAGAATGCTATATATCCTAAATAATTACTAAAGAATAATATAGATATTATGGGTATTAAATTTAATAATGACATTATAATTGTATAAGGTAAGTTTTGTATTGATATAAGGGTAGCGTTTATTATAGTATTTTTTATGCTATTGTCAAACTTGCATATAATAGGAAATACATATGTTATATTAAATATAATTATTATACTAACCATTGTAAGTATAAGCTTAAATATGTTACTAATAGATGAATTAGATATAGCATTTGATATATGAAAATCTAAAATTAATACTCCTCCAACTAACATGATCATTATCCACACTATAGTACTAATCTTAAAATTTTCTTTAAAACTTTTTATGAATGTTCTAAAAATATATCCTTCTTCATTTTGTACTATTTTCATTGCAACAAAATATGTAGCTGTTGTTGAAGCTCCTATAGTTATTATAGGTATACTAAATAATATATAAAGAAAATTTAATATAACTATATTTGATATTTTTTCTAAAGTTTCAAAAAACTTATTGTCAATTCCAAATAAATTTATCATAAAGCCACTTCCCTTATTATTCATTCTTATTTCTATTCTTTTATAATTTAGAAGTAGAATCCCTAACTATTAATTCCCCTTCAAATACCTTATGTTGATGTTTACTCTTCTTATTAATTAAATCGAACAATATGTTTGTAGTTTCTTTAGCCATCATTTCTACTGGTTGTCGTATAGTCGTTATAGAAGGATTATAATAATAGGAAATATCTAATCCATCGAATCCTACTACAGAATAATCATCAGGAATTTTTTTCCCATATTCTAGTATAGCCTTGCATGCTCCAACTGCCATACTGTCTGAAATCGCATAAACAGCTGTAAAATCTTCCCCTTCTTCTAATAACTCCTTCATTAGATTATAACCATTTTCCATAGTATAGGCGCTTAGACTGTCATACGTATACCTTATTAGATTTTTATTTATTGGTATATTTCTTTTCTTTAGAGCTTCACAATATCCTTCTACACGCAATCTACTTATACTTCTATCACCACTATCATATGCCAAGATAGCTATTTTTTCATGTCCATTTTCACATAAAAAATCTACTATTTTTTTACTTTCACTTATATCATCTACAGATACTGATGAATATAAGTTCTTATCGACATCTTCAGCTATAGCTATTGTACTTAATACAAACGGTATGTTTATTTCTTGTAGTTTATTTTCCTGATGTGAAAAAGACCCACCTAAAAATACTATCCCTTTTAATCGCTTTTCCTTTATCAATTCTAAAGCTACTTCTACTTCATCTTGATTAGAATCAACTCTATGTAATATAAAAGTATATTTTTTATTTTGTATCTCTTCTTCAAATACCTTTATCATATTTTGAAAGAAGGGGTTATCTATACCTTTTATTAATACTGCTATTGTTTTTGTGTCTGAAAGCTTTAGGTTTCTTGCACTATTATTGGGAATAAAATTACTTTCTTTTATAACTTCCATTATCATATTTCTAGTATCTTCATTTATTTCAGGATGATTGTTAATTGCTCTTGAAACTGTACTTACTCCTACTCCACACTTTTTAGCTATATCCTTTATTGTGGTTGCCTTCAAATTAATCACATCCTTTCAGCTCTATATTTTAATTACTATATTATAAATACATATAAATTAGCTGATAATTTACTACCTTCCATACAGTTTAGTCAACATCTTTATTTTTTTTATATTCTTTTTAGATATGCTATTTTGCTTCATTCTCCAAGTCCAGTTATTTCCTAGTGTTGATGGTGTATTTATTCTAGCTTCTTCTCCTAATCCTAAATAATCTTGAACTGGTATTATACAAGTATCTGCAACACTTCTCATAGCTAAGCATATAAAATCCCAGTGTATCTCACTTTCTCTAGAATTTTTATTATTCATATAGTCTATACACATCTTTTTATCTTTCTTATTAATCTCTTTATACCAACCTATAGTTGTATTATTATCATGAGTTCCTGTATAAACTACACAATTATTATTATAGTTATGAGGTAAATAATCACTATCTTCTCTTGAATCAAATGCAAACTGCAATACTTTCATTCCTGGATAGCCTGTATCACTTAGCAGTTGCCTTACGCTATCCGTTAAAAAACCTAAATCTTCAGCAATAATCTCTACATTACCTAACTTTTCTTTTATATGTTTAAATAGCTCTATTCCTGGTCCCTTTTCCCAAGACCCATTTACAGCAGTATTCTCTCCGTAAGGTATAGAATAATATTCATCAAAACCTCTAAAGTGATCTATTCTTAAGATATCATATAATTTAAATGAATACTCTATTCTTTTTATCCACCATTCATAATCTGTATCTTTATGATATTCCCAATAGTATAGTGGATTTCCCCACAACTGTCCTGTTTTCGAAAACCCATCTGGTGGGCATCCAGCTACTGCTATAGGTACACATTCCTTATTTAATTGGAATAACTCTGGATTAGCCCATGTATCAGCGCTATCTAAAGCTACATAAATAGGAATATCACCTACTATTGATATTCCCTTTCTATTTGCATAAGATTTCAACCTATTCCATTGCATTGAAAATAGATACTGTAAATACTTATAAAATAGTATATCATCTGATAATTTTTCTTCGTACTCATGTATAGCTTCTTTTTTTCTTAATCTTATATCAACATCCCATTCTACCCATGACTTTCCTCCAAAAAAATCTTTTATCGACATATATAGAGCATAATCATTAAGCCACCATTTATTTTTATTACAATATGCCATAAACCTTTTATTACTATATATTTCGCTACGTTTATAAGCTTTTTTTAATACTTTAAATCTAGATAAGTATATTTTTTCATAATCTATATATTCATCATTACTTCCCCAATCATATCCATTACATTCTTCCTTTGTTAATAAACCTTCTTTTACTAATTCATCTAAATCTATAAAATATGGATTTCCTGCAAATGTAGAAAATGATTGATATGGGGAATCTCCATATCCAGTTGGCCCTAAAGGTAGTATCTGCCACAAACTTTGACCAGAACTCTCTAACATATCTATAAATTCATAAGCTTCTTTTGAAAAGCTGCCTATTCCATACTTAGATGGTAAACTTGCAATAGGCAGTAACATCCCACTTCGTCTCATAATCTACCCTCCTATTATGAATCTAACCTTTTACCGCACCTGCAACTACACCTTCTATTATGTGTTTTTGACATAACAAATAAAATATTATAATTGGAATAATTGCTAATACTAACATCGCCATCATAGCGCCCATATCTCTGTTTCCATTAGATCCTACTAACATTTGAATTACTACTGGTATAGTTTTATATTTAGTAGATAACCCTATGACTAAGTACGGTAATAAATAGTCATTCCATATCCACATTGCATTCAATATTGATACAGTTATTGCAGTTGGTTTTAATATAGGAAGAACTATCTTAAAATAAATTTGTAACGGATTACATCCATCTATTGTCGCTGCTTCTTCTATTTCTAATGGTATAGATTTTACAAATCCACTAAACATAAATACAGATAATCCTGCTCCAAATCCTAAATAAAGTAATACCATCCCCAATGGATTAGATAGGTTCAGAGTATCTGATAGTTTTACCATAGGAAACATTACCATTTGAAAAGGAACTATCATTGAAAAAACAAATAGATAATATAATGCACTAGTAACCTTACTTTTAACTCTAGTTATGTAATATGCTGTCATAGAAGTAAACAGTATTATCACTATTACTGACATTATTGTTATAAAAAAAGACCATCCCATAGCACTTAAAAAACCAGTTTTTTCTAATCCATTTATATAGTTAGTAATACCAATAAACGTTTCTGATGTAGGAAATGAAAAAGGGTTATCACTGATGTAAAATTTACCTTTGAATGAATTTGTAACTATAAATATAATAGGAGCTAGAAAAACTATAACTAGTGCACAAAGTATTATAAATATAATATTGTTACTAACATTTTTCTTATTTGATTGAGTACTTTTATTGTTAGTATTTCTATTTTTAACTAAAGTCTCTTGCATTATTGTTCTACCTCCCTTTTTCTAGTAAAATATAGCTGACTAAGAGCAATTACTGCTACTATTACAAAGAATATAACTGCTTTTGCCTGCCCAACACCTTCATAGTTATATCTTCCATAAAAACTATTAACTATGTTAAGAGCCAGCATTTCTGTTTTATGCATTGGAGCTCCATTAGTTAATGCTAAGTTTTGATCATATAATTTGAAACTATTAGATAATGTTAGAAATGTACATATTGTAATTGATGGCATTACCATTGGTATTGTTACATTTTTTAAAGTTTGCCATTTAGTAGCACCATCTATTCTAGCAGATTCAATTAATTCTGATGGTACACTTTGAAGACCAGCTATATAAATAATCATCATATATCCTATCATTTGCCAATTCATTAGTATAAGTAACCCTATAAAGCCAAACTTTTGATTTGCTACAAGTGTCGTTCCATAATTAGCTAAAAATGCGTTTATCATAGATTGCCAAGTATAACCAAGAACTATTCCACCTATTAAGTTAGGCATAAAGAATACAGTTCTGAAAAAATTAGTTCCTTTTATTTTTTTTGTTAATAAATATGCTAATGTAAACGCTAATACATTTACAGTTACTATAGATATAATAGTAAATATTGTAGTAAATCCAAAAGCTTCTACAAATCCTTGCCCTTCTGAGAAAGCTTTTATGTAATTATCTATTCCTACAAACTCTGCATCACTTATTGTAGTAAAATTACAAAAAGATAAGTATAATCCTGTTATAAAAGGAATTATAAACGCAATAGCAAATGCTATTAGTGTTGGAAGTAGAAATATCGGAAAGTATTTTTTTAATGCTTTTTGCATGCTATCCCCCCTATTATTAAGTAGAAAATCTATATTATCAATTAAGTATTTTTAAATAAAGAGCTTAAGCCATAAATATATATAGCATTTATAAAATGTTTGATCTAACGTTATATATTATTATTCATGGATAAGCTCTTTCTATTTAATTTAATTTTTAAATATCAATTAATGTATTAAAAACTTCTACTCTTATTTAGATGCCTCTTTTTCACTTGCCCATTCTTCAATAACTAATTTTTTTACATCTTCCCATTTCATATTTCCATTGCAGTATTCAAGTAATGCTGCTCCAAAATTATCCTTAAATGTTTGACTTGGGAAAGTAGTGAAATTCCAGTCTACATTATATAAATCATCATTACTTAAATATTTTAAAACTTCTTTAGCTAATGGATCTTGAGGTACTTCAGAATCTTCAAAAGTATCAAATGGTGCTATAAATCCTAATTTATTTGTTACATGATTTTTACCTGTTTCAGAAGTAAATAACCATTCAACAAATTCTATAGATGCTTTTTGATCTGCTTCTGAAGCTTTACTATTTATAGAAAAATAGTTTTCAGTTCCTATACAAAGACCTTGTTTTTCTTCACCTTCAACACCTGTATATATAGGCATAAATTTAACATCATCTTCTTTAACTGTATTACCATCAACTTCAGCTATTTGAGACCATCCCCAGTTACCATTTTGAACCATTGCTGCTTTTCCCAAAGCAAATTCAGCCATTGAATCTGAAACTGTTTTACTTCCTAATAAAGCTGGCTCACAAGTTGAATTATTTATATATAGATCAAATATATTTTTAAAGTTATCTGAATAAGTAAATTCAATTTCATCTAAATCCTTTACATCCTTATCTTTATATTCATAATATACAGGAAGGTTTGCTAAGTGAGTTTGCCATCTCCAATCTTCACCTGGAGTTAAAGATGTAGAAGCAAATACTCCATCTATACCTAATTGATCTTTCTTAGACTGCATATCCTCTACTACTGCTTTTAATTTTGAAAAGTTATTTATTTCATCTACAGATTTCGCTTTTGCACCGTCTAGAGCAAAGTATTTATCCATTATTGCTTGGTTATAAATTATTCCATAACCTTCTTCAACGTAAGGTATACCATATACTCCATCTCCATCTTTAACAGCCATATCTTGATTTAAAAGATGACTATAAAGATTTGTATCTTTCAAGTCCAAACAATATTCCTTCCATGATTCATATCCAACTGGACCATTTATTTGGAATAATGTAGGTGCATCTTTTTTTGCTACTTCAGATTTCAGTGTTTGTTCATAAGTACCACTTGCTGCTGTAACTACCTTAACCTTTACCCCTGTTTCTTTCTCATAATCTTCAGCTATCTTTTTCCACTGTTCCTCTGACTCCGGCTTAAAATTCAGATAATATACTGAACCTTGACTGTTATCTGATGCTTGATCATCAGATGATGATGTACAACCTGTTAATGCTACAGTTGACATAACTGCTGATAATGCTATTGCTACAAATTTCTTTAATTTTACCATAATAACTCCCCCTAAATAGATTTTCATTTAATTAAACTTACTCTAAATAAGACTTTCGGAAACGTTTCCGATTTCATAAACGTTTTCCTTACCCTTTAATTAGATAATAACACCTGATAATATCAAAATCAATAAATTATTTTTATTTAAGTTTTTATTTACGATAAAAATATCCATAATCTGATTGAAATTTACATATATATCTATTTTAAATTCCAAATGTCCTCATTATACTGATTTATAGTTCTATCAGACGAAAAGTAGCCTGCATTACTTATATTAATTAACATTTTCTTAGCCCATTTATATCTATTTTCATACTCTTTAAATGCTTTATCTTTCATCTTGCAGTATTCTTTAAAATCTAATAATGTCATAAACCAGTCTTTTTTCATCATCTCTTTATAAAGTCTTATAAGATTTTCTTGGTTTCCAATTTTCATTAATTTATCCCCAACTATGAAATCTAATGCATCTTTTATCTCTTTATCTTTTATATAAAAATCAAGAGGATCATATTCGCACTTTTCATAAAGCTCTATTACCTTATTGCTTTTCTCCCCAAATATAAATATATTATCATCTCCTACAAGACTATGTATTTCTACATTTGCACCATCTTCTGTTCCTAAAGTTAATGCACCATTAAGCATAAACTTCATATTTCCAGTACCACTTGCTTCTTTTGATGCTAAAGATATTTGTTCTGATATGTCGCAAGCCGGTATTAGTTTTTCTGCAGCTGTTACATTATAATTTTCAACCATTACAACCTTTAAATATTTATTTACATCCTCATCATTATTTATAAGTTCTTGTAAGCACAATATTAAATGTATTATGTCTTTTGCAATAGTATATGCAGGTGCAGCTTTAGCACCAAATATAACTGTTATAGGTGTTGTTGGTAAATCACCATTTTTTATTTTTAAATATTTGTGAATGATATACAATGCATTCATTTGTTGCCTTTTATATTCATGTAATCTTTTTATCTGTATATCAAAAATAGAATTTTCATCTATATCGATATTTTGAACTTTCTTTATATAATTTTTAAGTATAATCTTATTTTCTTTCTTTATGTCTAATATATTTTTTAATACATCTTCATCATCTATATATTTTTTTAAGTTTTGCAATTTTTCTGCATCTTGTTTAAAGTCATCACCTATTAAATTTTCTATTAAATTCGTTAATAATGGATTGCAGTGCATTAGCCATCTTCTAAATGTTATTCCATTTGTTTTATTATTAAATTTTTCTGGATAAATCTTATAAAAATTATTTAATTCATTATTTTTTAATATATCTGTATGAAGAGATGCAACCCCATTTACACTAAAACTATAATGGATATCTATATTAGCCATATGAACTATGTTATCACTATCTATAATATATACGGATTCATCTTCATATTTACTTTTAACTATTTTATCTAATTCTTTTATTATTGGCATAATCTGAGGAGCAACTTTTTCAATATAATCAGCTGGCCATTTTTCAAGTGCTTCTGCTAAAATCGTATGATTCGTATATGCACATGTTTTTGATACAATCTCTATTGCATCATTAATATCTATACCTTTATCTACTAATAAGCGAATAAGCTCTGGTATAACCATGGTTGGGTGAGTATCATTAATTTGTATCACTGCATAATCATATAAATCATATAAATTACTACCCTTCTCAATACATTCATCTAATATATATTTTGCAGCATTACTCACCATAAAATATTGTTGATAAATTCTAAGAAGGCGACCTTCTACATCACTATCATCAGGATATAAGAATAAAGTAAGATTTTTATTAACATTTGTTTTGTCAAAGTTTATTCCACTTTCTACTATACTTTCATCAACTGTTTCTACATCGAATAAATGCAGTTTATTCGTTATATTTTTATATCCCGTAATATTAATGTCATACATTCTTGAGTTTAATTTAAATCCATTAAATTCAATCTCATAAGTAGTGTCAGTTTTATTTAACCACCCTATATTTTCAATCCATTCATTTTTTTCTTCTGTTTGTAAATTATTTTTAAATATTTGCTTAAATAATCCGAAATGATAATTTAAACCTATTCCATCTCCTGGAATTCCCAATGTAGCTATTGAATCTAAAAAACATGCAGCTAATCTTCCAAGTCCACCATTACCTAAGGATGGTTCAAGCTCAATATCTTCTATCTCCGATAGATTCTTACCGTTGTTTGATAATATCTCTTTAACTTCGTCATATATGCCTAAATTGATTAGATTATTAGATAGTAATTTTCCAATTAAAAATTCTGCTGATATGTAGTATAACTTCTTTTTAGGTTTATCCTTACTTAGTCTTTCTTCACTTAATTTTTGAATAGTCTTTAAAATTGTGAAATAAATTTCTTCATTCGTGCACTCTGAAAGTTTTTTCTTAGCATTATGTTCTAATATTTGCAATAAGTCCATAGACAATCCCCCTTTTGATATGATTAAAATAATAATATAACTTTTCCGGAATCGTTTCCGAAAAAGTTTATATTTCTTCACTCAAGGTAAGTATAGTTTATAACTTAAACTTTAACAACATATTTTTTCAAAATTTAATTAAAACTTATTGTATAGTTAAAATATCAATGTAATCAGTCTATAATATTTAATTACATAAAAAAAGATTACGTGGCTACGTCTTACTCTCCCAGGAGGTTGCCCCCCAAGTACCATCAGCGCTAAAGAGCTTAACTTCTGTGTTCGGAATGGGAACAGGTGTATCCTCTTTGCTATAGTAACCACATAATCTTTCGATTAACTTATTATTAAGTTATTTAGAGTTAATACTCTGAAAACTGCATATCATTTAGAATTTATCATTTAAATTGTGGTCAAGTCCTCGACCTATTAGTATCGATAAGCTAAATACATTACTGCACTTACACCTTCGACCTATCAACCAGGTAGTCTTCCTGGGGTCTTACCCTTACGGTGGGAAATCTTATCTTGAAGTCGGCTTCGCGCTTAGATGCTTTCAGCGCTTATCCATTCCGCACTTAGCTACCCAGCTATGCCCTTGGCAGAACAACTGGTACACCAGAGGTGCGTCCATCCCGGTCCTCTCGTACTAAGGACAGGTCTCCTCAAATTTCCTACGCCTGCGACGGATAGGGACCGAACTGTCTCACGACGTTCTGAACCCAGCTCGCGTACCACTTTAATGGGCGAACAGCCCAACCCTTGGGACCTACTACAGCCCCAGGATGTGATGAGCCGACATCGAGGTGCCAAACCTCCCCGTCGATGTGGACTCTTGGGGGAGATAAGCCTGTTATCCCCAGGGTAGCTTTTATCCGTTGAGCGATGGCCCTTCCATGCGGAACCACCGGATCACTAAGTCCGACTTTCGTCCTTGCTCGACCTGTATGTCTTGCAATCAAGCTCTCTTGTGCCTTTACACTCTACGTACGATTTCCGACCGTACTGAGAGAACCTTTGAGCGCCTCCGTTACTTTTTGGGAGGCGACCGCCCCAGTCAAACTGCCCACCTGACAGTGTCCCAAGACCAGATTCATGGCCTATGGTTAGAGTCCCAGTACTACAAGGGTGGTATCCCAAGGGTGACTCCACGCAAACTGGCGTTCACGCTTCATAGTCTCCCACCTATCCTGTACATGTAGTACCAAGACCCAATGTCAAGCTACAGTAAAGCTCCATGGGGTCTTTCCGTCCTGTCGCAGGTAACCGGCATCTTCACCGGTATTACAATTTCACCCAGTCTGTTGTTGAGACAGTGCCCAAATCGTTACGCCTTTCGTGCGGGTCGGAACTTACCCGACAAGGAATTTCGCTACCTTAGGACCGTTATAGTTACGGCCGCCGTTTACTGGGGCTTAAGTTCACTGCTTCGATTGCTCTAACAGATCCCCTTAACCTTCCAGCACCGGGCAGGCGTCAGCTCCTATACATCGTCTTGCGACTTAGCAGAAACCTGTGTTTTTGGTAAACAGTCGCTTGGGCCTATTCTCTGCGGCCTGCAAATGCAGGCACCCCTTCTCCCGAAGTTACGGGGTCATTTTGCCGAGTTCCTTAACAACAGTTCTCTGGCTGGCCTTAGGATACTCTCCTCACCCACCTGTGTCGGTTTGCGGTACAGGCACCTTTAACCTCGATAGAGACTTTTCTCGACAGTGTGAAATCAGCTACTTCGCTACTAAATTTCGCTCCGCATCACATCCTAGCATTATTCCTACGGATTTGCCTATAGGAACTGCCTCAATGCTTGCCCGTACATAACCAACAGTACGGTTAGCTTATCCTACTGTGTCATCCCATCTCTCAAACGGTTATTGGTGGTACAGGAATATCAACCTGTTGTCCATCACCTACGCCTTTCGGCCTCGGCTTAGGTCCTGACTAACCCAGGGCGGACGAACCTTCCCCTGGAAACCTTGGGTTTACGGCCTGTGGGATTCTCACCCACATCTCGCTACTCATGCCAACATTCTCACTCGTATACTGTCCACATGTCCTTACGGTCATGCTTCAACCTGCATACGAAGCTCCCCTACCCATCATAATGATGCCGTAGCTTCGGTAGTACGTTTTAGCCCCGGAAATTTTCGGCGCAGGATCACTCGACCAGTGAGCTATTACGCACTCTTTAAATGAGTGGCTGCTTCTAAGCCAACATCCTGGTTGTCTGTGCAATCCCACATCCTTTACCACTTAACGTACATTTAGGGACCTTAGCTGACGATCTGGGCTGTTGCCCTCTTGACTATGAATCTTATCACCCACAGTCTGACTCCCAAGTATAAGAATACGGCATTCGGAGTTTGATAGTCTTCGGTAAGTGCAATACCCCCTAGGACATTCAGTGCTCTACCTCCGCTTCTCTCAACCTTGAGGCTAGCCCTAAAGCTATTTCGGGGAGAACCAGCTATCTCCGGGCTCGATTGGAATTTCACCGCTATCCACAAGTCATCCCCGAGCTTTTCAACGCTCGTGGGTTCGGTCCTCCACGAAATTTTACTTTCGCTTCAACCTGCTCATGGATAGGTCGCCCGGTTTCGGGTCTACGCCAAGTAACTTAAATCGCCCATTTAAGACTCGCTTTCGCTACGGCTCCACACCTTAAGTGCTTAACCTTGCTACTTAACGTAACTCGTTGGCCCGTTCTACAAAAAGTACGCGGTCACACAAGAAATGTGCTCCCACAGCTTGTAAGTACAGGGTTTCAGGTTCTATTTCACTCCCCTCCCGGGGTTCTTTTCACCTTTCCCTCACGGTACTATGCGCTATCGGTCACTAGGTAGTATTTAGGCTTGGAGGATGGTCCCTCCTGCTTCCCACAGGGTTTCACGTGTCCCGTGGTACTCTGGATCATGTCTAAAGTCTTCTCGTTTCAGCTACAGGGCTATTACCTTTTATAGCGGAGCTTTCCAACTCTCTTCACTTACGATACCTCTTCGTTAATGACATGTCCGCAACCCCAACGAAGTAAACTTCATTGGTTTGGCCTGTTCCGCGTTCGCTCGCCGCTACTTACGGAATCGATTTTTCTTTCTCTTCCTCCAGGTACTTAGATGTTTCAGTTCCCCGGGTTCCCCTCGCTAAGCTATGTATTCACTTAACGATACTTAGACATTACTCTAAGTGAGTTTCCTCATTCGGAAATCTTCGGATCAAAGTTTACGTGCAACTCCCCGAAGCTTATCGCAGCTTATCACGTCCTTCATCGGCTCCTAGTGCCAAGGCATCCGCCCTGCACCCTTAATAACTTGACCAGTTATTAAAATGCTTCGCCAATGTCTTTACCTTCATATTCATTCAGGTAAATCCCATTGCTCAAAGTTTGTAATTTTAAAGACTTGTCTTGTCTATTTATAATTAAATGATGTCATATCACTAAATGTTATGCAGTTTTCAAAGTACTAACGTACATCGCCAACGTCTATTCTCTCTGAGAATATCCCGTTGCTCAAAGTACTAACAATTTTGAGGAATGAACCCTCAAAATTAAACAGTAGGCAATTCTCCTTAGAAAGGAGGTGATCCAGCCGCACCTTCCGATACGGCTACCTTGTTACGACTTCACCCCAGTTATTGGTTTCACCTTCGACGGCCGCTTCCAAAAGGTTAGCTAACCGGCTTCGGGCGCCCCCAACTCCCATGGTGTGACGGGCGGTGTGTACAAGACCCGGGAACGCATTCACCGCAGCATTCTGATCTGCGATTACTAGTAACTCCAGCTTCATGTAGGCGAGTTTCAGCCTACAATCCGAACTGAGAATGGCTTTAAGGGATTAGCTCCGCCTCACGACTTGGCTGCCCTCTGTACCACCCATTGTAGCACGTGTGTAGCCCTAAGCATAAGGGGCATGATGATTTGACGTCATCCCCACCTTCCTCCAGGTTATCCCTGGCAGTCCCTCTAGAGTGCCCAACTTAATGCTGGCAACTAAAGGCAAGGGTTGCGCTCGTTGCGGGACTTAACCCAACATCTCACGACACGAGCTGACGACAACCATGCACCACCTGTCACTTCTGTCCCCGAAGGGAAATCTCCGATTAGGGAGAGGTCAAAAGGATGTCAAGCTTAGGTAAGGTTCTTCGCGTTGCTTCGAATTAAACCACATGCTCCGCTACTTGTGCGGGTCCCCGTCAATTCCTTTGAGTTTCACTCTTGCGAGCGTACTTCCCAGGCGGAGTACTTAATGCGTTAGCTGCGCCACCGAAGGGGGTAACCTCCGACAGCTAGTACTCATCGTTTACGGCGTGGACTACCAGGGTATCTAATCCTGTTTGCTCCCCACGCTTTCGTGCCTCAGTGTCAGTTACAGTCCAGAGAGCCGCCTTCGCAACTGGTGTTCCTCCTAATATCTACGCATTTCACCGCTACACTAGGAATTCCACTCTCCTCTCCTGCACTCAAGTTTCCCAGTTTCAAAGGCTTACTACGGTTGAGCCGTAGCCTTTCACCTCTGACTTAAGAAACCACCTACGCACCCTTTACGCCCAGTAATTCCGGATAACGCTAGCCCCCTACGTATTACCGCGGCTGCTGGCACGTAGTTAGCCGGGGCTTCCTCCTCAAGTACCGTCATTATCTTCCTTGAGGACAGAGCTTTACGACCCGAAGGCCTTCATCGCTCACGCGGCGTTGCTGCATCAGGCTTTCGCCCATTGTGCAATATTCCCCACTGCTGCCTCCCGTAGGAGTTTGGACCGTGTCTCAGTTCCAATGTGGCCGATCACCCTCTCAGGTCGGCTACTGATCGTCGCCTTGGTAAGCCGTTACCTTACCAACTAGCTAATCAGACGCGGGTCCATCCTATACCGCCGGAGCTTTGATAAGAAATCCATGCGAATCTCTTATGTCATCTCGTATTAGCGTACCTTTCGGTACGTTATCCGTGTGTATAGGGCAGGTTACCCACGCGTTACTCACCCGTCCGCCGCTCACCCCGAAGGGTTCGCTCGACTTGCATGTGTTAGGCACGCCGCCAGCGTTCATCCTGAGCCAGGATCAAACTCTCAAAAAAAATTTGTTTCCTTTGCTCAGACTAATCATTATCTGAATATCTGGCTTGGTTGTTTGTGTTTAATTCTTATAAAAGAATTTAAGTTATATAAATTAACCTACTGTTTAATTTTCAAAGTTCATTTTCTCGACTTACTCATCTTACCAGGTTGTTATCCCTTAGTCAAGACTTTCTTTTATTTTATTTTTCATCCGTATCTCTCGGACAAGTAATACTTTACCATCATTTTTTAAATTAGTCAATACTTTTTATAAAGTTTTTATTTTTATCTAACTCCTAACTTTATATAAGTTAATACTTTACCTTAACTTTATCTTTTGTATTTAGTGATTAACTTATAAATCTGTAAAAAAAATAGACTGTTTTACACAGCCTATTACAAGGGGTTTCTTGCTATTGGGTATATAAAGGAATTTTATGTTGAACAATTCTTTCGAATTAAATTTTTATGTCGAAACTACTGTCTATTTCATTCTTATTTTGTCATTTCTTGTTGACTATGATATTATTCTATTTTATTTTATACCCTATGTCTATAATATAAATCTTTTTTTATATATATTTTTTGTTTTCCTCTATTAACTCTTCTAACGTTAAATTTACTAGTTTTTTTATTAATCTTCTTCTCTCATTAATATCCTTATAATTTTTTATGATATTAGATCTAACTTCGCCTAAAATATTTATATATTCTTCATAACTATCATCATATACTTCTTCTAATTCTGATTTTATCTTTCTAGATAAGGATGGACTCTTTCCTCCAGTGGATATTCCTATAAGTAAATCACCTCTTTTTATATATGATGGAACTATATAGTTAGACAAATCTACATTATCTACTACATTTACCAATTTATTATTCTTACTACAGTATTCTCCTATAGATTTATTAACTTCTTTATTATCAGTAGCTGCAACGACTATAAAACTATCTTTAATATAATCTTCTTTATAAACATCCTTTATTAAATCTACTCCTTTTTTAATCTCATAAAACTCTTTTAAAAATGTTGGAGCTATTACTTTTACTTTCTTCCCAAAATCTAAGAAGTTTTTACACTTTCTTAGAGCAACCTCTCCTCCACCTATTATTACTATATCAAATTTTTCTAATTCTAAATTTATTGGATAAAGCATCTACCTCATCTCCTTCCCCACTTAGTAATTAGAAAGATGGTGGAGTTACTGCAAATATAACTTCACAATCATTATCATTTATATTTTCCCATTTATGTTCTGAATGAGGAGGTATCTTTACGCTATCCCCACTTCTTAAATCTATCACACTATTCCCCAGATAAAGTCTAACTTCTCCTTCAACTATATAAGCAACTTCTTCTCCCTTATGACTAAATGCTTCTTTTGAAGATGATCCCTTTGAAGGTATCTTCATTAACATAAACTCTATCTCTCCTTTTGAGTTAGGAGTTAATAATTCATAAGCAAAACTATCATCTTCTGCAAACATTATTTTCTTTCTGTTTTCTTTCCTAACTACTAATTCTTCAGTTGGAACATCACTTATAAAAAAATTAAATAACGGTACTTCTAGTGCACTTGAAATTTGTTTCAATGTATTTATAGAAGGATTAGCCGTACCTTTTTCTATTTGACTTAGTAACGATGGTGTAACACCTGTCAAATTAGCTAATTCTTTAATAGTAAGTTCATTTCTTTTTCTATATTCTGAAATATTTTTAGATATATCTACTTCATTCATTTTATAAATTACCTCATTAATATTTATTTTACTTAATTATATCAATATAGATTATGCTACGCAATTTCATTAAATTGTAGTTAATTTATTTTATAGTAGTTAATTTATATTGATATTGCATTTGAAAATATTATTCTTAATTAAGGTTATTAAATATATTAATAACCTTAATTAAGAATATAAAAATACTCATAAGATAAGAACCTTATTCTTTTCTTATGAGCATTTTATTTTGTTCTAAATTATAATATTTCTTTGGTTTCGCTTACAAATTTGTACCAATAGGCTGATTCTTTAGGGTATCTTTTTTGAGTTTCAAAATCTACATAGAATAAACCATATCTCTTGTTATATCCATTTGACCATGAAAATACATCCATTAATGACCATAAGAAATAACCTTTAACATTTACACCATCGTCTATAGCTTGTGCAACTGCTTCTAAATGTTTACGTATGTAATCAATTCTTGGTGTATCCATGATTATTCCATCTTCAAAGTCATCTTTGTATCCCATTCCATTCTCAGTTATATATATTTTATTATAGTTTGGATAGTCATTTTTAATTCTTAACATCATATCATAAAGACCTTCTGGGTATATAAGCCAATCCCAGTCAGTTCTTGGAATATCTTTATCAAATCTTTTTTCGCCTATTCCTTTTAGCCTAAATATAGATGTACCTTTTTCCCCCGTACCATTATGATATATCTCTGATTCTCCTTCATATGCTCTTATGAAACTACTTTGATAATAGTTTATTCCTAAGAAATCATTATACTTACTTGCTTCTTTTAATAATTCCATGTCTCCATCTTCTATATTTAAGCTTCCACCGTTTTTTTCTAGTACTCTATTTATACCGAACATAGTACGCTCAGAGTATTCTCCTTTAAATGTTGCATCAAGTAAGAATTTATTTGCAACTATATCTTCAATCTCAGCTGCAAGTTTATCTTCATCTAAATCTCTGTCTGGATATTTTGACTCAAGAGAGTGTATAACACCTATTTCTCCCTTATAGTTACTGTCTTTGAATAATTTAACTACTTTAGCATGAGCTATCATCATATTATGCATAGATTGTATAGCTTTTTCTAAATTATATTTAATTGCTGGAGGAAAGGTTCCTGTTATATACTGTCCACACGCAACTGGCCAAATTTCATTAAAAGTTATCCAGTATTTTACTTTATCACCGTATTCATCAAAACAAACTTTTGCAAACTCTACAAAACAATCAATAGTTTTTCTATTTAAAAAGTCATCATCTTTATGTAATGTATTTGGTGTATCAAAGTGATGCAATGTAACAAATGGTTCTACATTACGTTTTATACATTCATCAATAAGCCTATGATAAAATTCAACCCCTTCTGGATTAATTTCACCATAACCATTTGGAAAAATTCTAGACCATGCTATAGATATACGTATACCATTAACTCCAAATTTTTCACATAACTCTAAGTCCACTGGATACTTATGATAAAAATCACTTGCTGGGTCAGCTAAAAATCTCCCTTGCTTTTCTAAATAATCATCCCAAGCAACTTTTCCTTTATTTCCTTCTTTTGTAGCTCCTTCAGCTTGATATGCAGCTGTTGCTCCACCTAATATAAAATCATCTGGTAATCTCATTTTTACGCCCCCTCTTTAACTCCATCACCTAAAATTTCAAGTGTAAACTCCAATGCTTTCTTTGGATTTCTTGTTAATTCTATATATTTCTTTCCTTCTACCGCTACTGCCTTGATACCTAGTCTATCTGTATCTTTCTTTAAATCTTGATAGTTAGATGCAACTTGTGGCGCTAGTATTACTAAGTCAAAATCTTTTAACATATCCACATGTGCACCATAAGAATTAGCAGCTGTTAACATATCGATATTATTTTCTTTAGCTGCCTTTGCTAATGCATTCGCTAAAAGACCACTTGTTCCACCACCAGCACATAAAACCAGAACCCTTTTATTATTTAACCTCTTTGTATTAACTGCATTTTTTTCTATTACTTTCGATGTAGTATCTACTTCACCTAAACTATTACCTAACTTTGATTCTTTTGCTCTTTCTTCTTCAACTTTTTGCTTATCATAAACTTTGAAGAACGGATAGTAAATAACAAAGTCAACTACTAATATAAGAGCTGCAAATATTATAGTTAAAAGTCCCATTCCACATCCAAGTACTATACCTATTGGCCCTGGAGTTGTCCAAGGTAATATATACATGAAACTGTTCATACCTAGATAATCTACAAAGATTTTAAATAACCAAACATTTATGATTGGTGCTCCTATAAATGGTATAAAGAATATTGGGTTTAATATAAGTGGTGCACCAAATAAAATTGGTTCATTTACTCCAAATAGAACTGGTATAGAAGATGCTCTACCAACTGCCTTTAACTCTTTTGATTTAGATAAGAATGCAAACATTAAAGTTATTATAAGAGTAGCTCCTGTACCCCCAAGTGTAGCAACGAATTGTTGTACCCCTGGTGTTAATATGTTGACTGATTGTTCTCCATTTTGGAAAAGAGATAAATTTGTTGCTATATTAACATAATAAATAGCAGATACTGCTGGTTCAACTATTGAAGGCCCTTGTATTCCAACAAACCAGAATAATGACATAGCTCCATAAATTATAGCTAATCCAAGATATCCATCTGCTGCTGTAAATAAAGGTTGGAAGAATAATATAACTCCTTCTGCAAAATTAAAATCAAATATATTTCTAAATACTAAATCAAATAACCAGAATATAAGTGCTGATGCACCAAAAGGTATTATATCTTTAAATGTTTGAGATATATTTGGTGGAACCGCATCAGGCATTTTTATTGTTATGTTATTTTCAACACACACTTTGTAAATATTTGATACTGTAAATGCTGATATGAATGCAGTTATTAATCCTTTTGATCCCATATATCCATTAGCAAAACCGCCTTCTATAGAATCAACACTTACTATTAAGAAACATACTATAGCCGCCATCATAGTAGATATATTATTTATTTGATTATTCTTAGGCATGTCTCTATTTAATGCATCTGTTAAGTTTTTAGCAGTTGTTGCTGAAACTACTAAAGCTAATATCCCCATTGAGTAGTTGTATGGTTTAAGTATAATTTCTTGTATTTCTGGACTCCACTCAAAACCAAAAATATTCGGAACAAATGCTATAAGCATAAATATACTTGAAAAAAGTACTATAGGCATAGCAGAAATAAATCCATCCCTTATAGCTCTTAAGTATTTATTTCTAGATATTTTTTCAAAAAACGGTTTCCATTTTTCGATTTGTTTTACTAAACTCTCCATAATTTTAATCCCCCACTGAATATATATATTGAAAACTTTTATATAAACATAATCGTATTATTATGTAATAATGAAATTATCTGTATATATCTAATAAGTTCCCTATAATATCTTGTAATAATAATGTGGTCATTAAATGATCCTGAGCATGTACTGTTAAAAATCCTACATCTATATTTTCCCCTCTAGCTTCTGCAACAATCATTTTTGTTTGAGCATTATGCGCATCTGTCAAACATTGCTTAGCTTCAGATATAAGCACTTCACATTGTTCCATATTTTTATTTTTAGCCTGTTTAACAGCTTCAAGTAATTTAGATCTTGCATCACCTGAATATGCTATTATTTCAAAAGCTATCATACTTAATTCTTCTTTTGTTACTTCTGTTGATTCTGACATATAATTTCCCCCTTTAAAAATATTTTCAATTTAGTTTGTTTTAGTTTGTTTTAGTTTATTTTAGTTTGATTAATATTATATTATTATTTTCTCTAATCCTTGTCAACGATTTCCTGGATAATTTTACACTTTTTCATTACTTGACTTTTTAATTTTTAAATGCTATCGTTATTTTATAAAACAAAAACAAAAAAAATAGAACATTTTTTAACATTTGTTTTTAAGAAAGGATGCTTTTAATGCTTAAAGAAGAAAGACACTCGATTATTATAGATTTATTAAATGCAAAAGGAATTGTCAAAGTTAAAGATATAGCTGAAGCTATTAATGTAACTGAAATGACAGTTAGAAGAGATTTACAGGATTTAGACAACAAAGGAGTACTAAAAAGAATTCGAGGTGGTGCTCAACTAAATAATATAACAATTGAAAAAGAGTTAAGTCATGTTGAGAAACAAAGTATTAATATAGAACTTAAAAGAAGTATAGCTAAAAATATAGCTAAAAATATCTCGGATGGAGATTCAATTTTCTTAGGGCCTGGTACTACAATAGAATTAGTATATGAATATATGACTGCGAGCTACCTAAAAGTCGTAACTAATTCTATATATGTATTTAATAAGTTTGTTGATGACCCTCGTTATGAGCTTATTTTAATTGGAGGTAGCTACCGTAGTAGAACAGGAGCTTTTGTTGGCAGTATAGCCAATGATACATTATCAAGGATGAATATAAATAAAGCCTTCATTGGTGTTAATGGTATTTATGATAATGTTATATCAAATTCTAACGAAGATGAAGGTATGATACAAGCTACTATACTAGATCGTGCTACAGAAAAATATATTGTCGCAGATTCATCTAAACTAAACAAACACGATTTTTATCAATTTTATAAGTTAGAAAATGTAACTGCAATTATAACTGATGAACATATAAGCTCTGAGAACATTGAAAAGTATTCTAAGTATACCAAATTATACTTCTAATAAATTAGAAAATAAAACTTAAGGGGTGTAGATTTTTTATGAAGATTTTAATTGGTTCTGATTTTAAAAGTTCTAACTTTAAAAATGCCATAAAGGAGCATTTATTATCTAAAGGTTTTGAAGTAGTAGATAAAACTGAAGAAAAAAATTTTGATTTTTTTGAAGCTTCAACATTAGTTGCAACTTCTATGCTTAACAACGAAGGTGAAAAAGCTATAGTTATAGATGAATATGGTACAGGTTCATTTAATGTATGTGTAAAACATAAAGGTATTATTTGTGCACAAGTTGCTGATGAGCACTCTGCAAAGATGACTAGAGATCATAATAATACTTCTATTATAACTATTGGATCTAATGTAACAAGTTTAGAAGTTGCTAAAAGTATTTGTGAAAAGTTTATACTATCTGATTACTCTGGTGGTAGACATCAAATAAGAGTAGATATGTTAAATAAAATGGCTTAAGGAGGAATTTTTAAATGATTATATCAGTTGGTTGTGATCATATTGTTACAGATATAAAAGATAAGATAGTTAATTATTTAGTTTCAAAAGGACATAAGGTTATAGATAATGGAACATATGACCATACAAGAACTCATTATCCTATCTATGGTAAATTGACAGCAGAAAAAGTAGTTAATGGTGAAGCTGACTTAGGAATTGTTATATGTGGTACAGGAGTTGGCATAACAAATGCAGCTTCAAAAATTAAAGGTGCTAGAGTTGCTCTTGTAAGAGATGTAGAAACAGCAAGATATTCTAGAGAACAATTAGGAATAAATGTTTTAGGATTAGGTGGAAGAATTACAGGTCTTGGTCTTATAGAAAACATAATAGATGTGTTTCTTGGTACAGAATTCAATCCTACTGAAGAGAATAAAAGTCTTATAGCTAAAATAGATAATATGATTGAAAAAGATTATGCAAATGGTGATATTCATTTTTTTGATGAATTCAATGAAAAGTGGGATAGAGGAGAATATCACGATTAATCTTAAGGGGGAATAAACATGAAAATATTATCAACTAAAGAAATGTTAAAAAGAGCTCAAAAGGAAGGATATGCAGTACCTGCCTTTAATATACATAATTTAGAAACTCTACAAGTAGTTGTTGATACAGCTAATGAATTAAAATCTCCAGTAATTTTAGCTGGAACACCTTCTACATTGGTTTATGCAGGTGGAGATTACATAGTATCTATGGCCGAAGTAGCTTCTAAGAAATATGACATACCAATTGCAATACACTTAGATCATTACGAGGATGTAGAAGATATAAAGCATTATATTGATTTAGGTTTCAAGTCAACAATGATAGATGGTTCTCACTTATCATATGAAGATAATATCAATATAGTTAAAGATGTTGTTGATTATGCTCATAGATTTGATGCAACTGTAGAGGCTGAACTTGGAAGACTTGGCGGACAAGAAGACGATCTTGTAGTTGATGAAAAAGATGCTATGTATACTAATCCAGCTCAAGCAAAAGAATTTGTAGATAAAACAGGTATAGACTCTCTAGCTATAGCTATAGGAACTGCTCATGGGTTATATAAAGGTGAAGCAAGGCTTGATTTTGATAGATTAAAAGAAATAAGAGAAGCCGTTGATGTACCTTTAGTATTACATGGTGCTTCTGATGTCCCTGATTATCTTGTAAAGAAAGCTATATCTCTTGGAATATGTAAAGTTAATATAGCTACAGATTTAAAAATACCATTTTCAGATGCTTTAAAAAAATATTTCAGTGAAAATCCGAAGAGTAATGATCCTAGAAAATATATGGCTCCTGCAAAGGAAAGTATGAAAAAGGTAGTTGCTCATAAAATAGAAGTTTGCGGAAGTAAAAATAGATATTAATAAATATTTAGATATAGTTTCCTTAATAAAAAAATACTAGAATTTAAAATTCTAGTATTTTTTATATTATATAACCTCTATGGATTTTACATCTTTAATGATTTCATCTGTTTCAGTTTTAAAGTTCTTTCTAAGCTCTCTAACTAAAACTATACCCGTGATAACTGCTGATACAGTATCTGCAGTAGGTTGAGCAAACCAAACTCCATTTAATCCAAAGAAGTTAGGTAATATAAGTACCATAGGTATTAGTATTATAACCTGTCTTAATAACCCTAACACCATAGCCATTTTTGCTTTTCCTATTGATTGTATAAAGTTACTTCCTACTATTGATATACCTACTATTGGCATTGCAAGAGCATATTTTCTAAGTCCAATTATAGTTATATTCATAAGTTCTGGATCTTTATTAAACATTACAACTAAAGCTTGTGGTGCAAGTTGTATAACTAAAGAACCTAGTAAAAATACTATACTTGCTGATATTAAACTTATTTTTAGAGCTTTCTTAGCTCTATCATATTTTTTAGCTCCATAGTTAAATCCTACTATAGGTTGCATACCTTGCACAAAACCAAAGGCTGGCATTACAAATATCATACTTATTGAACTAATTGTTGCCATTGCACCTATTGATAAGTCTCCACCATATGTTTTTAGTGAAGTATTGAATATAAGCTGAACTACACTGTTTGTTAATTGCATTGCAAATGGAGCACAACCTATAGCAAATATAGCTCCTATGATTGATTTGTTTAACTTTAAGTTTTTCTTTTTAAGACTTAAGTTAGATTTTCCTCTTAAATAATATAATAAACCTATCATTGAAGAAGTGATTTGAGATATTACAGTAGCAAATGCTGCTCCTTTTATTCCCATATTAAATTTAAATATAAATAATGCATCTAATACTATATTCATAGCACAACCTATAATCATTATAGTAGCTGATAGTCTCGGATTACCATCTCCTCTTATCAAGTTACTAAACATCATCGACATTATACTAAATGTTGCTCCAACTAGTATGAAGCTCATATACGCTTCGGCATAAGAAATGGTACTGTCACTTGCTCCAAATAGTATAAGCATTTTATCTAAAAATACTGTTCCAAGTATAGTTAAGGTAGCCCCTATTATTGCTGCTAAACTTATTGCATTCCCTATAATACGCTCAGCTTCATTCCTTTTACCTTGACCTAATTTTATAGATATATTTGTAGTTGAACCCACACCTACAAGTGTTCCAAAGGCAGTTATTACTGACATTACCGGCATTGCTACTCCAAGACCTGTTATTGCCATAGGTCCAACACCTGGCATATTACCTATAAATATTCTATCTACTACATTATAAAGTGCATTTACCATCATACCTATAATTGCCGGTACTGAGTATTTTAATAAAAGTTTTCCAATTGACTCTGTACCTAGTACATTTTGATTATTATCCATAAATCTCCTCCTTATATATTTATATTTTTACCTACTTTTTCAAGTAAATTTCTCAAAGTTTCCTCTTCTTCTTCAGTTAAATTCTCACTTATCATTTTGTTCCATTCATCAAAAGCATTTAAAATATTAACCTCAACTTCTCTAGATTTTTCAGTTAAGTAAATTCTATTACATCTTTTGTCACTACTATCTTTTACTCTAGTTACAAGATCTTTCTCTTCTAGCTTTTTTATTACTCTAGCAGTTGTTCCCTTATCTACCTTTAACCTCTCTGATAGTTCTTCTTGATTTTTACCATCTTGAATATATAAATCCATAAGGTACATAAATTGACCTGAGTTAATATCATACTTAGATACTTCTCTATTTATAAAAATTCTTGATTTTCTATATAATTGAGAAATATATTTAGCAATATATCTATTGTTATTACTTTTTTCTTTAGACATATTCATACCACCTTTTATTAGTTGTTCATTCAACTATCTTAGTATATCTTATAATAGTTGTATGAACAACTATTATAAGATATTTATTTATGTGACTTATCAATTTTTAACATCTATTACACTTAGTAGCTCACTTAAATTTTTAATAACAAAGTCTGCTAACTTTACTTAAGATGGCCTTAAGACAAAGTAGCAGACTTTTGGTTTTTTATTTTAATAATTCATTATTTCCCCATTATTTTGAACTTTTGGTTTTAATTTGCTTAAAAATATTGTTGCAGTTATTGTTGTTATAATCTCGGCAAATGTAAATGATAGCCATACACCATTCATTCCTAAAAAGGCTGTTAGAAGAAGTAAAATAGGTATAATAGCTATGCATCCACGCATTATAGAAACAACAAAGGCACTTTTCATTCTTGTTGTCGCACTTAAAAAGGCTGCTATAATAATATTAGGCCCAGCAAAGAAGAATCCGGTAAAGTATATTCGTAATCCATTTATAGCAATAGGAATTAACTCCACATTATTTTCGCTGTTAAAAATAGCAATAATATTATATGATAAAAGGAAAGTCAATATGTATATAATAGTTGCAATACATAAAGATAATGTAATAGCATATTTTAATACTTGCTTCATCAATATACTATCATTTTTTCCATATCCCTCGCTTATTAGTGGCTGTATTCCCTGTGAAATTCCTGTAAATATTGAAACTACTACAAGTGCTACATTTGCAACTATTCCATATGCAGCTACTCCTACAACTCCTGTAATATCCAATATTACAAGATTAAATATAATAAGAACAATCCCTGATGAAATTTCCGTAATAAATGCTGACAAGCCAAGTCCTAAAATATTTATTATGATTTTTATATTTATCTTGCATTTTATAAGTTTAAAGTTATTTTTTTGTTTTATAAAATGTGAAGATAAAATACAAAGACTTATAATTGGTGCAAGTCCTGTAGCAAAGGCTGCCCCAAACATTCCCATTGAAAACGGAAAAATAAATATATAGTCAAGAACAATATTTGAAAAACTTCCTATAAGCATTGCTACCATAGATAATCTTGGATTTCCATCATTTCGTATAAATGCAAGCATTATATTGTTTAGTATAAAAAATGGTGAAAAACAAAGTATTGTTGTCAAGTAAGTACTTGACATTGTTAATGTAGCACCCTCTGCTCCAAGTAGCTTTGCTATTGTTGTAGATAAAAATATACCCACAATAGACATAATAATTCCTATAACTATTCCTACAATAACAGTGTTGGAAAAAATTGAGTTAGCCTTTTCATCTTCATTTTGTGACTTTAAAATACTATATTTTGTTGCTCCTCCAATACCAATCATCAAACCTAAACCATTAATAATGCAATAAATTGGAATAGAAAAGTTCAATGCAGCTAGTCCATTTGATCCAAGAGCATTGGAAACAAAAAAAGTATCTGCAAGGATATAACAAGATAGTCCTATCATTCCTATAACATTAAGGCTCACATATTTAAAGAAATTTTTTAGTACATAATGTTTATTCACATAAAACCTCCTATAAAAAAAGCTCAGACAACATCCCTTCTAAGACCTAATGGAATGTGTTTGAGCACTTTAATTTGTTTTACCCGGTAGCAAAACAAAAGTATTTTATTATTTAATTATTTAAATAATATCATGCATCTAGTTGTTTTTCAATGTATAAAAAGATTTAACCTTCATATAAGTATTTAAATATAATTACATTTAAGATTGTCGTACAGCATTATTTAAACTATATATTTTAGAGATTTTTATGTTAATTAATAATTATTGTTGTGCCTGTAGGTACATTGTAGTATATCCATGCTGCATTTTCTGTAGCTAATCTTATACAGCCATGGCTTATTGCTACCCCAAGTCTATCATCATATACTTCTCCATCTGATAACCTATATAATATGGAGTGGTAATAATATTCTCCTGTAATATTAGTGGCATATTTTACAAATACAGTACTTCCTTCTGATGTTATAGATTCGTATTTTGACCCTACATTAAATACACCTTTTATAGTTGGTGTTGAAGGTTTGCCTACTGTGCAACTCCACTTATGAATTAATGACCACTGATTATTTTCTTTTCTATATATATAAGTTAGCTTATCTCTAAGTGATGTTACCATTAGATAATTAGTTGGACTTTGGATTTTATTATCATTTACAAATCCAGTCATGTCTGTATTAAATTTAGAATAATCTAATACACGATTATTTACTATTCTTTTCCTCATAATTCCTCCAATATTAAGATCAATTTTTATTCTAATAATTAAACTCATTATTGTATATTATTAGAATGCTTATATAAATGTGCAATTTATTGGAGTATAAGAATTTTTATGATTATAATCTTCATTAAATATAAAAAATGCTAGAATCTATTGTTCTAGCATTTTAATTATATATATTGACTCAATTTTTATTTCTAAAATATATCTAATTCATTACCACATACACTACAAAACCTATCAGTATGGCTGGAATAGTAGTTAAAATTGTAGCCCATAAAGCTGATTTTTTATCCATTGCTATAAGTGGGAATAGTGCATCTCCATCTTGAGATATTGAATTTGCAACTAGAGCTGCAAATGGTATAATTCCCTTTGAATATAGAGATATAAATATAATTTGTATTCCACATCCAGGTACAATACCTAGAACTGCACCTATTACTACAGATATCATACCATTCACTAGTAATATAGAATGTAATACTTCTTCTCCACCAAGAACCATTACCCCTAAATCATATACTAAATATCCTATAAATATCCATGTTATAACAAAAGCTGTTTCACTTGCTGAATGTATTATCATCTCTTTAAATGATAATATCTTACTTTCAACTTCCTCATGTGTAGTATTTTTTATATACTTTTTAGATAGCACTGTATAAATTATAGATAAAGCTAGTCCTAGTAATGCTATTATACTTTCAATTGATAATACTAAGCTTTCTTCATGTTCATGAGTATGTCCGTCTTCATCAATATGTTCTTCTTCATTAGTGTGCTCTTCATGAGCCTGTTCATATGAATATGTGTGTGTATGCGAATGCACATGTGAGTGTCCAAGTCCTCCACTATGAGAAGTTATCATAATCACAAATCCTATTGCTATAAGTAAATAATATATTTTATATCCTATTGAATGAGTAAATTTATAACCTAATTTACTTATTTTTCTTTTTTCATTATGATGAAGTGCATGATCTACTTCGTCATTTTCTTCATGACCTATATGTTTCTTCGCATTTAAATCTATCCTTAATCCTTTTTCAAAATCTGTTTTTTGAGGATTACTACAGTTACAATTATAGAGTTTGCTTTTTCTAAGTTTTAATTTTTTATCTAAATGTAACATATCCACTATATATCCACAAATTATAGCTGTTACAAAACTTATTAAACTAACTCCTAGATATGATTTGATATCTGTAGAAATTAGTATAAAGGCTGCATCACCCATACTAGATACTAGTGTTGCCACTAAAGCTCCAAAGCTTACTTTATTTTTTACGTATAGTGGGATTAGTATAATACTACCTCCACATCCTGGTATTATTCCAAGTATCGCTCCTATAATTGGCTGTATTCTTTTATTATTTTCTAAAATATTTACCATGTTTCCACTTGTTTTATAATCTATATATCCAAATATTAGTATTACTACTCCTAGTAATACTCCTACATGTAAAAAAGATTCTTGTGCCGCATTTATGATTATATCTATTAATTCCATGTTATCACTCCTAACTCTATTATGTATTATAACAAATATCAAATAATTGTAAATGATAATTTTTATCATTTACAATTATTTCAATTAAAGTTAGGATTTTTTATGATAAAATGAAAAAACTCTATCCTTGTTGGTAAAACCATACTAAGATAGAGTTATTTATTAAATTTAATATCTATTAGTTCGTAAATTTTATATATCATATTTTAATAAAAATATAGCTAACTTTAATTTCGTACTATTTTTATAATTTAAATCATTAAATTCATATACCAATTTATAATATCCGTTCCACATATAACTGCTATAAATGCCCCTACTGATATAAATGGTCCATACGGAATCATAGAATTATAATCTATATTTTTTAAATTACTATATATTATTATAATTACTCCATATATAGCTCCTACATATATACTTAATAGTATAGTTAAAAGTCCTAATTTAACACCAAGAAATAATCCAATCATAAAGAATAGTTTAATGTCTCCTCCACCCATTACTTCTTTTTTAACTATTAATTCTATTAAATTTATAAGTAAAAGCATTCCTCCTCCGCATATTATAGCACCTGCTAAACTATCTAATAGAGAGATTCCTTTTCCTGTTAGGTTAAATATTACTGCGAATAATGATCCAAATATTATTATCTTATCTGGTATTATATAATGATCTATATCTATAAAAGTTATTATTATAAGCAGTGAGGTTAAAACTAAATAATTAATTATTATAAAATTCATGCCGTATACTTTATATACTAACACAAATAATATTCCCGTTAATAATTCAATTAATGGATATCTTAATGATATTTTACTATCACAATAACTACATTTTCCTTTTAAGAATACCCAACTTAATATTGGTATTAGGTCTTTTGGTTTTAATTTTGTATTGCAATTATAACAATGCGATGGTGGATTTGATATTGATTGATTATTTGGTATCCTGAATATACATACATTAAAAAAACTTCCAAATATTATACCAAATATAAATATCATTACATTAATATATGCTTCCATTATAATAATCTCCTAATTTAATATCTTTCACCAATAAGTTTAGATGTATATTCATAATCTGTACATCTACTTAATACACTATCTCTTGATATTAAGCCTTGTCTATATAAATTAATTAATTCTTGATCCATAGACTTCATCCCTTGCTTACTACCTGTACTGATTATATTTTGTATTTGATAAGTTTTATTTTCTCTTATTAGATTTCTTATAGCTGTATTTGATACCATCACTTCAAAAGCTGCAACTCTTTTTCTACCATCTATAGTAGAAATAAGTTGTTGTGAGATTATACCTTCACAAACCGTTGATAATTGAGTTCTTATTTGTTGCTGCTGTTCTGATGGAAACATATCAACTATTCTATCTATTGTTTTAGCGGCCCCAACTGTATGTAGAGTTGAGAAAACTAAATGGCCTGTTTCTGCTGCTGTTAATGCAATAGATATTGTTTCTGGATCTCTCATCTCACCTATAAGTATTACATCTGGATCTTGGCGAAGTATTGATCTTAATGCAGAATTAAAACTCTCTGTATCTTGCCCTATTTCTCTTTGATTAACTATACTATTTTTATGGTGATGAACATATTCAATAGGGTCTTCTAATGTTATTATGTGTTTTTGTTGATTTTTATTTATTATGTCTATTAAACTTGCAAGCGTTGTACTTTTTCCACTTCCTGTTGGTCCTGTTACTAATATAAGTCCTTTATGCTTTTGCGTAAATGTTTTTAATACTTCTGGTAGCCCTAAAGTTTCAAAATCTGGTACTTGCGCAGTTATAGCTCTTATTGCTATAGCATAATTTCCTTTTTGCTTGTATGCATTTACCCTAAATCTTTCACCAGTATCTATCTCTACAGAAAAGTCACATTCTCCATTTAATTCTAACTTTTTAAAGTTTTTTTCTCCAGCTAATTCTTGAACCATTTCCATTGTGTCATAATTAGTCAGTTTTCTATCAGTCAGTTTTAAAAATTTTCCTTTTACTCTAGCTATAGGTTGACTATCTACTGTTATATGTATATCAGATGCTCCTAATTCTATAGCCATTTTTAGTAAGTCAAATATATTCATTTTGTACTCCTATTTTGCATTGCTTTATATTTTGTCATGTGTTTTTATAGAATAGTTTGTTCTATATTCTCCATTTGTTGTTTTTTGTGTTTTAAATATTACCTTAGATTTTATTTTATATTTCTTTCCTCTGTTAGTTCCGCTAGATATTATTTCTATTGATATATCATCTACACTTTGTACTTTATTATTTGAATATAATAGTACTATAGGTGTCCTTTCTATTGCTTCAACAGAGTATCCATAATTGTCTTCAAATGGATAAGTATAACTTGGTAATTCTACATATATACCCGGAATATCATCACCATTATCTGGTGGATTAATTGTGCCTGGAGGATCTGGCAATGTCACTTCTCCATCTATATCTACCGGAGTATATCCAAGTTTACATTTTAGTTCTATTAAGTTTATTTTTATAGCTTCTAAATTTAAGCATACTTTCTTCAATTTTTCATATGTAGTTGTATTTAGCGATTTATAATTATAAAAGTATTCAATATATATTTTATATAATTCACTCTCAAGATCATTATATATTTTTTCTTGTATCGCTATATCAATAGAATCACAGATTCCACTCTTCATAGTATTTATTGTATTTTCCCATTCACTTGCAGTCGATGAAAGATATTGAAACTTAATAAAATTGTATGTATTTCCAGGATATGAACTTCCTTCATACCTAACACCATTATTTATATAGTCTAATAATTTTTGTGAAGTAGTATGACCAAGAGTATTTACTTTATCCACTAAAGTTTGCTGAGAATTATGCTCAAGGGATGTGATACTATTTGCTAAATCATATATACTATTCTTTAATTCATTTGATATATACTGTTGTATCGATTCAACAGTATAACTATGATTACTGTCATTATAATTTTTTATAAACTTATTATATATATCATTACTATCAGTAGATATTCTATCAGACCATTGGTCTTTTATTCCTTCTATATATAAAGGTTTATGGTCTTTATGTATTTCATCACTGCTATATATTTTTACCAAAGAATTACTAATATCACTTAGTGCTAAATAAACTGTATCTTTTATTTCATTTCTAATACTATCATTCTCTGTAGTCGTAACCCACTCCTCAGAAGTATCCCATATTAATTTATACTTTAAATCATATATATCTGATTGAAGTTGTTGTACTGATGAATAATTATTTGAAATTATATCGTATAAATTTATAATTACATCATTTAATACTCCATAACTATTATTTATACCCTGTAATTTATCATAAGCATTAATTAATTCATTTTTTACAATTGCAAAATCATCATTTTTTGATTTAGTAAGTCTACTTAGCAATTTAGATGAACTTTGTGGATAATTATTAACCTTAAACTCTATTTGTTCTATTATCTGTGATATAGTATTCTCTATACCAGCCTCTGCTGCATACTTTGCATCTACAGTAGTTAATGAATTTTGATTACTCTTTATTTGGTTATTAATTTGCGTAAATATTGTGCCTGTAAATATTATTACTAAAGCTAAAACTACTATTACAAGCACAAGCGCATTACCTCTATTATTATTTTTTTTCATACAAAATCTCCCTATTTTAAGTAGAATTGCTTCGCCCAACAACAACTTGGGTAATTATCTGCACTTTCTTTCTGCTATCCTTAGGATTTTTATATTTCACAGTTACATTTACTTCATACAATAAATCGCTCTTTTGTTCTACTAAAACATCTATATCACAATTATCAAATGTATAATTATGATTTTCACCAATTATAAATTCGTTATTTTCTAAATCTTTTAAATTAGAAGTATTATTATTTTTTATTTGTATTCTTATATTTTCAACTTCACTCTGTGCTAAACTAAGTGAATTAATATCTATTTCATTCTTTTTATTATTTTTAATACTAGTATTTATTACACCGAAAAACACTAGTATTAAAATAGACAAGATGCTTAGTGATATTAATATTTCCGCTAAAGTAAATCCTTTAGAACTCCTGTTTTTCATTTTAAATTTCTCCATATTTTTAAATCTATCAATTTTCTTTTATATTTGATATATCTGTATCAGAACTACTATCTAGAGTATTTACCTCATTATCCATATTTCCATTGTCATCATTACTATCCAAATCTAAGGTTAATCTAGTAGATGTATGAAATGAATACTTTTTATTTACTTTATTTTCTTTATAATTTACTATAACTTCATATACACCTTTATTTTTAGTTTCATTTATTAAAAATGGATTATCATCATATCTTTGCTGACCATCAACAATTAATATTTCACTTGAACCCTCTTTTCGAGTCAAATTATATGTATCTTTATTTTTTTTAGTATGGTTTTCAACTATATAATCTATAGTTGTGTTTTCTTTAAATATCGTATATTTGTAACTTATATTATTTATGGTTTCTTTATCTCCAATTGATTTACTTTGTTCTATATCTTTAGTTAAATATTGATTAATTAAATTTGCACTAGACATATTAAGCGTTATATTTTTTTGATTATTAGTATATATACTTATTCCGCTAATAATCTTATATCCAATAGCTATAACTATACTAAATATAGTTATAGCTATTATAAGCTCCATAAGAGTGAATCCACTATTACCTCTCTTTTTCATTAATTAGCCTCCAATTATCTACTCGTAGTTTTAAATGGATTATATTTTCCAGGCTTCCATGTTGTTGGATCATCATTGTTAAATTCTAACAATGGATTTTGAGATGAATAGCTTATAAATTTAAATGTTGCTGTAACTATACCACTCGCTTTTGGTGTAGTGTTATTATTTAACTCCGTCAATACTGTATATGGTTTACAATTTTCATCAGGCGTATTTTTACCACTCTGATATGCAGATCCTGATTGTATTTCTTCGCCACTTTGGCTTGATTCTAACTGTAACACTGGACAATCTTGCTTGTGATATAAAGTTCCACTATTTGTCCAATATACTGTATTATTAGGTACAATACTTGATATGTTTTCACTTTGACTTATATCTTCCTCTTCTTCATAAGTCTTTATATCAAAATCTAATACTTGAGTCATATTTTCTTGTTTTTCAAGATAATGCATTATTTCTCTTACATTTTTATAGCTGCCTCTAACCTGTATAGTTGCTGGTAAAGCGTAAAAATTATCATATTGTTTTATGTCTTCAACTGAATATTGTATTAAATCAACATCTACTTCGCTCATAAGATTTGAAAGACCTATTAAAAACATTCCATCCTGTATATCATATGATAAAATTTTACTTTTTACTTTTAGTTCATTTTCTAAACTCTCCACATTTTTTTCTATAATTGATATTTGAGCTATTTCATCTTCTAATTTATCGCTCTGATTTTGTAAGGATTCTAAATTAGACCTAGATTCTATAAACTCTGAGTATTTTGGATATATAAATACATATACATAACTAAAAAATATAACAAAAACTGAAATTACTATAAATATCTCTTTTATATTTAATTCTTTTTGTAATATGCTCTTTTTTTCTTTGCTATTCACTTAAAACTGCACCTTCTTTCAATACCGCAACTATATTAAAATTATATCCACCGTTTTCTTCATCTTTTGTACTACTTTTTAATTGTACCGATTCAAAGCAACTAAGATGCGTTAAACTATATACAAATTGTCCTATATTATATGAATTATTAGATATACCTTCTATTACCATAGTATTTGGTATCTGATCATATATTGGCGTTTCATTATCTTGTTGTGAATTAGCATTTTCTTTATTATCTTCTGATATATTTTCTTCTTTATTAGCTAATGAACCTTCATTGTAATGTACATCTATATTAGTTAAATCAACAGTATAAGGTATGTTATTATCTATTAGATCTAATACCTCTGCCCATGTTATTGATTTACTTTCCAAACTATCATATATTGAAATTTGTTCTTTTAAATCTTCAATTCTTTTTTCCATATCATCTATTTTTTTATATTGTTCTGATATATTATCTAAACTGATTTGTTCTGATTCTATAGTTCTATTAATCTTAGAATTTAATATGCATAGGGCAATATAAGGTAATGAAAGTATTATCAAAGAAACAATACCTATTGATAATCCCTTTTTTAGACTATCTTTATTTCTTTGATTATCTATAACACTATATGGAAGTAAATTCATAGTATTATAGCCTTTTTTATATTTATTAATTAACATGCTTCCTAATGCATCACATATTTTGCTAATCTCATAATTTTGTAAATCACCTTTAATATCTTCTTCTATATCAAATAAATACTCTATTCCTTCTAAAACTTCTATATCGAATTCTTCTCGGAATGTATTAACAACTTCTTTATTGTGATTTTGCTCACCTATTAGAACTATATTATCAACATTTTTCCCAAAGTTTCTTGAAGAATAAAAATTTATTAGTCCTCTTATTTCATCTACTAATGCTAAACAAACATCATGATTAGTTTTATCATTTATTTTAATTGGAATATTGTCATGGATAAATAAACTATCATTTGCATATATATTAACTAAACTTCCGTAATTACCTATATTAAGCATCATCATATCTTCATATACAATATTTTTAAGTAATCTATCATAAGATGTAGACATTGTATCTATACATTCTAAATTTAACTTATTTTCTTTAAATATATTTAAAATTGTATCTAGTTCATCATTTAATATAGCAGCCATTATTACATCTAATGTAGTAGAATTGTCTTTTATATTCTCTTTTGTTACCTCATATGAAAAAGTATATTTTTCATAATCTAAAGACATCATTTCATACATTTCGTTTTTCATTATTCCATCTAAGTCCTTAGGACTTACTTTAAGAATATTATTTTGCTTTATTATTACATCCCTAGTATTTAAACAAAGCACGACATTCTTAGTTTTAGATTGTATTAATTTTAAAGCTTCTCTTAATAAACTATATTTATCATCGTAATCTATATCTACATCTTCACTAGATATAAATTGAAGATCTTTTATAAGGTATTTATCTTTTTTATAATTATATTTTCCCTCAACTATAGATACATAATTTCCGTAATATGATATATATAATTTCATCATTCGTCCTCCATTATAATGAGTCATATATGTTTAACATCGGTAAAAATACTGATATTACTAAAATTGCAACTATTATACCAACAATTATTATCATAGTGGGTTCTATCATCGCTACAAGTCTAGTTAAATATATTTCTGATTCTTGTTCATAAAATTCAGCCATTTGCTTACTTATAATTTCAAGTTGCCCTGTTTGCTCTCCGATTGCTATCATTTGTATTAATACCGAGTCAAAATAATTATGCCTTTCTAAATTTTCTGCTAAGGTTTCCCCCCTTATAACTCCTTCTTTTACATCTGAAACTGCTTTTTCAGCTAGTGAATTATTTAAGCTTGCCTTTATATGATCAAGCCCTTTCAACATTGGATATCCTGTTGAAATAAATAAATATAAAGTTCTTGAGAATCTCATTGATACTATACTATTTATTCCTTTTCCAAGAAGAGGTATTTTATTTATTATTAAATCTTTGTTATGTCTTCCTATTGGTGTCTTTATGTATTGAAGGAATAAATATGACATGATTACAACTAAAATTAAAATTATCCACCAAAATTTTCCCATAAAATTACCAAATGCCATTATTATCTTTGTCATAAATGGTAACTCTCCACCAACATCAATTATAGAATCTATCATTTGGGGAATTACGAAACTTGTGAATATAAATAACATTACAATAGATAATATAGCTATTATTGCTGGATATGTTAATGCATTCTTAATTTTTTGATTAACTCTATGTTCTCTTTCATAAAAAGTAGCCATACTTTTCAAAACCTCTTCAAGTGTTCCTGTTTCTTCTCCTGTTTCTACCATGGCACCCAAAATCTTTGGGAATTTAGAATCTTTTTCTAACATAGCATCAGCAATAGTTCCACCTTTTCTTATAACATCGACAATTCTGGTTATCTCCAATGCGAGTACCTTATTTTCTGTTCTCATTGCTAACGTTTCAAGTCCTGTTAAACTATTTATTCCAGAAGATATTATTATGGCAAACTGTCTACAAAAATGACTTATTGCATCTGATTTTAGTTTTTTTCTTTTAATATCTTTTTTAAATAAACCTAAGTAAGTCTTTTGTTTTATATCCACAACTCTTAATTTTTTAGCTTTTAACTTCTCTCTTGCTTCACTTAAATCTTTAGCTTCTATAATTCCCTTTGTTTTTGAACCATCTGACATTATCGCTATATAAGTAAATTTATTCATTTTCTATCATTCCTTTTAGTCACTAATAAATGTTACTCTTAACATTTCTTCAACTGTAGTTTGACCATCTAAAACTTTATAAGCTGCATCTTGCTTTATACTTTTCATACCAAGCTCATTTGCTTTATTTAATATTTCTTCTTCATTAGCATTTTTATCAATTAAATCTCTTATATCTTTTGTTATTTGTATGATTTCATATATACCTAGTCTACCTTTATACCCAGTATTATTACATTTATCACATCCTCTTCCTTTAAATAAAGTCAGATGTTTATCTAAATCATAACCTAATACTTTTTTCTCTCCTACACTAGCTATATATTCTTCTTTACAGAATGGACATATTTTTCTTACAAGTCTTTGTGCTACAACACCAATTAATGAAGATGTTATAAGGAAACTATCTATATTCATATCTATAAGTCTTGCTATTGCTCCGATTGCAGTATTTGCATGTAGTGTACTTAAAACTAAATGTCCTGTAAGTGATGCTCTTATTGCTATTTCTGCAGTTGCATGATCTCTTATCTCTCCGACCATTATTATATCTGGGTCCTGTCTTAAAAATGCTCTTAAAGCACTTGTAAAATCAAGTCCTGCTTTATAATTTATTTGAGATTGATTTATTCCTTGTAACTCATATTCTACAGGATCCTCTATTGTAAGAATATTTTTTTCTACATCATTTAATTGATTTAGCATTGAGTATAACGTTGTTGTTTTACCACTACCTGTTGGACCTACAACTAATATTAATCCATATGGATTTAATAATAATTTGTCATATATATCTATTGATTCTTTGCTAAGCCCTAGTTTATCTTTACCAATCATAAAACTTGATTTATCTAGCACTCTCATAACAACTTTTTCATCTTTACTAGTTGGCATCGTTGATACTCTAAAATCTATTGGTTTATTATCTACTGTAAGATATATCCTTCCATCTTGAGGAAGTCTACGTTCTGATATGTTTAAATTAGCCATAATTTTTATTCTACTTATTATAGCCTTGTATGCCTTGGCACTTGTCTTCATATGTTCCATGAGAATTCCATCTATTCTAAATCTAACTCTCATTAAGTCACCATCATATTCGATATGAATATCACTTGCTTTTTTTCTTACTGCACTTTCTAATATACTGTGAACAAGTCTAACTATTGGAGCTGCATTTATATCTTCATCGCCTGTTATCTCTTCTTTTATTATACTTTGTACATCATTTTTTGCATATTCATTTATTGCTTTATCTATATCTGTATTTGAATACCATATTTCTATTGCTTGATTTATTTCTGAAATGGTTGCTATATGAGGCACTATATCCATACCTGATATACGTCTTACATCTTGTATAGCTTCTCTGTCTTGTGGATCTTCCATTGCTAGATATAGTTTTTTTTCATCTATTTTATAAGGGAATACTTTGTATCTTTTACATATGTTTTTAGGTATTTTTTTTACCGCTTCTGTTCTTATATTTGATGGAGTTAGGTCTATTGTGTCTACTTTTAATATTTCTGTTAGTACATTTGTTAATAATTCTGCTGTTATTAACCCTTGCTCTATAAGTATTTCACCTATTCTTTTTCCTGTTTCTTTTTGCAACGATAGGGCTTTTTGTAGTTGTTCTTCTGTTATATATCCGTATTGAACAAGTTTATCTCCAATTCTTATTTTTTGCATCATAATTATTACCTCTATCTATTAAATTTAATATATTTATCAAAAAAGCAGGGATAATATCCCTACTTTATTTATTATTTTAATATTTCAACATTAACTTTTTTAGCTGTTTGATTTCCATTTATAGCTTCCGCAACTTTTTCAGCTATATCTTTATGTTTAGTTGTTATAGTTAATTTAGCTGTTTGATTTTTTACCACTAAAGAATATTCAGCTTCTTTACTTAAATCATTAACTTCTATTGATTCAGTTGTTGACTTAGTTGTTGGTTCAGCTGGTGATTCATCTTCTGATTTTGCTTGCATAGCTAATGTAGTACCATCCATTGCTTTTGTATAAGTTCCGTCAACTAAACTATCATCTGCATAAGTTGCAAGTACTTGAGCTTTTATAGCACTATAATCTGCTACTATATCTGCTACTTTTGCTTTATTTATATTTTTCATTAATGATGGAACAGCAACTACTGCTAATATAGCTATTATAGCTATTACTACTAATAATTCTACTAATGTGAATCCTTTATTATTTTTTCCCTTTTTCATTATTTTTTTTAACATAATATCCCTCCTATTTCTATCTTATTGATTTATTAAAAGTGGTTCTTCCACTTAAAATGGCGTATATTTTTTGCATAAAAAACTCCCCTTAGGAAGGTATCTAAAATCAACTATAATTATTATGCAAATTACATCTGAGATTTTACCATATTCTGTATTTCCAAGCAACAATTTTGATTTTATTTTAAGTAAAAATATTATTAGAAAATATACAGCTTTTCCGTAGATTTCAATTGCGTAAATGAGATTTAATTATCAAATCTCTATACTTAATAGATTCCCATATTCTGTATTTCCAATCAACTATTTTGATTTCATTTTAAGCAAAATATTAGTTAGAAAATATACAGTTTTTCCGTAGATTTCAATTGCGTAAATGAGATTTAATTATCAAGGCTCTATACTTAATATATTCTTTTATTAAATTAAAATATACTACTATGAAAATTAAATCAAAGGAGGGTATCAAGAATAAAAATATTAATTCAAAGGGTAATAAAAATTACTAATATTGTAACATACTTATTACAGTAAAATAACTAAGGGTAAGTGAGAAAGAATATAATATATACCTTCTCATTACCCCTTACAAACTTACCCTCTTATAATCTTAGCTAAATCTTTAGCAAAGTAGGTAATTATTATATCAGCACCAGCCCTCTTAATAGACATAACTGACTCATAAATAGCTCCTTCTGACAAGATGCCGTTCTTAACAGCAGATTTTAACATAGCATACTCACCACTAACATTATAAGCAGCAAGAGGTAATTCAAAATTATCCTTAACTCTTCTTATAACATCTAAATAAGAAAGAGCAGGCTTAACCATAAGTATATCTGCACCTTCTAATGCATCTAACTCAGCCTCAATTAAAGCTTCATTAGAATTAGCTGGATCCATTTGGTAGGTCTTTCTATCTCCAAAACTTGGAGCAGAATTAGCAGCCTCTCTAAATGGACCATAGAAAGTAGATGCATACTTAACACTGTAAGCCATTATTCCTATATTTTCAAAACCAGCTTCATCTAAGCCTTCTCTAAGTGCTGCTATTCTTCCATCCATCATATCAGAAGGTGCCACCATATCAGCACCAGCTTTAGCATGGCTTACTGCTATCTTAGTTAAGTATTCTAATGTAACATCATTTTTAACGTATCCATTTTCATTTAAGATTCCACAATGTCCATGGCTAGTATATTCACACATGCATACATCTGTTATTACATTCATTTCTGGATCTATCTCTTTTATTTTTCTTATAGCTCTTTGAACTATTCCATTATCGTTATATGCTTCACTACCACAAGCATCTTTCTCATGATCATGAGGTATACCGAATAATATTACATGTTCTATTCCTAAATCTTTTATTTCCTTTATTTCATCTTCTAGCATATCAACTGAAAAATGATATACATCTGGTAGTGAAGAAATTTCGCTTTTAACCCCTTCTCCCTCTACTATAAATAAAGGATAAATTAAATCTTCTACATTTAATTTAGTTTCTCTAACTAAATTTCTTATAGCCTTGTTAGCTCTTAACCTTCTAGGTCTTCTTAACATAATCTTCCCTCCAAAAGTATCAAATCAATACTAATCTACAGTAATTGCCTCTACAATCTTATCTATAGTAGCTTTTTCAGCTTCTTTATAGACATCTATATTTAATTCTCTTGCAGTAGCTGAAGTTATTGGTCCTATAGATATTACTTTCGAACTGTTTATTTTTTCTAAATTTTCTTCTCCTATAATTTCTACAAAATTTCTTACACTTGAAGAACTTGCAAAAGTTATATAATCTAACTCTTCTTTATCTAGTATATCTAAGATTTCATCCTTCCTACTAGTGTCTATTACACTTTCATAAGTATGAACTTCTTTTACAGTACAAATTTCACCTAACTTATCTAATAAATAATCCCTCGCATTCTTAGCCCTTGGTATTAATATCTTATCTTCTTTAGTTAATTTGTCTTTTAACTCATCATATAAAGACTCTGCCACAAACTTTTCTGGAACTATATCAGGATTTATTCCTCTAGATTTTATTTCCTTAGCTGTAGCACTTCCAATTGCACATACCTTTAAATTTGCTAAAGCTCTAGCATCTAAGTTCATTTCTTCTAACTTATCGAAGAAAATCTCTACAGCATTCTTACTTGTAAGAACTAAATATGTATAATTTTTTATATTATTAATTTCATTTTCTAACTCAATATTATTTTCCATCTTTTCTATTTTAATAGTAGGTATTTCTATTGGATTTCCACCTAAATCCATTATTTTTTCTACTATTGAACTACTTTGAGTTCTACTTCTAGTAACCATTATATTTTTACCGAATAATGGTTTATTTTCAAAGAAGTTTAGAGTATCCCTTAAATTAACTACACTTCCTATTGCTATTAATGTTGGTGGTTTAACATTTTCTCTTATAGCAGTTTCATAAACATCTTCTAGTGTAGAAGTTATTACTCTTTGGTTATACCTAGTTGCCCAACTTATAAGTGCAACTGGAGTATCTTTACATTTTCCTTCTTTGATTAGATTTTCACTTATTTTCTTTAGATTAGCTACTCCCATTAAAAATACAAGAGTTCCTCTAGTATTAGCTAAAGCGTTCCAGTTTATCTCAGGATTTTCTTTATCATCTTCTCTTAGATGACCTGTTATTACGTGGAATGAAGATGCATGGTCCCTGTGAGTTATAGGAATACCTGCATAGCAAAGTCCACCTATAGCAGAAGTTATTCCAGGAACTACTTCAAAATCTATGCCTTCTTCTTTTAAAAGTTGCCCTTCTTCTCCACCTCTTCCAAATACATAAGGGTCTCCTCCCTTAAGTCTTGTAACTATCTTACCTTCTTTAGCCTTATCAGCTATCACTCTATTTATATCATCTTGAGGAAGTGTATGATTACTAGATTCTTTACCTACATATATAAATTCACAAGTAGGCTTAGCTTCTCTTAAATAGTTTGAATTTGCTAATCTATCATAAACTATAACATCAGCATTCTTTATACACTCAAGTCCTTTTAGAGTTAATAGCTTATAATCTCCTGGTCCTGCACCTACTAAGTAAACTTTACCCTTCATAGCTTTCATACTCCTTTAAGATTAATTTTGCTAACTCTAATCCTGTTTCTCTTGGAAATTTTACATTACCTTCTAATTCTTTTATTATCAGCTTATGCCCTTCTTCATCTCCAAACAATCCTGTAAGCTTAATTTTATCTCCTTCTATTTTACAATAAGCTCCCATTGGAATATGACAACTTCCATTTACTCCATCCAAAAATCCTCTTTCAGCTGCTACTTGTATTTCTGTTTCTTTATCTTTTAGACAGTTTATTAAATTCTCTACTTCTAAATCATTATCTCTTATTTCTATTGCAAGAGCTCCTTGTGCTGGAGCAGGTACCATTATATCTGTTGGTATGTAATAGCTTATCCTATCACTCATACTAGCTCTTAGTATTCCAGCTGCTGCAAGCACTACTCCATCTAGATTTTCATCTTTTATTTTTCTTATTCTTGTGTCAATATTCCCTCTTATTGGAACTATTTCTAGGTCAGGTCTATGCTTTAGTAATTGATACTTTCTTCTCTTACTACCTGTACCTATTTTTGCTCCCTTTGGTAAATCATCTATACAGTTATATCCTTCTTTTAATACAAGAACATCTCTTGGATCTTCTCTTTTAGGTATACTTGCAAATTTCAAACCATTAGGTAAGCTAGAAGGCATATCCTTCATACTGTGAACAGCTATATCTATTTCTTTATCAATTAATTGTTGCTCTATTTCTTTTACAAATAATCCCTTATCCCCTATTTTGTCTAAAGATAAATGTTGTACTAAGTCACCTTTAGTTTTTATTATCTTTACTTCAAAATTAACTTCAGGGTTATGTTTTTTTAACTGATCTATTACCCAATTAGTTTGTGTAAGAGCCAATTTGCTTCCTCTGCTTCCAACTACTATCTTCATGACAAAATCTCCTTATATATAAGTCTTCTATCCTACTTTATTAACTAGTTTATCTAATTGCTTTTTATTATCTTTGTTTACTAGTATCGTTGAAAAGTATGATATTTTTTCTTCTAAGTGTGCATCTCTTAAGTCCGTATAAACTACTTCACTTTCTTGAGATGAATTGCTTACAAGTATTGCACTGTCTATTAGACCGAATTTTTCTAACTTATGTATAATTTCTTTGAAATTTTTATATACCTTCATTAATACTATACAACTATAGTTTTCTAATGCATAGTCAATTCTTTCTTCTTCCATAGTGCATGGTATTACTATTAATGGCTCTCTATCCATAACTAATGGGAAATTTTGATTAGAAGCTATATTTGAGAATGAAGATATTCCTGGTATAGTTTCTACTTCTATATCATCTATAAGTCTTTCCATTATATAAACGTAAGTACTATATATCATTGGATCTCCTAAAGTTACAAATCCAACATTTTTGCCAGACTTAACATCTCTGACTATTTCTTCAGCTATTTTATTCCAAGCAACTACCTTTTCTCCATCATTAAAATTCATTGGAAAATGCCTAGATTTTATTTCTAATTTATCTGGAATATATTTACTTACTATTGATAAAGCTAAGCTATCTCCACCTTTTCTTGACTCTGGTGTATATAATATATCTAAATTTTGTATTGTTTCTACGGCCTTTACTGTTAATAATGAACTATCTCCTGGTCCTGTACCTATTCCATAAAATTTTGCCATTATATCTTCCTCCTAATTGTTTAGCATATAACTTCTAATTCTTTTAATTGTTTTATACAATCATATGCATGCTTTACAAATTTATCTTGAATTTTATAATTTTCCCCTAATCCTTGTAAATGTACCTTAACTTCAAATCCTTGTTCTTCTAATATTGATTTCCAAGAATCTTCTTCATCTCCTGCCATATCATTTATTGCATGATCTCCTGCAACTAACATTAGTGGCATTAAGTTAACGATTTTTACCTTATTTTCTTTTAATCTTTTTATTACATTCTCTATTTCTGGATAACCTTCTACTGTACCTACATATCCATTTATCCCATGGTCCCTTAGCATATATTCTATTGCTGGATATGCGGCATGAGATTCATGGAAAGTTCCATGCCCCATAAATACTACAGCTTCATCATTTTCCATTTTTGGTATTTGAACTTCTAAAGCTTCAACTACTTCTTTATAGTCATCTATATAAGTAAGTAATGGTCTACCTAAAACTAATTTTTTAAATTTAGGCTTATAACTTTCTATTTGTGCTTTTAATTTATTAAATTCTTCCCCACAAATTATATGAAGCGTTTGCACTATAACTTCTTCATATCCTTCTTCATATAATTTTTCTAAAGCTTGTAATGGGTTGTTTATTTCAATTCCATCTCTCTTTTTTATTTTTCTGATTATCATATTTGAAGTATATGCTCTGTAAAAATCGTATTCGCTAAGTTCTGCGCTTATTTTCTTTTCACATACTTCTATTGTCTTTTTTCTTGTTTCATCATAACTTGTTCCGAAACTTACTACTAAAACCGCCTTCTTCATCCTGTGTAATCTCCCTAGATTTTTATTAAATTTCTTATTTCCTTCACATCATTTATAACTTTTGGATATTCTATATTTTCTCTTCTTATTATTACTACTGGTATATCAAGATGCTTTGCTGCATCAATCTTTTCTAAGAATCCTCCAGCAACTCCACTTTCCTTAGTTATTACTAAATCTATTTTGTATTGCTTATACATTTCAATATTTATAGTTTTACTAAACGGACCTTTCATAGCTATTATGTTATCTGCATTTAGTCCTAAATCTTCACAACTCTTTATAACTTCACTTGTAGGTAATACTCTTGCAATTAATTTTTTATCTTTTATAAGCTCCACATACTTATTTAAGTTCTTACTTCCACTTCCTATAAATATGTTATTTCCTCTTTTACTTGCTATACTACAAGCTTCTTCAATAGTATCTACTACAAAAATATTTTTGTATTCTATACCTTCTATAAGTGATTTTCTTTCATACCTTATGTATTCTATATTAGATTCACTTGAGCATTCTATTGCATTTTTAGAGACCTCTATAGCATAAGGGTGAGTTGCATCTATTATTAGCTTTACTTTATTTTCTTTTATAAAGTTCATCATTTCATTCTTATTAAGTTTCCCTAAAATAACATTCCTTGCATACCCTTTTGCTAAATCTTTTCCATATTCTGTTGTTACAGATAAAGTGTATTTTAAGTTAAATATTTTGTTTAGTTCACTGCATATTTCTAAGCTGTCTGAGGTCCCACCTAAAACTAATATCATATATATTCCTCCTTATACAGTGTATCCTCTAGGAGTTATCATCTTACCATCTTTTATAAAAGTACTCTTATTTCCTATAACAACCATAGTTGTCATATCTACTCTTTCAAAATCCATAGTATCGAATGTACAAATAAACTTTTCTTCTTTTTCTCTTCCTACGTCTTTAACTATTCCAACTGGGATAGATCCATCTTTGAATTCTCTCATTATCTCAAATGCTTTAGCTAAATGCTCGCTTCTCCCCTTGCTCCTTGGGTTATATAAGCAAACTACAAAGTCAGCTTCAGCAGCTAATTTTAATCTTTTTTCTATAACTTCCCATGGAGTTAATAAGTCGCTTAAACTTATATGACAGAAATCATGCATTATTGGTGCTCCTAATATTGCAGCTGCTCCTATACTTGCAGTTACTCCTGGAACTACTTTTACAGGTACCTCTTTTTCTTCTTTTGTAGTTAATTCAAGTATAAGTCCTGCCATACCATATATTCCAGCATCTCCACTACTTACAACAGCTACATTCTTACCTTCTTTAGCAATTTCAACTGCCTTTTTACATCTATCTATCTCTTGTCTCATCCCATTTGAAACAACTTCTTTATCTTCTATAAATTCATCTATTAAATTTATGTATGTTTTATATCCTACTATTACATCAGAATTTTCTATAGCTTTTATTGCTTCTATAGTCATCATATCTTTACTTCCTGGACCAATTCCTACAACATATATCATATCTTCAACCTCCCCGCTGAGAATGTAATTCCTTTGTATTTATTTTTTTCTATTATTAAATTACCATCACTTAATATGTGAGCTACTGGTTCAGCAACTGAGTATACTCCTACACTTTTTTTCACCCACTCTGATTTTTCAAATAAGTCATCTACCTTAGAGATATCTTCTGTTGATAAGACTTTAAAAGGTACTTTTAGAGCTTCACTTAAGTCTATGATGGCTTTTTCATCTTTCTTTACTTCTATGCTACCAATTTCTTTTATTGATTTTTTGTCTATATTATTCTTATGTATAAAGTCGTTTAGAGACTCTTGTAACAAGGAGCTATCTGTATCTCTTCTACATCCAATTCCTATTACTATATTTTTAGGTATTACTCTTATAATTTTGTAGTTATTCTTAAATGAATTATCCACTTCTAAGTATTCTTTGTTGCTTATAACTACAATTGTTTTTGAATTAATTTTATTCAATTTTTCTTCATCATATAGGCATTTATTTATACTCTTAGAATTATCTAATAATGTAAATCCTCTGGTATCAATATTGTTATATTCTCCATCCAAGTATAAACCTACAGAATCACCATTTACTAACATAGAGTTTATTAGTAATACATTGTCTCTAAAATTATCGATGTGTGCATTTAATTTTTTAGCTATCATATCTAAAGAAGATTTTTTATTTGTATCCGTAGCTGTAGTTATTACAGGATTAGAGTTTAGAAGTTCACTTATACGAAGTGTCATTTCATTTGCCCCACCCATGTGTCCACTTAGTAAACTAATTATATTAGTTCCTTTTTCATCAGTGACCAAAATAGCTGGATCAGAAAACTTACTAGTAACTAAAGGCGCGATTGTCCTAACTACTATTCCTGTTGCCATTATAAATACTATGTATTCATACTTATCAAATATCTCTTCTACAAATAATTTTAATCTTTTTTTTACAGTATAAAGCTCAGTCCCATCTTCTGAAGATTTGATTATATTTTCTTTTATTAATGATGTATTTTCATCCTTTTTGTTATTTATAAAGTAAATATCTCCATCATCTAATAGATTTTTTATTTTACAAGCTAACTTACGTCCATTTGCAGTGATACTAAGTATTGCTATATTAGAACCTATATTCATGTTTAAAATCCTTATCGTATAGTTTTGAGTTGTTATACTCTTTACCTAAGAATTCTCCTACCATTATTAAAGCAGTTTTAGTTATGTTGTTTTCTTTAACTTTCTTTGCTATATCTTGTAAGGTTCCTTTTATTATCTTTTCATCTGGCCAAGTAGCTTTGTAAACTACAGCTATTGGAGTAGTTTCTGGATATCCTCCAGATATTAATCTTTCAACAACCTTTTCAATCTCTTGAACTGATAAGAATATAACCATTGAAGTTTGATGCTTAGCAAAAGATTCTATTGATTCTTTTTCTGGTACTGGAGTTCTACCTTCCATTCTTGTTATTACTACACTTTGAGATATTTCTGGTACTGTATATTCTACTCCAAGGGCTGATGATGCTCCTAAAAATGAGCTTACTCCTGGTGTACAATCATAATCTATATCTAGCTTGTTTAATTCTTCGACTTGTTCTCTTATAGAACCATATATTGAGAAGTCTCCTGTTTGTAATCTAACTACAGATTTTCCTTCTTTTATTCCTTTTTCCATAACATCTGTTATTTGTTGTAAATCCATGTAAGCACTGTTATGTATTTCGCAACCTTCCTTACAATATTCTAAAAGTTCTGGGTTAACTAATGAACCTGCATATATTACAACATCTGCATTACTTAAAAGTTTATATCCTTTTAGCGTTATTAATTCTTTGTCCCCTGGTCCTGCACCTACAAAGTGTACTTTATTCATCATCATTATCTACTCCTTTTTCACAAGATATTATGTAAATTGGGTTTAAAGGTTTGAAATACTCTCCTCTTCCCAGTTTCTCTAGTTTAGAAACATTTAGAACTGATACATCTAAATTTCTAAATCCGTACTTTCTTAATAAATTTAATGTTTGGTAAAAGGTGTCTACTATTATAAAGTTAGCTACTAATCTTCCACCTTTTACTAATAAATCTTTCGACCATAGTATAATTTCTTCAAGATTGTTGCCTGTACCTCCTAAGAATATTGCATCTACCTTTTTATTTATTTCGACAGGTGCATATCCTTTTATTATTTCTACATTTTTTAAGTTAAATTTCTCAACATTTTTATTTATTAAATCTAAAGCATCATCATTTCTTTCTATTGCTTTAACTTCTAAATTAGGGTAATGATATGCTGCTTCAACAGTTACACTACCTGTTCCTGCACCTACATCTATAAATCTTTTAGCATTAGCCAAATTAAGTTTATTTATAGATATAGCTCTTACTTCTTCTTTAGTAATAGGTACTTTCCCTGTTATAAATTCACTATTTTTCATCTAATATCACCACAACATTCATGTCAAATTTTTCTATCTTAAGTATTTCTTCTGGACTTCCTATTGTAATTTTTTCGCTATCATAAGATAAATTTTCTCCAACTACAATAGTTTTCTTTAAGCCTCTATTTATAATCTCTTTACTAATTTCATGAGGACCTATTTTGCTATCTGTAACCATACATACTTTTTTATGAGATAATATGTAATCAAAATCAGGTACCTTTCCATGACTACTAGTTATATATAAATCGTTCATATCTACATATATTTTTGAAAATATATATTGTAAAGAACTTATTCCAGATACTATATTCAAATTTTTATTATCAATATTATTAGATAAATATTTTCCTATTCCATATATAGATGGATCACCTGATGCTATAACAGATATTTGCTTATGTTTGTTGGCATTTATATATTCTAAAATTTCCTTTAAATTAGATGCCATTTCAATCTTTTCGCCCTTAAAGTTTTTTATAGTTTCTAAATTTCTTTTTCCACCAATTAAAATCTCAGACTCCATAATTAACTTTTCACCTAACTTAGTTATATAACTTTCGTTTCCCGGACCTAATCCGATTATATTTATCATCTAAATACCTCCACTAAACTATCTGCATTATCTGATTTTCCAAGTAGTGTTTTATCCATTGAGAATATCATTACTTCCACATCTATTTCTTCATCTAATAAATATTGTTCTATTTTTAACTTGCATTTGTTGCTTATTAAATTGTAAAAATCTTTGTAATTACTTTCATTTATAATTTCTACTGCAGCTTCAGCAGTAACACAACCTTCTATCCTCTTTAAAAATTCATATGGTGCTCCCATCATAGCCAAGTTAGAGATTAGTATTTCACTTCTTGCATCAGCTATTTTACTGTGAGTGTTAAAAATACCAGCAGATATTTTTATGTACTTTCCTATATGACCTACCATAAGTATTTTTTTAAATCCAATTCTTTGAGCTTCTTTTAACATATATCCTACAAAGTTACTAGTTCTCACTACATACTTCATATCTAGGTTTAGTTTTTCTTTTATAAACTTCTCTCCATGATTACCTGGAACTAGTATTATACTTTCTAACCCTTGAGCTTTTTTCATTTCTAACTCAATTGATAAAGATTTTTTCCATCCTTCATCACTCATAGGTTCAACTATTCCAGTTGTCCCAAGTATAGAAATACCTCCTATAATTCCAAGCCTTGGATTAAATGTTTTCTTTGCTATTTCTACACCTTCTGGAGCACATATTGTTATTTTTAAAGATTTACTTTTTCCAAGATTATACTTAAAATCTTCACCTATAACTTTTCTAACTTCACTATTTATCATTCTCATTGGAACTGGATTTATAGCCGGTTTTCCTACTTCAACACTAAGACCTTTTTTAGTAACAACCCCTACACCTATTCCTCCCTCAACTATAATATCTTCATCATTAGTTCTATCTATCAGTTCTACTTCTGCATATATATGCATACTATGAGTTGCATCAATATCGTCTCCTCCATCTTTTTCAATGGAGCATTTTGCTTTATTTTCAGTAAGCTCTATATTGCAAACATTTAATGATAGCGGTATTCCTTTTGGTGTATCTATATTAATCTTATCTATTTTATTTTTAGTAAGCAGCATATGAGTTGCTGCCTTAGATGCTGCTGCAGCGCATGAGCCTGTTGTATATCCTCTTCTATATTTTTTTCCATCAATATATACATACTCTTCCATAATACTTACCTACATAGAATATAAAATAGCATTTATTATAGCAGCAGCTAAATTACTTCCACCTTTTCTTCCCTTAGAGATTATGTATGGTATATCAGTTTTTTCTAATTCATCTTTAGATTCTGCTGCTCCAACAAATCCTACTGGAACTCCTACAACTGCATCTATATCAAGGTTACCTTCATTCTTCATTTCCATAACTTTATATAAAGCTGTTGGCGCATTACCAAGCACAAATATTTTCCTTCCTGGAGTTTTAGCTGCTACCTCTACTGCTGCCATAGAGCGAGTTATTCCTTTTTCTTTTGCAAGATCAGCTACTTCTTCATCTGCCACTAAGCATTTAAAGTCACAATCTAAAGCTGATAATTTTCTTTTATTTATTCCACTTAAAGCCATGTTTGTATCTGTAAATATTGTAGCTTTATTGTTTAATGCATCTACTATAGAGTCTACTGCTTTATCAGATATTTTTAATATATCTAAGTATTCAAAGTCTGCTGTAGTGTGTATTGCACGCTTTATAATTTTTTCTTCTACTTCATTTTTAAACTCATACCCTGGTCTAATTTCATCAATTATACCTTGTATAATTTCAAAACTTTTACTCTCTATCTCCATAGGATTTTTGATGTATTCCATTGTGTACCCTCCTTTATTCCTCCATCAATTATGTCTGATGAATATATTTTTTTATAAAACTTATGTAAATTTTTATTTCTTATTAATTCAATTAATCTTTCTTCATTCATAGCCTTATCTAGTAAGATACCTACTACTGTTCCACTGTGGGCTACGTTTACTCCATAAGCACCATAGTTTTTAGATATTTCTATGATTTCTTTTAAGGCTACTTTTTCATGTATATTTTCATTAGCTAAACTACTTATATTGCACGCTTGACCTACTAGATTTAAGTCATTTTTCTTAATTCCATCTTCTAATAAGCAAAAAGCTTCTCTAATTAAATCTTTATTTTTTAATTTAATTTCCATGTAGTTTGGAGTTTCTCTTATTTTTTTAGTGTTTAAAATTATGTTAGGCTCTAGTATTAGAACTTTAGCATTTCTAACATTTCCTAAGTACTTTATCACTTCCCCATTCAAAGGATTAAATATATTAGCCTCTTCTATAAAAATAGAATCAGTTGGTTCTATTTTAGATGCTAGCTTTGATATCTGCTCACTAGTCATGCTTTTTCCTATAAGTGATAAAGTAGCCATTATTGTTGCTCCTATGTCAGCTGTAGAGCTTGCCATTCCTTTACCTATTGGTATTTGACTATTTATATTTAAAGAAATATTTTTGCTTTCTTTAATTGGTAAATTAAAATTTTTAAAAACCATTTCTATTGCTCTTCTTGATTTTGATGGACCTAATATTACATTTTCTAGTTTTTCTTCTACCGTAGCTATTGAGTATAGGTCTATTGCATAAGAACATAAGTACTCTTCTTCGCTTATATAACCTTGTACAAATTCTCCACAGGATGCTGGGCACCTTCCATAAGACTTCATTTTAGTATCCTAGCACTTTCTTTAGTTCTTTTATTAAAATCTCATTTTCACTATGAGATTTAATAGCTATTCTTATATAACTTTCATCTAATCCTATGAAATTAGATGCATCTCTTATAAGTATATTACTTTCTATAAATAGCTTTTCTTTTATATCGTTGGCTTTATTTTTCTTTAATCTTAGTAATATAAAGTTTGTATCAGTGTCATAAAGTTCTATAGAAGGTATTTGACTTAATTCTTTAGTCAAGAAATATCTTTCTTTTATATAGTACTCTTTGCTTTCTTTTATATAATTTTCATCCTTAAAAATATAGTTAGATAGATTATCCGCAAATGAATTTATAGTCCAAGGTTCTTTATAAGTATATATTTTCTCTATTATTTCTTTGTTACTTGTAACTCCATATCCCAATCTTAGACCAGGCATTCCAAAAAATTTTGTAACAGCTTTTAAAATAAATATATTTTCATATTTTTCTACATATTTAATTAAAGAGTATTTTTCTTCATGTTCAACAAACTCCATAAAGGTTTCATCAACTATTAATAACTTATTATTTTCTACAATAAGGTGTAGTACTTTTTCTAAGTTTTTAACCTTACCATTTGGATTATTTGGATTACATACAAATAAGCTATCAAAGTTATTTATATTTGATTTAAGGTTTTCTAAGTTTATTTCAAAGTTATTATTTTTATCTAAGTTTAAATGAAGTATATCTAATCCATTCAATTCCGCACTTCTCTTATATTCAGAAAAGGTTGGATTAAATATTGCTAATCTTTTATTTATACTTTTCATTAATAAATATATAATCTCGGTTGCTCCATTACCTGGTATTATAAATTCTGGCTTTACTTTTATATAATCTGATATATTTTTTCGTAATCTTGTATAGTTTATATCTGGGTAACTAGTACATTCTTTAAGGCCTTCTAAGATATAACTCTCTAAATTAGGTATTAATTTAGGATTTATATTTGAACTAAAATCTAAAATATCCTTTGGATTTTTATTATATTTAATTGCCATTATCTCAGTATTAGCCCCATGTCCTAAATCTTTCATCCACATCACCTCACACATAATACATATATTAATGTAAATACTATCATTGAAGTTATCGATGTAGCATACATTATCCTATTAGTTCTGATTATGTCTTCACTTTCTATTTCTCTATCTTTATCTCCAATAGTTGGCTTATAGACGGGCTTACCAAAGTATATATTCGTCCCACCTAATTGAATACCTAACGATCCTGCTACTGCACCTTCTGGATATGCACAGTTAGGGCTTTTATGATTTTTTCTATCCCTTATTGCTATTTTTGCACATTTTTTATAGTCATAACCTAATACTAAACTTCCTATATATATTAATAATACTGATATTCTAGCTGGTATATAGTTTGCTATATCATCTATTTTTGCGCATGCAAAACCTAAGTATAGGTACTTCTCATTCTTATATCCAACAGTAGAATCTAAAGTATTTATTGCCTTGTATGCCATCGCTAATGGTGCACCACCTATAAATGCATAAAACATAGGAGCAATAATCCCATCTACAGTATTTTCTGCAACAGTTTCCACAGTAGCTCTTATTATTTCTGATTCACTTAAGCTTTCTGTATCTCTTCCAACTATGTATGAAAGTTGAATTCTTGATTGTTTTAAATCTCCAGTTTTAAGAACCCTATATATTTTCATAGCTTCATCCTTTAAGCATTTTGTTGCTAAAGTTGTGTAAATGATAAATGAATTTACAAACACAAATACATATGGATTAAAACTAACAAGTTTAATTATTAAGTAGGTAATTAAGTAAGTTGGTATTACAGTAAAAAACCATAACACAAAACCACCTATCTTAAGTTGCTTATCAGTCGTAGCAACTCTTCTAATTTTCTTTTCTATATATCTTATAAGATTTCCTATAAACCTTACTGGATGTGGAAAATAATAAGGATCTCCTACTATTAAATCCGTTATATACCCAATATAAATAGATAATATATTCATATTACTTACTACCTCTATTTAAAAAGTTTTCTATACAATCTAAATTATTGTAAAAATGTGTGTGAAGATATGTAGCTAGTGTGTTTTTTTTGCTATATCCGCCTTCCCATTCATCAATAATCTTATTATCTTTTTCTTTTCTCATTATATAAGCACAAGGTTCGCTACTTTCAAATATCGAATGATGGAACTCATGTCCTTTTATAATTTGTCCTTTTTTAGCTAAAATTGTATCTTCCTTTGCTTCACCAAAGCAATAACCAAATCTCTTTAAAGATGCCGTCATCTTACTAGTCCCTTCAAATATTCCTACCATTTTATAGTTATTTTCATCTTTATCTAGCATGTTTTCGCCTAGATACATAAGTCCTCCGCATTCTGCGTATATAGGAATATTTCTTTCATGAGCTTTTATTATAGATTCTCTCATAGATTGGTTATTATCTAACTCTTTACAAAATATTTCTGGGAATCCTCCACCGATATATATATAATCAGCTTCTGGAACTTCTTTATCTTCCATAGGACTAAAGTACTTAATTTCTAAACCTAATTTTTCTAGTAGCTCTATATTTTCTCTATAATAGAAGTTAAATGCTTTATCATAAGCTATTGCTATGGATTTATTTTCTATTTTATTTTTTTCTATAAAGCTATCTAAACTAAAGCTACTTTCTATTTCTTCACTTTGTGATATTTCTATTATTCTATCTACATTTATGTACTTTTCAATTTCCTCAGCTAAATTATTAAACTTAAGCTTTAGTGAATCTATTTCTACACTAGGTATAAGTCCTAGATGTCTTGATTCTAATGAGAACTCTTTATTTGGTGGAAAATACCCTAAAACTTCAACCTTAGCATAAGTTTCTATAGCTTCTTTAAGTATTTCATAATGCCCTTTAGATTTAACATTATTTACTATAACTCCACCTATATTGACATTTTCATCTAGCATTTTATATCCAAGTACCATAGCAGCTGCCGATGCTGCCATTGCTTTTGCATTTATAACTAAAATTATAGGTGTTTTTAAAAGCTTCGAAGCATAAGAGCTTGTACAACTATCTAAATCTATTCCTAATCCATCATATAAACCCATAACACCTTCAACTACTGATATATCGGCATCTTTTGATGCTTCATTTACTATATATTTGATTTTTTCATCATCTAACATATATGAATCTAGGTTTCTAGAGTGCCTTCCTGTTATAAATGTATGATAAGATGGATCAATATAATCAGGACCTACCTTGTATGGTTGAACTTTCATGTTTCTTTTTGTAAGTGCTTGCATTATTCCCAGGGAAATTGTTGTTTTTCCAACTCCACTGTTAGTTCCCGCAATTAAAATTTTTTTCATTTATTTCACCTAACCATTATTTTATTTTCTACTCATTCATTATTTCGTATATTTTGTCTATATCTAAATGTTCTCTTAAGAAATCAGCTAACTTATCATATTCTTTTTCCTTAAATTCTTTATATGAACTTACCTTACTTTCAATTTTCTCTAAGTTTTTCATTTCTCTAATATTATTAAGTAAGCTTCTAGTAAAATCTATCTCGTCAAAAATTCCATGTAAGTATGTTCCAAATACATTTCCTTCTGAATTTACACTACCTTCAGTGTAATTTACAACTTCGCCTAACTTTTTATATATATTATCTAAATCACTTATCTCATTACTTCTATTAGTAACGCCCATGTGTATTTCATATCCACTAACTTTTTTACCTCCTAAGTTTTTTAGATATCCATTTAATCCTTCACAAATAGTTGCTTCTACTTGTGTTGTTGTTTTTTCTCTTTCAAATATAGTTTCCGTATCTAAAAGACCAATTCCATCATATTCTTCTATTTCACCTTCTACATGATAAGGATCTTTTAATTTTTTACCTAGCATTTGGTATCCTCCACAAATACCAATTATTAGTTTTCCTTTTTTATGTAAAGCTTTTATTTGCTCTTCTAAACCATTTTCTCTAATGAACTTTAAGTCGTCTATTGTACTCTTACTTCCAGGTATTATTACTATATCTGGGTTCCCTAAAGATTCTTTGTAATCAACATATCTAACACTTACATCTTCTTGAGTTTCAAATATATGAAAATCTGTAAAGTTAGACATATGAGGTGTTCTTACTATCTCAATATGAACATCTCTTATTCCTACAGATTTTTTAAACCTTGTAGTTACGCTATCTTCATCTTCTATTTTTATATCATTATAAGGAACTACTCCTAAGACTGGAACTTTTATAATATCTTCTAACATTTTAACTCCATCTCCTAAAAGTTCTCTTCGCCCTCTAAATTTATTTATGATTACACCTTTTACTCTTTTTCTTTCCTCATCATTTAGTAAAAGCATAGTTCCTGCAAGAGATGCAAATACTCCACCTCTGTCTATATCTCCGACTATTATTACAGGAGCATCGGCAATGTGTGCCATCCCCATATTGGAAATATCTCTTTCTTTCAAGTTAATTTCGGCACAGCTACCTGCACCTTCCATAACTGTTATATCGTATTTATTATTAAGTTCATCAAAAGTATCTTTTAGTACATCCATCAGTTCTAGTTTATAGTCATGATACTCCGTTGATGACATATTTCCTACAACTTTTCCTCTTACAATAACTTGGCTTTTATGGTTTCCAGATGGCTTTAATAGTATTGGATTCATGTCAGCTATTGGCTCTATTCCTGAAGCTTCTGCTTGAGAAACCTGAGCTCGACCCATTTCTAGGCCTTCTTTTGTTATAAAAGAATTCAAAGCCATATTTTGAGACTTAAAAGGAACAACCGTATAACCATCTTGTTTAAATATCCTACATAAACCCGTTACTATTGTACTTTTACCTACATTTGATGCAGTTCCTTGTAACATTATTTTTTTGCCCACTATACCACTTCCTCTTTTCTTATAATTTAAACTCGGGCTATAAGAAACTATTTTTCTAAATATTAAAAAAAGTCCGAATTTTATAGTTTTCGGACCTTTTTATTTACACAATATATTAAATAAAAACTTCACCCCGAAGACTCTATTATAAAATTAACTTAGGCAGGTCTCCTGGCTTAACTTCATCCTACTCCTACTCCTTCCCATCAAATATGACAGTGGTTTATAATAGTTTCGTCGGTTTCACAGTAGCGGGGGCTGCAAAGGAATTTACCTTTTTCCCTTTTAATCTTAATTTAACAAATAAGAACCTAATTAATCTTATATTCAATTTTAATTCTTTAAAAATTAGCTTAGCTTAAATAATTTTGTCAGCTATTTAAAAAGCTAGTATTATTCATATTATTTATTACAGCAAATCCATTGTCTATCTCTAAAGTAGTAACCGAGCAGTTGTCTATTCTAAAGTTCCAATGGTAATTATACGAATTTGATATTAAATAAGTTAAAATATTTCTTATAGTTCCTCCATGAGAACAAATAAGAATATTTTTATTATCATTGTTATTAACTATATCTTTAATTTCTTTTACTACTCTATTATAAGAGTCTACTAAACTTTCACCATTTGGATATCTATAATTATATCCTTCATCTATCATCTTCTGAAATTCATCAGGATATCTATCCTTTATTTCATTAAAGTCTAATCCTTCGAAATCACCAAAGCTGATTTCTTTTAAAGTATCTTTTTCTATTATCTCCATATTTCTTTCTTGTGCTATTTCTTCTACAGTATACTTTGTTCTCGAAGATGTTGTTGTATAAATTTTATCTATTTTTTCTAATTGCAAAAATTTATTTAAATCTTTTATTTGTTTTTTACCTTCTTCACTCAGTATACTGTCTATATGTCCAGATAACTTACACCCTTTGTTATCTTCAGTAATAGCATGTCTTACTAATATTAATTTTAGCATAATCTCTCCTTATTTTAAGACTAAACTACAAAGGTTAACGCTATATATATGTATATTAAATATATAAGCTCCGATAATTCTATACTACAACCTAATATATCCCCAGTTACTCCCTCTATTTTCTTATAAACGTGATTTTTAAATATAACATTATATAAGAAAACTATTGGTACAGAAATTAATATGCTTATTAATACTAAATTTGTTGAAGCAAATATAAATTTTGATATTAATCCTAACATAACTAGTGAATATAGTGTAGCACCTGAAAACATTCCTAATGAACATTTTCCTATAAATAAATTTCCTAATCCATTTTTTCTAGGAGTAACAGTTTTATAAGTTAAAACTAAAACACCAAGTCTACCTAAAATAGGCATAAACATTACAATCCATAAGAAACCTTTATTTATAATACTGTATATAAACCCTATTTTAAATAGTAATAAAAATATTACTGCTAAAAGCGAATTAGTTCCAAGTCTTGAATCTTTCATTATTTCTAACATTTTTTCTTTATCTCTATAACTATACAAAGCATCAAAAGTATCACCTAAACCATCTAAGTGTAATCCACCAGTAAGAATTACTGCACTTAATGTAATTATCAATGAACTTATAAATGGGTCAAATATTTTTAATGCTATTGTTCCAATTAAAAATTCTAACACTCCAAGTACTAATCCTACTAAAGGAAAGTAAGTTAAAGTTTTATGAAATTCTTTATCAAAGCCAGTATTTATATTTATGGGAATTCTAGTCATAAATTGTAGTATTGAAATAAATCTTTTCATAGCTATCCCTTTATCTTCATAGGTATACCACTTACTACAAAGTGAACTTCATCACTTCTTGAGGCTATAAGTTGATTTATTCTACCTACAATATCAGAGTAGATTCTACTAAGCTTGTTTCCTGGAACAACTCCCATTCCAATTTCGTTTGTAACCATTACAAAATATAAATCTGTTGCTTTTACTTCATCTAATAGTTTATTTACTTGGTCTTTTATGTATAATTCTAAAGCATTTATTTCTTCTTGATTTGCATTATCTACATTAATATCAGAGTTGAACATTAAATTATTAACTAATAATGTCACACAGTCTAATATTACAGTTTCATGTTCCTTGCTTATTTCTTGGATTATAGAATATATATTCTTATAAATCTCATAAGTTTTCCACTCTGAAGGTCTACTGTTTTTGTGTTTTTTTACTCTAGCTTTCATCTCATCATCAAAAGGTATTGATGTTGCTATATAAGCTGTTTTATTATTTCTATCTTTGCATAGTGATTCTGCAAAGCTGCTTTTTCCTGATCTTGCACCACCGGTAACTAGAATAATCTTACTCATACTAATTCTCCTTAATTCTACTTATCTTCCTAACATATCAATTTCATCATATGTAACCATATTTTTATATGTAAAATTGCAAGCTTCTATTATATTAAATGCAAGTGCTGCTCCGCTTCCTTCACCTAATCTCATATCCATATTTAAAACTGGGCTTAATTTGATTATTTCTAAAGCTTTTTGAGTTCCTGGCTCTGCTGATAGATGTGAACCTATCATATAATCTCTAGTAATTGGATTTATTACATATGCAAGTAATGCCGCTGCATAAGATATGAATCCATCTATAACTACTGGAGTTTTATTCGCACTACACCCTAAGATTACTCCTGCCATCGCACCTATTTCAAATCCACCTACTTTAGCTAGTATATCTATACCATCTTTAGGATTTGGCTGATTTAATTTTATCGAATTTCTTATTACATCTGCTTTATGCTTTAATCTTTCTTTTTTCAATCCAGCACCTATTCCAGTTATTTCTTGAGGGTCACATTCACCTATTACAGATATTATTGCTGTACTTGGTGTAGTATTACAAATTCCCATTTCTCCAATACCTACAACAGTATATCCTTCTTCTATGGATTTTTGGGCCATCTCTATACCTATTTCTAAGCATCTTATCGCCTCTTCTCTACTCATAGCCGGTCCTTTTGCCATATTCGAAGTACACTTTCTTATTTTATAATCCAGTACACCCTCCATTTTTTCATCTGTATTTATACCAACATCAACTGCAACTACATCAGCACCAACAAACTTTGCTATAGTTCCTACACCACATTTTCCATTAGCAAAGTTAGGAAACTGAAGTTTCGTTATCTCTTGTGGATCTGGAGCTACACCTTCTTCATAAACACCATGATCTGCGCCAAAAGCTATGATGACTTTTTTTGATGTATCATAGAATTTGCTTCTATAAATTCCCGCAAGCTGTACACATATGTCTTCCATTTTACCTAAGCTCCCTTGAGGCTTTGCTTGTCTATCTAGTCTATGTCTCGCTGCTTTTATAGATTCCTCATCTAGCGGTGCTATATTTTTTAAGGTTTCCTCTAGCATTGATGTACTTTCCAATATACTCATCTTATTGTTCACTCCTTATATGGTATTATTACAAAATTTAACCTAGCCAAAAGGCTAGGTTTTTTAACAGCTTTATTTTGCCTAGTCTGATTTTCAACATAAGATGATATTTTCTTATAAAATACTTTAACCTAATGTAAATATTCTTCATTATAATTATATATCCTCTTAAATGATTTCAAAACTAAGTTAAAAATTTTATTTTATACATTTATTTTTCTATAAATTGTGTGATACCTTTAATGCTTCATAGTTAGCTTTTATAGTATTTTCTATATCTTCATCTGTATGAGCGTTTGATAAGAACATAGCTTCATATTGGCTTGGTCCAACAAGTATTCCTCTTTCTAATAATTCTTTAAAGTATAAGTTGAACTTTTCTATATCACATTTTTTAGCATCATCATAACTTTCTACAGGCCCTTTTGTAAAGAATAAGCATACTAAAGAACCAGCTCTATTTACTGTATAATCTAAGCCTAATTTTTTTAAGTTAGCTTTTATACCATCTTCTAAATTCTTAGCTTTTCTTTCTAACTCAGTGTAAATTTGAGGATTATCCCTTAATATCTCTAAATTCTTTTTACCCATATACATTGCTAGTGGATTCCCTGATAAAGTACCTGCTTGATATACAGGACCTACAGGAGAAACTACATCCATTATTTCTTTTTTACCACCATAAGCGCCAACTGGAAGACCTGCTCCTATTATCTTACCGAAGCATACCATATCTGGATTTACACCAAAGTAATCTGGTGAACTATTATAGCTTATTCTAAATCCTGTTATAACCTCATCAAAAATTAAAACTGCACCATATTCTGTACATAATTCTCTAAGAAGTTCTATGAACTCTTGCTTACCTTTAACTAATCCCATATTTCCAGAGATCGTTTCTACTATTACTGCAGCAATTTCATTTCCTTGTTCTTTAAATACTCTTCTTAAATCATCTAAATCATTATACTTAGCTACTAAGGTATGCTTTACAACATCATCAGGAACACCTGGACTTGTTGGTACTCCATAAGTTAAAGTACCAGAGCCTGATTGAACTAATAATGCATCTGAGTGACCATGATAGCATCCTTCAAACTTTAGTATCTTATTTCTTCCAGTATATCCTCTAGCTACCCTTAAAGCACTCATTGTTGCTTCTGTTCCAGAATTAACCATTCTAACTTGATCTATTGCTGGATATGCATCAACTATTATCTTTGCCATCTCAACCTCTATTTCTGTTGGAACACCAAAGCTAGTGCCTCTTCTTACAACTTCTTCTATACCTTCTGTTAATTCCTTTGGTGAATGTCCTAACATAAGTGGACCCCAAGAACATATATAATCAATATACTCATTTCCATCTACATCATATATTTTACTTCCATGAGCATGGTCTACAAATATTGGGCTAAGTCCAACTGATTTAAATGCTCTAACTGGACTATTTACTCCACCTGGTATATATTCTACTGCTTCTTCGTATAATTTAACTGATTTTTCATGCTTCATTTGCATATCCTCCCATGATTAAATTTCAAATAATTCCTCTATCAATTTTATGTATTCTTCCCTCTTACCTTTGTCTTTTACTTGTTTTAAGTTAAGTATAGGTTCTCTAACAAGTCTTTTTAAAGCAGATGCTATCATCTTATCTATAAGTTTTTTATCCTTTGAATTAAGATCCACTTTTCTATAAATGTAATCTAAAGTATCTTCTCTTATTTCAGAACATCTTTCATTTAAAGATTTAATCGTTGGATCTATATCAGCTATATCTAACCAATCCATAAATTCTGTAATCTTATCATTTATAGTATGCTTACCTATCTCTGCTAGTTCATGTCTTTTACTATCGTTTTTATCATGTATTATTTTTAAATCATCTATATCATAAACTTCTATGTTTTCAAATTCATTTATTTTAGGGTCTATATCTCTTGGAAGGGCAATATCCATCATATATATTTTATGATCTATTTTCGGCATGTCTTCTGATTTTAAAACTGTATGTGGTGAAGCCGTTGCACTTATAACAATATCAACTTTTTTAAGAATTTCGTGTCTATCTTCATAATTTATAATATTAACATTTTCAAAATCATCTTCTATATTACCGCATTTTCCATGACTTCTATTTGCTAAATATATAGTTCCTATTTTTTCTTCTCTTAAATGAGTCATAGCTAATTTGCTCATCTTACCGAATCCAACTACTAAAGCATCTTTACCTTCTAATGTATTCAATTTTTCTTTTAATAACTTAATTCCAATATAACTTATTGATAATGGTTGTTGGGATATTTTTGTAGTGCTTTTTATTTCCTTAGCTGTAGTAACTGCTTCTCTAAATAGCTTGTTGAATACCTTTTTACTCGCACCTAATTTCATTGAAAATTCGTGAGCATCTTTTACTTGACCTAAAATTTGGTCCTCTCCTAAAACTATTGAATCTAGTCCTGAAGTAACTTCAAAGAGATGATTTATCGCTTGTTTGCCTGATTTAGAAAATAAATATGATTTTATATCTTCCTCATTAAAGTAATCTTTATAAAAGTCTTCTACTACATTAATTTTTTCTTCTATATTAGTAGCTCTAATATAGATTTCACTTCTGTTACATGTTGATAATATCACAATTTCGCTAATATCCTTATCCAATAATGTATTTATAGCCTCTATCTTTCTTGTGTCAGTAAATGATACTTTTTCCCTAATACTTATTGGAGCTAAATTATGATTTACACCTATAACTCCTATATCCATAGCCGACCTCCACATAATATCTTAATTTATATTCCCTATTATTAGTATACATCAAATTAAGTTTATTTGTAAATTTTTACATATGTCTTGTATAAATAAAAAAAGATTACGTGGCTACGTCTTACTCTCCCAGGAGGTTGCCCCCCAAGTACCATCAGCGCTAAAGAGCTTAACTTCTGTGTTCGGAATGGGAACAGGTGTATCCTCTTTGCTATAGTAACCACATAATCTTTCGATTAACTTATTATTAAGTTATTTAGAGTTAATACTCTGAAAACTGCATATCATTTAGATTTTATCATTTAAATTGTGGTCAAGTCCTCGACCTATTAGTATCGATAAGCTAAATACATTACTGCACTTACACCTTCGACCTATCAACCAGGTAGTCTTCCTGGGGTCTTACCCTTACGGTGGGAAATCTTATCTTGAAGTCGGCTTCGCGCTTAGATGCTTTCAGCGCTTATCCATTCCGCACTTAGCTACCCAGCTATGCCCTTGGCAGAACAACTGGTACACCAGAGGTGCGTCCATCCCGGTCCTCTCGTACTAAGGACAGGTCTCCTCAAATTTCCTACGCCTGCGACGGATAGGGACCGAACTGTCTCACGACGTTCTGAACCCAGCTCGCGTACCACTTTAATGGGCGAACAGCCCAACCCTTGGGACCTACTACAGCCCCAGGATGTGATGAGCCGACATCGAGGTGCCAAACCTCCCCGTCGATGTGGACTCTTGGGGGAGATAAGCCTGTTATCCCCAGGGTAGCTTTTATCCGTTGAGCGATGGCCCTTCCATGCGGAACCACCGGATCACTAAGTCCGACTTTCGTCCTTGCTCGACCTGTATGTCTTGCAATCAAGCTCTCTTGTGCCTTTACACTCTACGTACGATTTCCGACCGTACTGAGAGAACCTTTGAGCGCCTCCGTTACTTTTTGGGAGGCGACCGCCCCAGTCAAACTGCCCACCTGACAGTGTCCCAAGACCAGATTCATGGCCTATGGTTAGAGTCCCAGTACTACAAGGGTGGTATCCCAAGGGTGACTCCACGCAAACTGGCGTTCACGCTTCATAGTCTCCCACCTATCCTGTACATGTAGTACCAAGACCCAATGTCAAGCTACAGTAAAGCTCCATGGGGTCTTTCCGTCCTGTCGCAGGTAACCGGCATCTTCACCGGTATTACAATTTCACCCAGTCTGTTGTTGAGACAGTGCCCAAATCGTTACGCCTTTCGTGCGGGTCGGAACTTACCCGACAAGGAATTTCGCTACCTTAGGACCGTTATAGTTACGGCCGCCGTTTACTGGGGCTTAAGTTCACTGCTTCGATTGCTCTAACAGATCCCCTTAACCTTCCAGCACCGGGCAGGCGTCAGCTCCTATACATCGTCTTGCGACTTAGCAGAAACCTGTGTTTTTGGTAAACAGTCGCTTGGGCCTATTCTCTGCGGCCTGCAAATGCAGGCACCCCTTCTCCCGAAGTTACGGGGTCATTTTGCCGAGTTCCTTAACAACAGTTCTCTGGCTGGCCTTAGGATACTCTCCTCACCCACCTGTGTCGGTTTGCGGTACAGGCACCTTTAACCTCGATAGAGACTTTTCTCGACAGTGTGAAATCAGCTACTTCGCTACTAAATTTCGCTCCGCATCACATCCTAGCATTATTCCTACGGATTTGCCTATAGGAACTGCCTCAATGCTTGCCCGTACATAACCAACAGTACGGTTAGCTTATCCTACTGTGTCATCCCATCTCTCAAACGGTTATTGGTGGTACAGGAATATCAACCTGTTGTCCATCACCTACGCCTTTCGGCCTCGGCTTAGGTCCTGACTAACCCAGGGCGGACGAACCTTCCCCTGGAAACCTTGGGTTTACGGCCTGTGGGATTCTCACCCACATCTCGCTACTCATGCCAACATTCTCACTCGTATACTGTCCACATGTCCTTACGGTCATGCTTCAACCTGCATACGAAGCTCCCCTACCCATCATAATGATGCCGTAGCTTCGGTAGTACGTTTTAGCCCCGGAAATTTTCGGCGCAGGATCACTCGACCAGTGAGCTATTACGCACTCTTTAAATGAGTGGCTGCTTCTAAGCCAACATCCTGGTTGTCTGTGCAATCCCACATCCTTTACCACTTAACGTACATTTAGGGACCTTAGCTGACGATCTGGGCTGTTGCCCTCTTGACTATGAATCTTATCACCCACAGTCTGACTCCCAAGTATAAGAATACGGCATTCGGAGTTTGATAGTCTTCGGTAAGTGCAATACCCCCTAGGACATTCAGTGCTCTACCTCCGCTTCTCTCAACCTTGAGGCTAGCCCTAAAGCTATTTCGGGGAGAACCAGCTATCTCCGGGCTCGATTGGAATTTCACCGCTATCCACAAGTCATCCCCGAGCTTTTCAACGCTCGTGGGTTCGGTCCTCCACGAAATTTTACTTTCGCTTCAACCTGCTCATGGATAGGTCGCCCGGTTTCGGGTCTACGCCAAGTAACTTAAATCGCCCATTTAAGACTCGCTTTCGCTACGGCTCCACACCTTAAGTGCTTAACCTTGCTACTTAACGTAACTCGTTGGCCCGTTCTACAAAAAGTACGCGGTCACACAAGAAATGTGCTCCCACAGCTTGTAAGTACAGGGTTTCAGGTTCTATTTCACTCCCCTCCCGGGGTTCTTTTCACCTTTCCCTCACGGTACTATGCGCTATCGGTCACTAGGTAGTATTTAGGCTTGGAGGATGGTCCCTCCTGCTTCCCACAGGGTTTCACGTGTCCCGTGGTACTCTGGATCATGTCTAAAGTCTTCTCGTTTCAGCTACAGGGCTATTACCTTTTATAGCGGAGCTTTCCAACTCTCTTCACTTACGATACCTCTTCGTTAATGACATGTCCGCAACCCCAACGAAGTAAACTTCATTGGTTTGGCCTGTTCCGCGTTCGCTCGCCGCTACTTACGGAATCGATTTTTCTTTCTCTTCCTCCAGGTACTTAGATGTTTCAGTTCCCCGGGTTCCCCTCGCTAAGCTATGTATTCACTTAACGATACTTAGACATTACTCTAAGTGAGTTTCCTCATTCGGAAATCTTCGGATCAAAGTTTACGTGCAACTCCCCGAAGCTTATCGCAGCTTATCACGTCCTTCATCGGCTCCTAGTGCCAAGGCATCCGCCCTGCACCCTTAATAACTTGACCAGTTATTAAAATGCTTCGCCAATGTCTTTACCTTCATATTCATTCAGGTAAATCCCATTGCTCAAAGTTTGTAATTTTAAAGACTTGTCTTGTCTATTTATAATTAAATGATGTCATATCACTAAATGTTATGCAGTTTTCAAAGTACTAACGTACATCGCCAACGTCTATTCTCTCTGAGAATATCCCGTTGCTCAAAGTACTAACAATTTTGAGGAATGAACCCTCAAAATTAAACAGTAGGCAATTCTCCTTAGAAAGGAGGTGATCCAGCCGCACCTTCCGATACGGCTACCTTGTTACGACTTCACCCCAGTTATTGGTTTCACCTTCGACGGCCGCTTCCAAAAGGTTAGCTAACCGGCTTCGGGCGCCCCCAACTCCCATGGTGTGACGGGCGGTGTGTACAAGACCCGGGAACGCATTCACCGCAGCATTCTGATCTGCGATTACTAGTAACTCCAGCTTCATGTAGGCGAGTTTCAGCCTACAATCCGAACTGAGAATGGCTTTAAGGGATTAGCTCCGCCTCACGACTTGGCTGCCCTCTGTACCACCCATTGTAGCACGTGTGTAGCCCTAAGCATAAGGGGCATGATGATTTGACGTCATCCCCACCTTCCTCCAGGTTATCCCTGGCAGTCCCTCTAGAGTGCCCAACTTAATGCTGGCAACTAAAGGCAAGGGTTGCGCTCGTTGCGGGACTTAACCCAACATCTCACGACACGAGCTGACGACAACCATGCACCACCTGTCACTTCTGTCCCCGAAGGGAAATCTCCGATTAGGGAGAGGTCAAAAGGATGTCAAGCTTAGGTAAGGTTCTTCGCGTTGCTTCGAATTAAACCACATGCTCCGCTACTTGTGCGGGTCCCCGTCAATTCCTTTGAGTTTCACTCTTGCGAGCGTACTTCCCAGGCGGAGTACTTAATGCGTTAGCTGCGCCACCGAAGGGGGTAACCTCCGACAGCTAGTACTCATCGTTTACGGCGTGGACTACCAGGGTATCTAATCCTGTTTGCTCCCCACGCTTTCGTGCCTCAGTGTCAGTTACAGTCCAGAGAGCCGCCTTCGCAACTGGTGTTCCTCCTAATATCTACGCATTTCACCGCTACACTAGGAATTCCACTCTCCTCTCCTGCACTCAAGTTTCCCAGTTTCAAAGGCTTACTACGGTTGAGCCGTAGCCTTTCACCTCTGACTTAAGAAACCACCTACGCACCCTTTACGCCCAGTAATTCCGGATAACGCTAGCCCCCTACGTATTACCGCGGCTGCTGGCACGTAGTTAGCCGGGGCTTCCTCCTCAAGTACCGTCATTATCTTCCTTGAGGACAGAGCTTTACGACCCGAAGGCCTTCATCGCTCACGCGGCGTTGCTGCATCAGGCTTTCGCCCATTGTGCAATATTCCCCACTGCTGCCTCCCGTAGGAGTTTGGACCGTGTCTCAGTTCCAATGTGGCCGATCACCCTCTCAGGTCGGCTACTGATCGTCGCCTTGGTAAGCCGTTACCTTACCAACTAGCTAATCAGACGCGGGTCCATCCTATACCGCCGGAGCTTTGATAAGAAATCCATGCGAATCTCTTATGTCATCTCGTATTAGCGTACCTTTCGGTACGTTATCCGTGTGTATAGGGCAGGTTACCCACGCGTTACTCACCCGTCCGCCGCTCACCCCGAAGGGTTCGCTCGACTTGCATGTGTTAGGCACGCCGCCAGCGTTCATCCTGAGCCAGGATCAAACTCTCAAAAAAAATTTGTTTCCTTTGCTCAGACTAATCATTATCTGAATATCTGGCTTGGTTGTTTGTGTTTAATTCTTATAAAAGAATTTAAGTTATATAAATTAACCTACTGTTTAATTTTCAAAGTTCATTTTCTCGACTTACTTATCTTACCAGGTTGTTACCCCTTAGTCAAGACTTTCTTTCGTTTTATTTTTCGTCTGTATCTCTCGGACAAGTAATACTTTACCACTATATTTCAAACCGGTCAATACCTTTTTTAATTTTTTTCATATCTTTTTATATTAATAATGTAAAACACATATACAATTCAGTTATATGCTCATTATACAGAATACACCATTTTACTATTTTTTAATTCTTAACCACCTTAGTTTGATATTCAAAACTTTTCAATAAATTAACTAGAATCTTTAATTTTATAGAGTATAATAGTACTATAATTATATTATTGGAATTATTTTACTTATTCATAGAAATATAAAGTAAAGTATTTCAATTTAAAACTAACATTTCAATTCGGAGGTTATATTTATGGGAAAATATGTTAGAGAGGCTGTTAATGGAATTACCCATTTAATAGGCGCTATTTTAGCATTCGCCGGATTACTAGCTTTAGTTATAAAAACTACAATAAAAGATCCTTCAGTAATGTCATTATCTGCAGTAATTATTTTCGGAATAAGCTTAATTCTTTTGTATTCAGCTTCTGCTACTTATCACTTAACTATAGCAGGAGACGATAGAATTAAATTTTTAAGAAAAATAGATCATTCAATGATCTTCATATTAATAGCAGGTTCTTATGCTCCATTTTGTCTGATATCTTTAAAAGGAATTGAAGGTTTTATTCTTTTTGGAATATTACTCTTTATAGCTATATTAGGAGTATGTTTTAAGCTAATTTGGTTTAACTGCCCTAGATGGATTTCTACATTAATTTATGTAGCAATGGGATGGATGGCTATATTTGTAATAAAACCACTATATCATTCTTTATCTATTGATGGACTAATATTGTTAGTTGCCGGAGGACTTGCTTATACAGTCGGAGCTGTTATATACGGACTTAAACCTAGTTTTTTAAAATTTAAAAACTTTGAGTATCATGAAATTTTCCACTTATTCATTATGTTAGGTAGTATACTTCATTTTATATGTGTATATGTATATGTTATATAATTAATGAATAAAATTATTGAGAATGTCTATAGATTTGTGTAAATAAGATTTTTTATAATTTATATTACTGGAAATTTCAAATTCCAGTAATATTTTTTTATTTTTGAGAAATACTAATACTGGAATTCTTTACACAATTATTATGTGTTTAATTTAGTTATTTATACACTAAATTTTCCATAATTTCAAAAAAATTTATATTGTGTAAGAGTTAGGTATCCTTTCTCCAAACATAATTGTAAGCTGTCCTAAAGTAGACGCCCAATTTTGGTTTGGAGAGGTCCATTTCTCCATAATTTTCATGGTAGATAAATATAGTGATTTTCTTAGTGACTCATCTGTTGGAAATACAGTTCTTACCTTAGTATATTTTCTTAACTGTCTATTAAATCCCTCAAGAGCATTTGTAGTATAAATAATTCTTCTAATTTCATGTGGATATTCAAAATACGTATTCAGATTACTCCAGTTATTGTACCATGAATCTATTACAACAGAATATTTTGAATACCATTTCTCCTTAAGAATATCTAAATTTTTAAGTGCTGTTTCTTCGTTAAATGCCCTATAAACACTTTTTAAATCTTTCATAAACTCTCTCTGATCTTTTGATGCTATATATTTAAGAGAGTTTCTAATTTGATGAACTATACAAGTTTGAATACTTACATCTGGATATACAGTTTTAATTGCTTCAGGTAGACCTTTTAAACCATCCATACATGCAATTAAAATATCATCTACGCCTCTATTTTTCAAATCATTACAAACTGATAGCCAAAATTTTGCGCCTTCTGATTCACCAATCCAAATACCTAATATATCTTTTTTTCCTTTCATATCTAAAGCCATACATATATATGCTGCCTTTGAAACTATTTTATTATCATCTCTTACTTTAAAATGCATAGCATCCATATATACGATTGGGTATATTTCATCAAGTTCTCTGCTTTGCCATTCGGCGGCAGCCTCTACAACCTTATCTGTTATCTTAGATATCATTGCAGGAGACACATCAATGCCATATAGTTCTTCCATTTCAGATTGGATATCTCTTACACTCATACCACAGGCATAAAGACCTATTATTTTTTTATCTAGTTCATTACATACAGTTTCATACTTTTTAACAATCTTCGGTTCAAATTGTGCTTTTCTATCTCTTGGTATATCTAGGCCAACTTCACCAAAACTACTTTCAATAGTCTTAGAACTATATCCATTCCTATAGTTTGGATTAGCTTCATTACTTCTTTCATGCCTTTCTCTTCCCAGATGTTCTTCCATTTCTGCTTCTAGCAATTGTTGGATAATATCTTTGAACAGCTTTTGCATTAATCCATTTTTACCAACTACATCTTCCATGGTTTTACATTTTCTTACTTCAGCTTGGTAGTCTAAATCTGGAATAATTATTTCTCTTTGATCTTTCATTTCTTTACCTCCAAAAGTTTAATATGAATATTATTCCAAACTTACCAATTTTACATTCAAAAAAGACTGTAGGTAAGTTTGTATTTACACAAAACTACCTACAGTCCCAAATTATTACATAAATTTTATCTAATGATATTAAAATTAATTATTTATACACAAAAGCCTATAGCTTAGAATCTAAATTTAGATCCCTCGCCATAGGCTTAATTTTTATACTTATCTAAGAATTCTCATAGCGTTTAGTACTGCGATTAATGCAACTCCTACATCAGCAAATATGGCTTCCCACATAGTTGCCATACCTCCTGCACCTAAAACCATAACCACAATCTTAACTCCAAGAGCAAAAATTATATTTTGCCATACAATTTTGTTAGTCTTTTTAGATATTTCTATAGCTTTGTAAATTTTATTAGGTTCATCAGTCATAAGAACTACATCAGCAGCTTCTATAGCTGCATCTGAACCTAAACATCCCATTGCTATACCAACATCCACACGAGCTAAAACTGGAGCATCGTTTATTCCATCTCCTACAAATGCTACCTTTTCTTTTTCATTTCTACCTTCATATATTTCTTCAACTTTTTCTACCTTTTCATTTGGAAGTAAACTTGAGTATACCTTATCTATTCCCAAATCAGTTGCAACCTTATTTGCTACTTCTTTATTATCACCAGTTAACATTATAACTTCCTTAATTCCAACATGTTTTAAGTTCGTTATAGCTTCTTTACTATCTTCTTTAACTTCATCAGATATAACCACATATCCTCTATATATTCCATTTACTGCAATATATACAACAGTACCAACCTCTTTAGCTTTAGAATATAATATATTATTAGCTTTCATCAATTTTTCATTACCAGCTAAAATCATTTTATCATTATATTGTACTCTTATACCATGAGCAGCTATTTCTTCATAGTTTTCTATATTTTCTAAGTTAATTGTTTTTCCATAATATTTCAGTATAGATTTTGCTATAGGATGATTTGAATTAGCTTCTGCTATAGATGCATATTCTATTAATTCTTCCTTTGAAATATTCACAGGATTTATATTAGTTACATTGAATACACCTTTTGTTAATGTACCAGTTTTATCAAATACTACAGTATCTACATCTTTTAAGATTTCTAAATAGTTACTTCCCTTTATCAATATACCTTTCTTAGATGCATGACCTATTCCACTAAAGAAACTTAAAGGTATAGATAAAACTAATGCACAAGGACAAGATACCACTAAGAATATTAAACCTCTGTATAGCCATTCGCTAAACTGTTCTCCTGATATTAGTAAAGGAGGAACTAATGCTATTATAGCTGCTAATGAAACTACTATTGGAGTATAGTATCTTGAAAACTTAGAAATAAAGTTTTCAGTTTTTGATTTTTTACTACTTGCATTTTCAACTAAGTCTAAAATTTTAGAAACAGTTGATTCACCATAAGCCTTTGTTACTTTCACAGTTAATAAAGAATTCTTATTTATAAAACCAGATAAAATATCATCACCTATAGATGTTTCTCTTAAAACAGATTCACCTGTTATAGCAGATGTATCTACCATAGATGTACCTTCGATTATAACTCCATCTAAAGGAACTTTTTCACCGGGTTTTATTACTATAATATCTCCAATTTCCACATCTTCTGGAGAAACTATTTTTAATTCATTATTTACTTTTAAATTAGCACTATCAGGTCTTATATTCATAAGAGATGCAATAGACTTTCTTGATTTACCTACAGCTATATCTTGTAAATACTCTCCTAATTGATAAAATAACATAACTGCCACAGCTTCTTCTATTTCACCTATAGCTAAGGCTCCTATTGTAGCAATTGCCATTAAGAAATTTTCATCAAAAAGTCTACCTTTAGTCATATTCTTAACTGCTTTTAAGATAACTCCCCCACCTACTACTATATAAGATGCTATTAGTAGTAAATTCATAATTTGACTTTCTATACCTTTACTGCTTTGATATATTGCTACTGCATATATAGCAAATCCTAAAACTAGTTTTATCAAATCTTTTTTAGATGAATCTTTTTCTTTATTTTCTATAGAATTTTTTTCTAATTTTTCATTTTCTATAACTTTTATATCTAGTCCAGGTTCTGTGTTATCTATTATATCTATTATTTTACTAATAACATCTCTAACACTTTGACCCTGTTTTATAACTACTGTTAACTTCTTATTTATGAAGTTTAAGTCAGCAGTTTCTATTTCATTTAAATCATTCACTTTATTATTTATAACTTCTGCACAGTGTGCACAATTTAATCCACCTAATAAAATTTCTTTTTTTATACCTTGCTTAGATTGATTTTTAACTTGTATATCTAATCCAGGTTCTGTATTATTTATTATATCTATAGTCTTATTTATTATTTCATCTTCTTTATTTTTATCTTCTATATTTAAAGTCAGTTTCTTATTTACAAAGTTAAGATTAGAAGATTCTATTCCATCCAATTTACTCACTTTATCATTTATAGTTTCTGCACAATGTGCACAATTTAATCCACCTAATAAAATTTCAACTTTTGAAGATGTTATCATTTTTTTAGTTTCTATGTTGTTAGTATTTTTATTAATCTTTCTTCCTCTACTTCTTTGTTTATTCTTAGTTTCTACTGTATTACATTCAACACTTATATTAATACCTGGCTCTACAGAATTTATTATATCAACAACCTTTGAAATAATTTCATTTTCATTATATATATCTAATATATCTATAATTAGCTTTCTATTTTCAAAATCTAGACTACAGGATTCTACCCCCTCTAATTCTGATATAGTTTTGCTTATTGCTTTAGCACAGTCAGAACACTCTAATCCACCTAATAAAATACTACTTCTTAATAAACTGCAATCTCCCATTTTATCCCTCCTAACGTCTATACGTTTCTTGAATATGATTTAAACCACAATCAAATATTTGATTTATATGACTATCATCCAACGAGTAAAAAACTGTTTTTCCTTCTTTTCTAAATTTAACTAACCTAGCTTGTTTTAATACTCTAAGTTGATGCGATATTGCTGAATGAGTCATATTTAAAAGATCTGCTATGTCACAAACACACATTTCATTAGAAAATAGTGCATATATTATCTTTATTCTAGTTGTATCACCAAATACTTTAAATAATTCAGCTAAGTCATAAAGCATCTCTTCTTTAGGCATTTTATTTTTAGTTTCTTTTACTATATCTTCATGTATGTCATTGCATTCACATGCAGTAAATTCATTCTCTATCATTTTATTCCTCCTCTTATTATAATATATGAATAATTATTCATATATTACATTGTATGCTATATGTCCAAGTTTTGCAACGCTAATTATAACTTTTTGCATCATTAATTTTATACGCATATTAAACTTTCAAATAAATATATATTATTAGAGACCAAATTTATATATTTATTTAGTTTTGCTAGGAAGGAGAATAGTATATGAATTATAATATGTTTTTAAATACACAAAGTGAAAGAATTGACCCTAATTATATATACCCTAGACCTTATATAGACCCTATGGTATACATGAATCCTTACATGACATATGGACAGTTTGCAGGATATCAAGCAAATCCTACAATAAACGGATATGTTACTTATACTAACCCATACGCAGAAAATCCATTAAATCCAGATTTATCACAAATTGACAATGACTCAATATACCCTACAATAGAAGATATAAATTATAGCGATGTAAGTGCTTTTGCTGATAATAATATGTCTAACTATCCAAACATGAATATACCTAATATGCAAGGTGTTCCTGGTATGGGTATGCCTAATATGCAAGGAATGCCAGGAACAAATATGCCTAATATGCAAAGTATGCCTATATACCCTGGTATGTTCCCCGGCATGTTTCCAATGCCTAATATGATGTATCCTGGTATGTTTCCTGGCATGTTCCCAATGCCTAATATGATGTATCCTGGTATGTTCCCTGGTATGCCTCAGATAAATATGGAAGAATTTGACGAAGAAGAAATGTAAATTTTTATAATTTTTATGTTATAAAATTCATTTAGATTGTTCATACTATTTAATGTATTCCTCATAATATTCCCCCAATATTATAAATACAAGGAGTTTTCTCTTATATGCAGATTTCTCCAAAAAACGGTGAGCTATATAGCTCACCGTTTTTTTTATTCTAACTCAAGAAATCTTCAAAATTATTTGACCCCGACTCCGCAAAGTCAAAAAGTGCATTTTCTTCAAAGAAGTACTCATCTTTTATAGTTAAATACTCCTTATAGTTGTTTTGTAACATCTTATTTATATATGCTCTATTTCTATCACTATACGTTCCTACAAAAAACTCATTCCCCATTTGATAGTATACAGCTTTAATATCATTATTTATAACATAAACCTCTTCTTTAACATGATCATTATTAAAATTAAATCTAGTTAATAATATACCTTCTTCCATATCAGTTTTTAAAACAAAAGGATTATCTGAATAAAACTTTTCTAAAAATTCATCTTTATTACCCACATCGTATACAGAAACAAACTCTTCTTTAGAGATTTCATCAAATACTTCAAAATCAAATACGCCTTCTCTTTCAGAAACTACCATAGAACTTATTTTAAATTTATCATTTTCTTTTACTATATTAAAAGCGATTTTACATACATAATATCCATCTTCATCTTCGTATAAAGCCTCGCTTACAAATTTATTACTACTTTTCTTAGTTACAGTATTTTTTAAAAGTGTTCCATTAATACTAGTTATATGCATTTTAGAAATTTCTTCGCTTCTTGAGAAATATCTTAGGCATTCTCTATCCCATCCTATAAATCTCATTGTCATATAGTTTATAAATTCAACTTCTTCTTTTATATCTTTGCATATTATAGGATATAAATCTTCTATTGTTAAACTGGACTCATAGTTATTTATTATATTAATATAATCTTTAACTTCTCCAGGTAACTCTTTTTCCCACTCTATAGTCTTTCTGCCAAAATGCTGTATTAAAAACATGGCTTGATCTTCCGATATAGTTATAACTTCTGAACCTAACCCCCCCATAAGCCTTTGTTCTTCCTTATAAGCTTCTTCCTTCGTAGGATTTATCAAACTAACATAATCAGCTATGCCCAATCCTTCTGCATCTAGCAAAAAATATTGATATATATTATTACCACCGTCACTATAACTTACTAAAAGTCCCATACTTCCCATAAGCCTAGAATTAGTTACTTTTGCAAAATTATATTTCATTAAATCACATCCTTATGTATATAATTAATAAATAGAATATAAACTATTTATAATAGAGTTTAATTAGTTACTAGTTTATCATAATAAATATAAATAGTATTATATATAAATATTTTTAATTTATTACCTATAAGTTTTACAACAAATAAGGTTTTTATAATATAATAAAATAAATGGTTAATCGAGGTGATGTTAATGAACAATATAGCAGCTTTTTTTGATATAGACGGAACTCTTTATAGAGACTCTCTTATGGTTGAACATTTTAAGAAGCTAATAAAGTATGATATTATAGACCAAAAAGCTTGGTTTGAACATGCAAGAGATACTTTCATGAACTGGGATAAAAGACAAGGAAACTATGATGATTATTTAGATGAAATTTGTGATTTATATGTGGAATCTATAATAGGTCTAGATAAAACTTGTATAGATTTCACAAGCGACCAAGTGATAAAGCTAAAGTCAGATAGAGTTTATAAGTATACTCGCTCAAGAATTAAATGGCATTTAGATAATGGTCATAAAGTTATATTTATATCAGGTAGCCCTAATTTTTTAGTTGAAAAAATGGCTGAAAAATATGATGTAACAGACTTTGCTGGTAGCAACTATGTATTTGAAAATGATATTTTTAGTGGGATTGTAATCCCTATGTGGGATTCAGTAAGTAAAAATACTGCAATAGATAATTTTGTAGAAAAACACAATATAGATTTGTCTAAATCTTATGCTTACGGAGATACTAATGGTGACATAAACATGTTAAGAAGAGTTGGAAATCCAGTTGCAATAAATCCAACTAAAGAGCTTCTAAGCAAGATAGTTAATGATAAAAATCTATGCGATATAACTCAAGTAATAGTAGAGAGAAAAGATATAGTCTATTCTCTAAAGCCAAGTGTAGATATGTTAGATATATAGGGATGAGACTTTCTCATTCCCTTTTATCCTTAAGGAGGTAGAAATATTTTAATGAGTAATAACAATATAGTTACTTCAGAAGAACTTAATGAAGCTATTGATAGTTTAAGTAAAAATCTATATCTCGAATCACCTGATTTATGGATAGATTTTTCTGACAAAATGGGGGACAATAATTTTGATGAGATGGTTCTTTTCTTTGCCATTAAGTATAATTATCCAGCTATAGTTAAACACGCAATAGAAAGTCATTTAATAAAATTAGATTCTCCTTCTAGAAATAAAACTTTCAAATCAATCAAAGATCATTTATTGAGTGTGGCTGATCAATATAAAAATGTCCAAATACATAATATACTTACAGGAAAAAAAGAAGAGCTACAGAAAGAAGAATCATCAAACTCAACTCATGATTTAATTTCTAATGGCGATAACTCTTATATACCTAAGTTTATATGCCCACACTGTAACTCAAATATATTTAAAAGTGGATATATAGTTTCCGAAGAGGTTACATATAAATATTCAAAAGACAATAATAAAACAATACCTATAAGTAGTAAAACACTAGATAATGTAACTTGTGATAATTGTAAAAATACTTTAAAAGAAATTAATAATGATTTTTTACAAAAGCTAAGTTCTGTTCAAAACTGTATATCTTGTGGATTAGATTTAACAAGTACAGGTATCGTAGATAAAATAAAAATGATCTATGATAAAGATTTAAGTAAATTTTTACCTAATAAAACTTCTTATCATTGTAGTAATTGTGACCAAGAAATTAATGATTATCAAAAAGAACATTTTAATTTGTAAATTAAAGGATACCCTTAAAATATCTATCTATTTTTAGGGGTATCCTTTTTTATTTTAATTATTTTTTTTATTTTATAATCATAATAATCTATAAAACGAGAATACATATAGTCATATATTATAAACACTAGTTCAAAACATATTATTGATATTAAATTTATAGGAATATATACAAATTCCTTCATTAATATATACAATATTAAAACTGTAACATTAGCAAATAACAACTTAAGTATATATTCTACAAATATAGGTCTATCTTTTTCAATCATATATTTAATTAGCCCATATATACCAAATGTAAAAATATATATTAACCATTGAATTTTACTATTCATTATTATAAATCCTAATGCTACGGATGCTAAATAATAAGTTAACCCGCTTATAGGACCCCATTCAACTATAACTATGGATATAATAAATGATGCCAAACCTAAAAGAAATAGGGTATTTATAGGAATAACATTTATAAGTATCAACAATATAGCATTTAAAGATAATAACATACCTCCATAAGCTATTTTCTTACTCATACATCCCTCCTAGAAACAATCTACTAAGTCTCCACCACAGCATTCACAACATGAGTCTAAGCACCATAATTTCATGCAATCTTCACAACAGTCATCACCACAGCAACAGCAACAGTCGTCACAGCAACAACAGCAACATCCACCTAAGTCATTTCGTCTTCTTCTATTATAATTGTACGCTCTATGATTATAATTATCTCTATATCTACTAAATTTATTTAATGCATTTTTATATTCTACATTATCCGGGTCCATAAATTTAGCTCTTTTTATATAATCTTCACCTTGTTCATAATATCCTATATTCATAGCAGATATACCAGATAAATAATACCACTCACTACACTTATTACTTACAGTTTGTAAGAAATCATATGCTTTTTTAAATTCCTTACTTTCAATTAACTTTCTTGCTTTAAAAAGTTCATTATTATAAGTATTACTATACATTACTTTCACACCCTTTATCTAATATACTTTTATATCTTAAATAAACACCTGAATAAACTATATTATCTATTATATTTATATTCATCTTTAAATTCAAATTATCTATACTTTGTGCTAGAATACCTAATGATATACTTATTAATTTATCAACTCTATCTTTTAGTTCTTCTCTTTTATCTATGTATTCTATAAAAGGATTATATCTTCCTTTTTCATAATCTTTATCCAAGTCTTCATACGCATCTAGTAAATAAATATATTTACCTATATTAAAACCTATATTTCTTAAGTCTTCTTCATAATCATCATTTTTATATACGAATACCTCACCCATAAGAGCACCAAATGTGTTAGAGACCATATCTATATTTATATTTTTTTCTTTTTCTAATTTATTTAGTTCTTCTAGCTGTGCCTTTATAAATTCAGCTTTCTTAGGATATTTCTCATAAGCTAACTTTAATTTTTTCTTATATAAGTTATATGCAACCTTATCCTTTATTCTATTTTCATCATTAAGATTATCCTCTAATTTATAATATGCTAATAGTACATTCATACTTGCAGCATATTCTGTTATCTCATTTATAATTTTCTTTTTCTTCTTAAATGGGTTCGTTATACACCCTTCTTCTATAATATTAGACTTAGGCCTATATAGTGCCGATAATACTAATATTAAAAAAGTTATATCGTAATTTAATGTTAACCTTGATATTTCTCCATGATTATCTTTCAAATATTTACATAAGCCACAATAGTAACCCCTATAGTGTTCATATTCCCTAAAGGTTAGGTCCATTTTATTTATTTTTACGTATCCAAACATAGTTATCCCTTTCTAATATTTTATATATTCATATCTATAATCTTTACCTTGTATCTTTCAAATTTAAAGTCATAATCAACTATATCTTCTTCTATATAAAGCTTCATCATTGTTGTCCCTAGTTTAAATCTTCTTGGTCCTATTGATCCAGGATTTAAATATAATATATCATCCTCTACATTTATTTTACTCTTATGAGAATGACCATATACAACAATATTAACTTTTTTTCCTTTTAAATCACATTTTATATCTTTTATATTATGTATTAGATATATTCTTGTATCATTTACTTCTATAATTTTTCTTTAGCATCAAAACTTTCTATTTTATCTATATTACCATATACAAATATTGTATTCGCAATTTCTTCTAGTCTTTTTATTATATCACCATTTCCAATGTCACCTGCATGAATTATTAATTGGCAATTACTTAAATTATTAATTACTTCTTCTCTTAATAATCCATGAGTATCAGATATAACCCCTATTATCATATTCTTTCTCCTAACTTTTAATTAAATATAGATTTATAACATATAATTTTCTAATGCAAAAAGAATTGTCATAAGTAAATTATTACCAAGACAATTCTTTTTATTATTTTATACTTTCTATAAAATTCTCACTCATTATTCTTGTATAGCTAATAGATTTTGATATTCTTTCATGAATCTCCTCTCTATTATCTATAACTACGTCAGTTTTATTATTCCAAATTTCATCAAATAGTTCATCGCACATTTCTTTAAACTTAATATCACTTAATATAGAATAATAGTTCTTTCCAGAAATAGGGTGCATCTTACTTATTTTTAAACTCTTTGATAAATATAAAGAAGGATTATCATTATTTCTAAAATCATCTATAAAATTTCCATCAATCATTCTAATCTCTACTTCATTTGATTCCATAAGTATTTTTTCAAGGTATTCTATATGTCTTTCTCTTTCTTTAAAACTTAAGTTTACCGGTGTATTAAAGAAATGAAGACAACCTGAAGAAAGATATTTTCTCAATTCTGCTTCATATATAAGCACCTTTAATTTAGATTTATATGTAGCATTTTGAAGGAATATGTTAATTTTTTTCAACTCATTCATTATATTTTCATTTTCACCAAATGTTCTTTCTGCAACATCCATAAATAAATCAGGTGGCATAAAAAATTCATTTATAGAACCTAATATACATCTTAAGTCATTGTTCATTATATATTGTAAGTATGTTTGATCTTCTATCATAGATAAAGGTGTTTTTTTCTCACGTAGAGGCTTACCTTTTTGCCTTTGAATATATATTAAGTTATAATATATATCTTCTATTAATTTCTTATCTTTTGAAGAAGTACTAACTAAACATTCTCCATCAGGATAATGCGTAGTATTAAGAACAAATTTATCCTTTATAACAGATATAGTCGAATTTGGATTTACATTACAATTGTACACCTCAAAATCTAAGGCTGGATACGTAGATATTAAATTTATACCTATTAAAGCATTTAATATTCTATGTTCACGCCCTTTAGCATCTCCTTGCAATCCCATAAGCATTATAATTTTAGTATTTGTATTCCTACTTATTTCATAAAAGGTTTTTTTCATATTCCCTAACGAAATTTTATCTTTATAATTTAAGTCAAATAAATTAAAAGATAATACTATATCTAAATCTTCACCTTTATTTATAATAGAGTGAATTTCATTTACAAATCCTTTTTGTATAACTGTTGGTTTAATACTTGATTGACTATTATAAAACTCCTCTGAATGTGTATTTTTAGGAATACTTTGTATTACCTTATCTTTCATAGCCCTAGTTTCTTCCATATATACTTCTTTTAATTTTTCTTCTATATAGTTTATTAAATATTCTTCATCACTATCATCATCAATTTCAAAATAATTTATTAGGCTACCACGAGTAATATCCGTAAGAGAATCTATTATAAACTCTGCAATTTCTCTACAAATTACATTTATCCTCTTAGAACTAGGTAAATTTTTAGATGATATCCATTTATTAATGTATGATACATCATAACCTAATTTATTTGCTAATGCACTTTTCTTTTGATTAGATATATATAATAAATTTTCTAAAATATTTCCAAATGTAATATTATTCAATTTAAAACCTCCTAGAATTTTTAATTTATAATTCTTTTGGTTATATTTCTTATAAATTTAATTGTATCACTACTAAGTGATATTATTTTTCCCATTTATGTGAATTAAATTGAGTCAAATTTATTCAAATTTCATGCGCAATTTCCTTAAAATTCCCCATTATTCGATACCTTATCTTAAATTTCAGTGTTAATATATTGTTAAAGATTTGATAACAAATATATTTAATTTTATATAACCATTAAAAAAAGTTTTTATACGAATCTAAAATAATTTTAAAGGAGAAATTTCAATGAGTAATTTAAATACCAAAAAAAGAAAATTAACGGCAGGATGGATAATAGTTATTGCATGTATGTTAATCCAAGCTATCCCAGCAGGAGTTATCACAAATACACAATCTTTATTTATGTATCCTGTAATAAACTCTAGAGGATTCTCACTAGTAGCATTCTCTCTAATGTTCTCAATAGGTACAATAGTTTCAGCTGTAGCTGGTCCATTTATAGGTTCTTTATTCTCTAAGATAAATCTTAAAGTTTTATACATTACAGGTGCAATAATCGCTGGTGGAGGTTTTGCTGCTTTTTCTATGGCTACAGAAATATGGCATTTCTATATACTTGCTGGTGTTGTTCAAATAGGTTCAGGTATAATATCAGGTATAGGTACACCACTTTTAATAAGCGCTTGGTTCGATGAAGAAACTAAAGGTAAAGCTTTAGGACTTGCATTTGCAGGTGGTTCTATAGGTAACTTCTTCTTACAGCCATTAGCTACACAGTTAATAGCTAATCAAGGATACGCTGGTGCTTATTTAGTACTAGGAATATTAGCTTTAATAGTTGGTTTACCAATAGCATTATTTTTAGTAAGAATGCCTAAAAACGCTAGTGAAATAGTAAGATCAAAAAACTCTGTGTCTGATTTAGATAATAAAAGCGTTGCAGTATCAGGATATACTCTAAAAGAAGCTGCAAAAACTAAGTATTTCTGGATGCTTTGCTTAGGATTTACATTCATAGGATTATATGTTTCAGCGTACTCAGTTCAATACGCTGCATACTTCCAAGGTTCTTTAAACTTTGATGCTACTGCAATAGGTGTTACTGGTTCTATATTTGCAATATGCTCATTAGCAGGTAACTTAATCGGTGGTTCTTTATTCGATAAACTTGGAGCTTTAAAATGCTTAATAGTTGCTGGAGTATTAGTTTTAATTTCAGGTTCATTCTTATTATTAGCTAAAAATAGTGTAATATTTGCACATTTATTCTCTGCAACAAAAGGCCTAGCAGTATTCGCTTATATGATCGGACCAGCTTACTTAACAGGTTCATTCTTTGGAAACAAAGAATTCGGTAGTATATTAGGTATAGTCCAATTATTATTTGCAGTTGGTATATCTACAGGTTCAGCATTATTTGGAGTTTTAGCTGAAAAGTTTGGATACGATATGTCTTGGATATTAGTATTAGCTGCAGTTGCTATAGCTTATGTATTATTAATAAGTGCAACTATAGGTATGAATAAATTGAACAAAGAAAAAAGTGAATTCACAAGCCAAAAGGCTGCTTAATATATCTATAAATTATAAATAAAAAAGATGACTGATTAATCAGTCATCTTTTTTATTTATAACATTATAATATAAATTTAGTTATATCACCTTTAGATTCCTCTATCGTAACTACATTTAATCCCTTATAATTCTTAAATAGCCACTTTACATCACCCATAACTTGATTAACTTGTGATTTATTTAAATTCCCAATTAAATATTCATCTCTTATAGACTCATATTCCCTATCCGTTAAAAAATTTCTTATAAAAGTAAATGCAAACATATTAGGTACACTACTATCAGTTATCCTTTTACTCTTATAACCTTTAAACTTCATCCTCATATATATCCCTCCCCCTTGATATAAGTTATATATTTTTTCAGACCTTATTAAATATTTATTCACAAGTAGAATTTATTATCCACCTATATAATATATTTAATAATACTTTTTTGAATACTCCTTTAATTCAAATATTTATAATAATATTTATCCATGAAAATATCTTTATTATTTTCTACTTTCATTATAAAACATAAAAAAAGTAGATGAATAAGTTATTCACCTACTTTTATATAACAATACTTAATAAACTAATTAAGCTATTTTTTTATCGTTATCATCAGTTATTATATGCTTCTTCCACTCTTTAAGCGTAAATATAGCTAACGCAGTAACGTTTATTCCACAAAGTACGAATAATAATAAGTCAACTGCTTCGAATACAACGTTAGCTCCAAATACTGCTAAAGTACCAGCAGCTATTATTAAAGCTAAGTATATAGCTATATTCTTGTTTATATGGTTTTTCTTAAATAATTTTGTCATATAGTAGTAAGAACCTAATATAGTAGTTAATGCTGATAATACTGTAAATGCACATAATACAATTAGTCCAAACATTCCAGTTACATCTTTAGCTGTGAAGAAATACTCAGCTAATCTTTCAGCAGCTCCACCTTGGAATGTTATTAATCCAGCGTTTATACCATAAGATGCTATATAAGAAGTAACTACTATAGAAACTACTACTGTTATTACTGTAGGTATTAAAGATATCATAGCTGCTTCTCTTGGCTTAGTGTCAGCCTCTTGAGCTGCCATTGCTAAAGCTCCTAAACCAGTTTCAGCAGTTTGTAATACTTTTTGCATACCTAATACAAATCCTAACATTATTCCCGAGAATCCATTAACTGGATTAGTCATACCTTCAATTATATGAGCAAAATAAGTTGGTATATATCCAGAAGTTTTAATAACGAATAATGTGAAGAATACAAAGTATCCAACTACAGCTGTTCCTATCATGTAAGTCATAGCATTCATGAATATTTCATGCTTCTTAGATAATACAAGCGCAGCAACTACTGCTATTACAGGAACAACTATGAACATATATCTTTGAACTAAAGTAAGATTTATTCCCATAAATTCACTAGTTACTAACTTAGCAACTGAATCTATACCTGAGAATTGGAATCCACCAAATCCAAATACTGCTAATGCAACGAAACATACAGCATATACCATACCTAAAGATGGATGCATTAAATCTGCTATATATTCTTTAGGACTTTTACCCATTATTTTTGAGTTTAAAGTCTCAGAGTAAGAAACTGGTACCATTATACAAGCTCCTATTAAAGCCCATATAGCCATAGCTTCTACATTTACTTCTCCAGATGCAGAGAATTTTGATAAAGCACCAAGAACCCCTATTATTGCTCCAGTACCTATCATAGCACCTAATGATATAGATGCAGGTCCTATTATGTTTTTGAATTTTAATCCAGCTGGCTTAGTAGTTTTCTTTTGTATCATACCTATAGTTCTTATCGATGTAAATGCTCCAACTATAAGCATGAAAGGTAAAAATACTGGCCATACCGCATCAGAAATACTTGTTATAATTGCTTCTAATTGATGTAACATGCTTTTTCTCCTTTTTTAATAATATAATTTCTTTTTTTATTTTTTTTAAACCTAGAAATAAAAATAGCAATAAAAAAACAAGATAATATTAATTCTTAGTATAAAAATAAAAAAATAGAGTATTTCAAAACATAAAAATATTTTGATTAAACCTAAAAAGATTTCTCTTATTTTTTAAAATTAAAACTAAAAATTTATTATCTTGTTATATATCATTCGCCAATTTATTTCATTTTAACAACAACCATTAAAAATTGTCAAGCATTTATTTTTCATTCACTTTTATATAAATAAATTTATTATATCATTGCTTTAAAGCACTTTAAAAAATAAAAAATACCAATATTTATCACTTCGTGGATCATTTTATTTTGTTGATAAATTTGATTCATTTTATTTCAATCTTTGTCAACTATTTTCATTTGTTGGAGTATCTCATTTATGGTATTTTAAAAATAAAGCTATTAGCTTTGGTTTAGCTATTTTAAAGTATTTTATAAAATTAGACCTTGTAAAAATTCATAGTAAATTAACTAGATTGTTATATATTGTTCGCCAGCAAATCATAACATAAGATTAGATTTACTTTTAAACTCAAAATGCCGAATTTAATCGGTTATTTATCATGCAAAACTTTGCTAATATAATAACTAAAAGTTATTTTTTATTTAAGAGACTATATAAATTATAGTCTTTTTGCTATTCACAAATACTCTATTTGTTTAAACATTACCCCTAATTAAATCGCTTAATTTCAGAATTATTCTACTATCAATAATTATTTTTTATTATTCCTCATAAATATATTTTTATATTTTTAACTCAAAATGCATTTTTTTTATATTATTGCTAAACATAATCATTATAGAAATAATTTATTATTTTATATATTAAAAATCTATTTATTTTTTAATATTATTTTAAGTTAAGGAGGAATTCAATTTATGAGTACATCTGATAATAACAAACAAAATACATTCTTTTATGGATGGATAATTGTTATAGCATGTTTACTTATTCAAGCAATACCATTTGGGGTAGCATCTAATTTACCACCTACTTTTACAAATTATGTTGTAAATGCAGAAGGTTTTAGTTATGCTTCATTTACACTAATATTTACTATAGGTACATTTGTATCTGCAATCGCATCTCCTTTTATAGGAAAGTTATTTACTAAAATAAATACTAAAATACTATTTATAATAGGTTCTATTTTAGTTGGTGCAGGATTTATGGCATATTCATATGCTGGAAATAAATTATATGCTTACTATGTAATAGCCGCGATAGTACAACTCGGAAATGCAATCATATCCGCAATAGGTGTTCCTACTCTTATAAATGCTTGGTTTAAAGTTAATAAGGGTATCGCTTTAGGTATTGCATTCTCTGGTGGAGGTATAGGAAATATATTCCTTCAAATATTAGCTGGTAAATGGCTATCTGACCCAAATATAGGATACAAGGGAGCTTATTTAAGATTCGGTATGATAGCATTAATTGCATCATTACTAATTTCAATATTATTTATAAGAATGCCAAAATCAGATGATGAGTTAGCAGCTAACGTTCCTAGAAAATTAAAAGGTCAACAAGATGTTGCACATCATGTAAGTTGGGGATATAAAATCGGTGAAGTAACTAAGATGCCTCAATTTTGGTTAATATCAGTATCTTTTATATTTATAGGGTTCTATGTTAGTGGATTCGCTTTACAATTTATAGCATATTTCCAAACTTTAGAAGCTTCAGGAATATTATTGATATCATCAGCTACATTAGCATCTTTATTCGGTTTCTTCTCAATATTTGGGAATTTATTTGGCGGCGTATTATTCGATAAACTAGGACTATCAAAATCATTTGGTCTTTCAGGCTTATTAGTTGTGATCTCAGGATTATGCTTACTATTTATAGGAAGAATAAATGCACTTGGATACCTATTTACATTTTTATTTGGTGTATCAATGTTCTCATATGTTATGGGACCATCATATATGACTAGCTCATTATTCGGCGATAGAGAGTATGGTGCTATACTTGGTTTAATACAATTATTCTTTGCTTTAGGATTCGCTATTGGTACTCCAATATTCGGTTTAACACTAGATAAGTTTGGCTGGAATGTTGCATGGATTTCTTCTATAGTTTACGCTATAATCGCTTATGGAGGTTTACTAATGGCTTGTACCTCTATATTAAAAATAAATAAAGAGAACAATGTAATTGAAACAAAAAGAATATCTTAATAAAAAAATAGGATCTTTCAAATTATATAAATCTGAAAGATCCTATTTTTTTATATTAATTTTATAAAGAGATTATCATACTCATAAGCTTATTACTTCTTTGTATGAATCCTTCTAATTCTTCTGGATCTAACTCTTTATTTGATAATAAAGCTAAATCTATTATCTGCTTACATATCAAATCTATTTTTTCCTTTTTATCTTCACTATCCCTTAATGATAATAATTTTTGTATCATAGTGTTATTCTCATTTATAACAAGCTTTTTCTCTTCATTAAAATTCATTCCTAAATCCATTCCAGCAAATCTAGATTGCATTTCCTTCATTCTTCTTGTATGTTCTGATATTAATATTATTGCTGGTACATCTTCATTTTTAAGACTTTCTACTGAATAGTCATTAACCTTATCTTCAGATACTTGTTTAAATAATTCCTTTAACTTATTCTTATCATCATCTGATAGTTTTGATTCATCTTTATTCTTTAATACATCTGATATATCTGAGTCTATTCTATTGAAAGTAGTTCCTGCTTCTTTATACTCAATAAATGAAATAAAATGATTATCTATGTTAGAATCTAACACAACTGCATTTAAATTACGCTCTTTAAATAATTTTATATATTGAGATTGTTGTTTTTCATCACTTACGTAAAATACCTTATTTTCATGCTTATCTTTTGTTACTTCTTTATAATCATCTAAAGTTATATAATTTCCTTGTATATCTTTAAATAATACATAATCTTTTATCTTATCATAGAAACCTTCATCCTTTAGGCATCCATATTTTATGAATACCTGTATATCATCCCAGAACTTGTTATATTCTTCTCTTTCATTTTTAAATAAAGATTTCAATTTGTCAGCAACTTTTTTAACTATATGTTTAGATATCTTACTTACATCTCTATCATTTTGTAAGAAACTTCTTGAAACATTTAAAGGTAAATCTGGACAATCTATTACACCTTTTAGTAATAATAAAAATTCTGGTATAACTTCTTTTATGTTATCTGCTACGAATACTTGATTATTGTAAAGTTTAACTTTACCTTCAACCAATTCAAACTCATTGTTTAATTTAGGGAAATATAGTATTCCTTTTAAATTAAATGGATAGTCTACATTTAAATGAATCCAGAATAACGGTTCATCAAATGAATGGAACACTTTTCTATAAAAATCCTTATACTCTTCATCTGTACAATCCTTAGGTGACTTTAACCAAAGTGGATTAGTATCATTTAAAGGTTCCATTTTAGCCTCATTCTCATCATCTTCTTTTTTATCAGAAGTCTCTAAGTAAATTTCTACTGGCAAGAATGAACAATATTTTTCTATTATACTTCTTACTTCATATTCATTTAAAAATTCTTTGCTGTCATCATCTAAATACAGAGTAATACTTGTTCCCCTTTGTGTTTTTGTATCAGATTTAGATATCTCAAACTCAAGTCCATCTTCTGATACCCATCTAACAGGTTCTGCGTCATCTATAAAAGACTTAGTATCTATTTGAACTTTTTTAGACACCATAAATGAAGAATAGAATCCTAATCCAAAATGACCTATTATGTCATTAGCTTCATCCATTTTGTCCTTATATTTATTAAAGAAATCTTCTGCTCCAGAAAAAGCAACTTGATTTATATATTTTTCAATTTCTTCAGCTGTCATACCGATTCCATTATCAGTAAAACATAAAGTTCCTTCTTCCTTATTTATTGATACAATTATCTTATACTCATTTTCCCCATTATCTTTAGCTTCTCCTAATGAAACTAACCTCTTATATTTGCTTACTGCATCACAACCATTGCTTATAAGCTCTCTTATAAAGATATCTTTATCTGAGTATAACCATTTTTTTATTATAGGGAAAATATTCTCGGTATGTATTGATATATTACCTTTTTGTACTGACATTAGTACCTCCTCCTTTTGCAAAATATCATTTAGCTTATAAAATTAAAAATTTATAGTCTATCTATAGTTAAAGATAAAATATATAAACTATACTTAATTTATATATTCTATCTTTAACTCTGATATCCTATAAATTTTCTTAACTATACTTTAAATTTTAAAAACAATCTATTATATTAATCTATAGATATATATTTTTTAGGTTCATTTTGTGTTATATTTAATTTAGGAACTATTAGTTGTAAAATTCCATTATTGTAAGCAGCTTTTATATCTTCTTCTTTTACAGTATCCCCAACATAGAAACTACGAGAACATTGTCCTGTATATCTTTCTCTATGAATATAGTTTTTTTCTGCATTATTTTCCTCATTAGATTCATTCTTAGATGCATTAACTATTAAATACCTATTTTCTAAAGATATTTTTATATCTTCTTTTTTAAATCCTGGTAAGTCCATGTCTATAATGTAATTATCACCTTGTTCTTGAATATCAGTTTTCATCATATTTTGATAATTAACTGGTTTAAAAAACTCATTTTCAAATAACTCATCAAAAAAACTATCATTAAATAAATTTTCTATATTTCTTCTAGGTACTAATTTCATATATATCACCTTCCTTACAATTATTATTATACTCTTTTTGTTAGCAGTGTCAACTAATGAGTGCTAATAAATTGTATAAAATTTTTATTTTATATATAATTCTTTTTTAAATCAAAATAAGGGATGCTACTAACATCCCTTATTTCTATTTAAAGTATTTTACACCGGATTCAAATATCATTTGATCTTTTTCACCTAGTATATTCTTACACACTTGATTTCCAATTCTCTCAGAGTGCCCCATTTTACCTAATATTCTTCCATCTATACTAGTTATACCTTCAACACCATAGAAAGAGCCATTTGGATTAAATTCTATATCATAAGTTGCATTTCCATTAAAATCTACATATTGAGTAGCTATTTGTCCATTTTCTATTAAAGTTCTCATGGTTTCCTCATTAGCAACAAATTTACCTTCTCCATGAGATATAGCTATGCTATGTATATCACCTACAGAAGTATTCGCTAACCAAGGAGACTTATTAGAAGCTATTCTAGTTTGAACCATCTTAGCTTGATGTCTTCCTATATTATTGTAAGTAAGCGTTGGTGCATCCACACTTGCCTTTCTTATTTCACCATATGGAACTAATCCAAGTTTTATAAGAGCTTGAAATCCATTACAAATACCTAACATTAATCCGTCTTGCTTAGTTAAAAATTCATTTACAGCTTCTTCTACCCTTTCATTTCTGAATACTGTAGCTATGAATTTAGCAGAACCATCAGGCTCATCTCCTGCACTAAATCCTCCTGGAAGCATAATCATTTGTGAAGATTTTATTTCTTTAACTATTGTATCTATAGAATCTTCTATATCTTTGTAAGTTAAATTCTTAAATACTTTTATACTTGCATTAGCTCCTGCTTTTTCAAATGCTCTAGATAAATCATACTCACAGTTCGTACCAGGAAATACTGGTATAAATACCTTAGGAGACGCTATACTTATAGATGATTTTTTAGCTTCTTTACTAGATATAAAGTTGATAGTTTCTATTTTATCTTTGACTTCTCTAGATTTAGTTGGGAATATTGGTTCTAAAGTATCACAGTATGCTTTATATAGTTCATCTAATGATATCTCTTCATCTTCTATAACTATACATTCTTTTTCAATTGTATTACCTAAAACTATATAGTTATACCCATTTAATATACTTAAATCATTATTAGCTAATTCAATAACTATATTTCCATAACTTGCTTCAAATAGTTTATCTGTTTCTTCATATAAGTTACTAGATTCTTCATTAAATTCAAATCCTATTTTATTACCAAATGCCATCTTACTTATAGCTTCACCTACACCTGCAAATCCTAATGCATATGTTGATAATACCTGGCTTTTGTATATAAGTTCTCTTAATTTATCTAGATTTTTCTTTAGTTCATCAAAGTTAATAACATCATTTTCTAATCTTTCTGTGCATAACATTACAACTTTTGAGTTAACTTTCTTAAATTCCGGAGATACTACTACTTTTGCATCCACAGTATCTACAGCAAAAGAAACTAATGTCGGAGGAACTTCTATATCTTTAAATGTTCCAGACATACTATCCTTACCACCTATTGCAGGTATTTCAAGTTTATTTTGAGCATAGAATGCACCAAGTAAAGCAGAGAATGGTTTACCCCATTTAGTTGGATTATCCCCAAGTTTTTCAAAATACTCTTGTAATGTAAGTCTTGTTGTCTTATAGTTACCCCCAATAGCAACAACTTTACACACAGATTCAACAACTGCATATAGTGCTCCATGGAATGGACTCCATTTTCCTATCTTAGGATTATATCCATATGTCATTATTGTAGAAGTATTCGTTTCTCCTTTAAGTATAGGTATCTTTGCAACCATACCTTGAGCTGTGGTTCTTTGGTACTTACCACCAAATGGCATAAGTACAGTATTACTTCCTATTGTATTATCAAACTTTTCTACTAATCCTTTTTGCGAGCAAACATTTAAATCTGATAATGTTTCTATAAATCTATCTTTTAATGAAACTTCTTTGGCTAAAGCTATATCTGATAACCCTTCTGATGATATACAAACTCCATCAGTAGATGAGAATTCATTATTATTTTTACATATATTTGAGTTAAAGAAAGTTTTTTCTTCATTCACTTTACTAACATGAACCTTAGTAGTTTGTTTCACACCATTTGTATCTAAGAACTCTCTTTTAACATCTACTATAGCATTTCCATTCCAATACATTCTTAAATAACCTGAATCTGTAACCGTAGCAACATGAGTAGCTTCTAAGTTTTCTTCTTTAGCTAAGGCTATAAATTTATCTTTATTTTCTTTATTTATAGCTACTGCCATACGTTCTTGAGACTCTGATATTGCGAGCTCAGTTCCATCAAGTCCATCATACTTTTTAGGAACTAAGTCTAAGTTTACATCTAAGCTATCTGCTATTTCACCTATAGCAACACAAACTCCACCTGCTCCAAAGTCATTACATCTTTTTATCATTTGTGTAACTTCTTTATTTCTAAAGAATCTTTGTATTTTTCTTTCATTAGGAGCATCACCTTTTTGAACTTCAGCACTACAAGTAAGTATTGATTCTTCACTGTGCTCTTTAGATGAACCTGTAGCTCCTCCACATCCATCTCTTCCTGTTTTTCCACCAATAAGTATTATTGCATCTCCTGGTACAGGCCTTTCTCTAACTACATTTTCTTTAGGTGCTGCTGCTATAACCGCACCTATTTCCATTCTCTTAGCTACGAAATCTTCATCATATACTTCAACAACTTGGCCTGTAGTTAATCCTATTTGGTTACCATATGAGCTATATCCATGAGCTGCTTCAGTTGTTATTTTTCTTTGCATTAACTTACCTGGTAATGTATCTTCTAAAGTTGTTCTTGGATCAGCACTTCCAGTTACACGCATAGCTTGATACACATAACTTCTTCCAGATAATGGATCTCTTATAGCTCCACCTAAACAAGTAGCAGCTCCTCCAAATGGTTCTATTTCAGTTGGATGGTTATGAGTTTCATTCTTAAACATTACTAAATACTTTTCAATCTCACCATCTACTTCAACATCAACATTTATACTACATGCATTTATCTCTTCACTTACATCTAAATCTTCTAGTTTTCCATCTTTTCTTAACTCTTTCATAGCTATTGTTGCTATATCCATTAGGCATATGTCTTTTTTTCTATCTACATATACTTTTTTTCTTGAATCAAGATACATTTCATAAGCTTCCTTAACTATATCTGTATATTTACCTTCTTCTATTTGAACATCTTCTATTTCTGTCATAAAAGTAGTGTGTCTACAGTGATCCGACCAATAAGTATCTAATACTTTTATTTCAGTTATAGTAGGATTTCTTTTTTCCGTATCTTTAAAATACTTTTGGATATGCTCTAAATCAAGTATTGTCATTGCAAGACCTCTTTCTTTTAAGAAATCTTGTAATCCTTCATGACTTAAATTTATAAATCCTTCTAATATTTCTACTGAAGTAGGTATTTCAGCTTCCATTTTTAATGTTTCTGGTTTATTTAAACTTGCTTCTCTACTATCTACAGGATTTATACAATATCTTTTTATTTTATCAAATTGTTCATCTGTTATATTACCACTTAGTATGTATACCTTAGCTGTATTTATAATAGGTCTAACTCCATTATTAACTATTTGTATACATTGAGATGCCCAGTCACCTCTTTGATCATACTGTCCTGGTAAATATTCTATTGCAAATATTCTCTTATTCTCTTTATCTAAGTTACATATCTCTTCATGATAAATTAAATCTAAATTTGGTTCAGAAAATATACTTTCCGCTGCATTATTATAAGCTTCATTAGATATACCTTCTATATCGTATCTATTTAATACTCTTATATCTTCTATAGTATTTATATGTAAATTTTCTACTAAATCTTTCTTTAAAGCTTTAGCTTCAAGGTCAAAGCCTTGTCTTTTTTCGACTAATATTCTTTTGACATTTTCAGTATTTAACATGCCTTTTCCCCCATAATTTTAGAAAAATTTAAACTCCTATATCAGTTCTATAATGCATACCTTCAAAGCTTATTTTCTTAATATTCTCATATACCTTTGCTGCTGCATCCTTTACTGAAGCTGCTTTTGCTGTTATTCCTATTACTCTTCCTCCATTAGTAACTAAGTTTCCACCTATCATCTTAGTTCCACTATGAAAAACTACTATATCTTTATCTAGATTTTCAAGTCCAGTTATTATCTTTCCTTTTTCATAAGAATCAGGATATCCTCCAGATGTAAGCATTACACAAACGGATTCTTCATCTTTATAATTTATTTCTATATCACTTAGCTTGTTGTCTATTATTGCATTCATTATTTTATTTAAATCTGTATCTAATCTAAATAAAACTGATTGAGTTTCTGGATCCCCAAATCTCGTATTATATTCTAATACTTTCGGTCCATCTTCTGTAATCATCAATCCTACAAATAATATTCCTTTGTAATTTAAATTATCTTTTTTAAATCCTTCTAATGTAGCATCTAATACATTTATTTTTATGCTTTGGGCTAATTCATCTGTATACACTTCACTAGGAGAAAAAGTTCCCATACCTCCTGTATTAGGTCCTTCTTCATTGTTATATACTTTCTTATGGTCTTTCGCACTTACCATAGGAACTATAGTATTATTATCAACGAACGCTAATATAGATGTTTCAATTCCACTTAGAAACTCTTCTATAACTATTTTACTTCCAGCATCTCCAAACTTCTTATCTTCCATCATATCTTTTAATGTAGATATTGCATCTTCTCTATTTGTTGGTATTACCACACCTTTTCCTGCAGCTAAACCATCAGCCTTTATTACTACTGGATATCCAAAATTGTCTACTTCACTAATAGCTTCATCTAAATTTGTATATTCTTTATACTTTGCAGTAGGTATATTATGTCTCATCATAAAATCTTTAGAGAAAGCCTTACTACCTTCTAATCTAGCACATCTTTTATTTGGTCCAAAAATTCTTAAATTTTCTTTCTCAAATTCATCAACTATTCCCTTAACAAGTGGAACCTCAGGTCCCACTATTGTTAAGTCTATTTTATTTTCTTTTGCAAAACTTACAAGTTCATCTATATGACTATCATCAATATTTATACATTTTGCTACACTTTCAATTCCAGCGTTTCCTGGTGAACAAAATATCGCTTCTATATTTTCTTCTTTACTTAATTTCCAGCATATGGCATGTTCTCTACCGCCGCCACCAATAACTAATACCTTCATAAAATTTACCCCCTAGTGTTTGAAGTGTCTTACTCCTGTAAACACCATTGTCATTTCATATTTATTACAAGCATCTATAGAATCTTGGTCTCTCATTGAGCCACCTGGTTGAACAACTGCTTTTATTCCATATTCATTTGCTAGTGTTACACAATCATCAAATGGGAAGAATGCATCTGAAGCAAGTACAGCTCCATTAAAGTCTTTATCACTGTTGTTTTCTAAAGCATTTTTTAAAGCCCATATTCTTGAAGTTTGACCACATCCTAAAGCTAATGTTTGACCACATTTAACTATAGCTATAGCATTTGATTTCATATTTTTAACAACCTTCATACCAAATTCCATATCTTCTAACTGTTCTTCAGTTGGTTCAACTACTGTTACAGTTTCATATTTATCGACTAAGGAATTATTTTTATCTTGTATTAATAATTTTCCATCTAAGTATTTCATTTCATATGGCTGTAAACTAGTTTCTATCTTAGATAATTTTAAAACTCTTAAGTTTTTCTTTTTCTTAAGTATTTCTAAAGCTTCTGGTGTAAAATCATAAGCTGCTACTATTTCTAAGAATATTTCACTTAATTTTTGAGCTGTAGCTTCATCTACTGTAGAAGTTATTCCAACTATTCCACCAAATATTGAAACTGTATCAGCTTCATAGCACTTTGTATATGCTTCTAAAGAATTCCTTCCTAAACCAACTCCACATGGATTAGTATGTTTTATAGCTACTGAAACTACTTTATCATTATCTTTAAATTCTCTCATTACTTCTAAACAACCATGTAAGTCATTTATATTATTGAAAGAAAGTTCTTTACCATTTAATTGTTCATAGTTTAATATTGGATTTTTAGCGTTTGGCTGAGAGTATAGCACTCCATTTTGATGTGGATTTTCTCCATATCTTAATGTTTGTTCTTTTTGGAATGTTAAATTTAATATTTCAGGATAAGTATCTCCAACTTCTCCTGCAAAATAGCTTGATATAAGTGCATCGTATCTAGCTGTAGTTGAGAATGCTTTATACGATAGTCTTTTTCTATCTTCTAAAGTTAAATTATCATTTTTTAACTTTTCAATCACCATATCATAATCATTTATATCTACTATAACCGTTACATCTTTATAATTTTTAGCAGCAGAACGTATCATAGATGGTCCACCGATATCTATATTTTCTATCATTTCTTCATGAGATTTTCCTGCCTTTAAAGTACCTTCAAAATCATATAAATTTACTACTACTAAATCTATAGACCCTATTTTATATTCTTTTACAGTTTCTATATGATTTTCATCGTCTCTTTTATAAAGTATTCCACCATGTATATATGGATTTAAAGTCTTAACTCTTCCATCTAACATTTCTGGGAATTTAGTAACTTCATCTATTTGAATAGCTTTAACTCCGTTTTCTTCTAACATTTTAAATGTATTTCCTGTAGATATAACTTCATATCCAAGATTGTTTAGTTCCTTTGCAAATTCAACTACTCTAGTTTTGTCTGTTACACTTATCAATGCTCTTTTACTCATTTATAAACACTCTCCTACCATGAATACTTAATTTATTTTCACAGAAAAGACTAATACTCTTCTTTAATATCTTATGTTCTACGTGTAGCACTCTTTTAGCTAAAGAGCTTACATCATCATCATCTCTTACATCTACAGTTTCTTGCATAATTATTGGACCTGTATCTGCTCCTTCATCAACAAAATGTACTGTTGCTCCAGTTACTTTAACTCCATAATCAAGTACACCTTGGTGAACTTTTTGTCCATAGTATCCTTTACCACAAAATGAAGGTATTAATGATGGATGTATATTTATCATTTTATTTCTAAATTCATTTACAAATTTAGGACTTATTATCTTTAAATATCCAGCTAAAACTACTAAGTCTATATTGCGATCTTTTAAAGTTTCAATTATTTTATCTTCATCCGTTTCAAAAATCGCGTCTATATTATTTTGTCTTGCTCTTTCTAAGCCATAGGCATTCTCTTTATTTGATATAACTACTTTAACTTTTCCATTTATATTTCCAGCTAAAGTTTCATCTATTATAGCTTGTAAATTAGTTCCTCCGCCCGAAACTAAAACACCTATATTTAGCATAATGTGACTCCTTCATGAGTATCTACCACTTTACCTATAATGTAGGCATTTTCTTCAGTAGAATTTATGTATTTAGTTATTTCTTTTGCTTTTTCATTATCAACTATTAATACCAGTCCTACACCCATGTTAAAACTCTTATGTAATTCTCTTTCATCTATAGAATTAAAGTTTTCTATCATTTTAAATATAGCTGGCTTTTCCCAAGAATTCTTTTCTATATCTATACCTAATCCTTTTGGTATAACTCTAGTTATATTTTCTATAACTCCACCGCCAGTTATATGCGCTATTGCTTTTATATCGTATTTACTTAATAAATCTAGAACTAGTTTTACATATATTTTAGTAGGTGTTAATAATGCTTCTCCTAAAGTCATCCCTAATTCTTCTATATATTGATCCAACTTATATCCATAAGTTTCTAAAAATATTTTTCTTATAAATGAAAATCCATTACTATGTATTCCACTTGATGATATACCTATTAATGTATCACCAGACTTTACATCTTTACCAGACACTATCTTCTCTCTATCAGCTATGCCAACAGAAAATCCTGCTAAATCATATTCATCTTCACTATACATACCAGGCATTTCAGCAGTTTCTCCACCAACAAGTGCACAACCTGCCATTTTACATCCGTCTACTATACCACTAACTATTTGTTCCACTTGTTCCGGTACTAACTTTCCAGTCGCTATATAGTCTAAAAAGAATAAAGGTCTTGCACCTTGGCATATTAAATCATTTACACACATCGCAACTAAATCTATACCTACAGTGTCATGTTTATCCATCATTTGAGCTAGCTTTAATTTCGTCCCAACTCCATCTGTTGACGAAAGTAACACTGGTTCAGTCATATTAGTAAAATCTTTTAAGCTATATAATCCACTGAAATTTCCTAAGTCACCTATTACATTGTTGTCATAAGTTGTTTTTATTTTACCTTTAATAAGATCTACTGCTCTATTTCCTTCATCTATATCAACGCCTGATTGCTTGTAAGTTAACATGATAAAAGTTCCTCCTTATCGATTTTCTTAACTGGGTAGTCTCCATCAAAACATGCTTTACAGAAAGTAGACTTACTATCTGTAGCTTCTATCATCGCATCTATACTTAAAAACTTTAATGAGTCACATCCTATGTACTCTCTCATTTCTTCTGTACTATGACTAGACGCTATTAAGTTTGATCTATTTGGTGTATCAATTCCATAGTAACAAGAGTAAGATACTGGAGGAGATGTTATTCTAAGGTGAATTTCTCTTGCTCCTGCATCTCTAAGAGACTTTACTATTTGCTTAGAAGTTGTTCCTCTAACTACGGAATCATCCACTAGTACAACTGACTTTCCTTTTACAACACTTGATAAAGGATTTAGTTTTATTTTTACTGCTATTTCTCTTTCTTCTTGTGTTGGTTTTATAAATGTTCTTCCTACATATCTATTTTTTACAAGTCCTTCACTTGCCTTAAGCCCACTTGCATTAGAATATCCTATAGCTCCTGCCCATCCTGAATCTGGTACTGGAACTACTATATCAGCATTTATTATTTCATCTTTAGCTAATAATTCCCCACATTTAACTCTAAACTCATATACATTCACATTGTCTATTGTTGCATCATTTCTTGCAAAGTAGATATGTTCAAATATACAGCTTCTTTTTACACACTTATAATTTTCTGAATAATAATATGTCTTAAGTTCACCATCTTTAACTACTACTATTTCGCCTGGCTCTACATCTCTTATAACTTCTCCACCAAGTATATCTATAGCACAGCTTTCTGATGCAAATATATATTCATCACCTTTTTTACCTAATATAAGAGGTCTAAATCCATGAGGGTCTCTTACACCTACTAATGAATCTTCTCCCATTATCACAAGAGAATATGCCCCTTTGATATAATCCATAGTTAGTTTTAAACTTTCTACTATATCTCCCTTATAGTATCTAGCAAGTATATAAAGTATTACTTCTGTGTCTGAGTTCGCTTGAAACATATACCCATCTTCTTCTAACATATCTCTTAAGTAATTTGCATTTACTAAGTTTCCGTTATGAGCTAATGCTAATGTTCTTTTTCTACAACTACCAACTAGCGGCTGACAATTTGCCAATGTACTTCCACCAGCTGTAGAGTATCTAACATGACCTATCCCCATATTTCCACCTAATTGAGATAATTCTGCTTCTTTAAATACATCTCCAACTAATCCCATGTCTTTTTTATACTTTATATCTTTTCCATCAAATACAGCCATTCCACAGCTTTCTTGACCTCTATGTTGTATAGAATATAAAGAATAGTATAATTCTTTAGCTATATCTTTATTTTTCGAATAAATACCTACAACACCACACATAAGAAATGCCCCCTATTTACAGTTCATTCTCGAAAGAACTTCTTCATAACCTTGAACAAGGTCACCTAAATCTCTTCTAAATCTATCTTTATCTAATTTTTCATTTGTATTTACATCCCAAAGTCTGCAAGTATCAGGAGATATTTCATCTGCTAGTATTATATTTCCTTGAGAATCTTTACCAAATTCTAATTTAAAATCTACTAACTTTAAGTTCGTTTTTAAGAAGAATTCTTTCATTAATTCATTTATTTTTAAAGTTTGTTCTTTTAAGAATGCTATTTCTTCTCTACTTGCTAATTTCATTGCTACAGCATGATCCTCATTTAACATAGGATCTCCGTATTCATCATTTTTGTAGCAAAGTTCAAATATAGGCTCATCTAAAACTAAACCTTCTTCTATTCCATATTTCTTACAGAATGAACCCGCTGTTATATTTCTTACTATTACTTCTAATGGTAATATTTCAACTTTCTTTACTAACATTTCTCTATCTGATATTTTTTTTATGAAGTGTGTATTGATTTGATTATCGTGTAACATTTCAAACATTATACTTGAAATTTTATTATTTAAGATTCCTTTCAAAGATATTGTAGCTTTCTTTTCTCCATTAAATGCCGTTGCATCATCTTTAAAATAAACTATAAATTCATTTTCATTTTCTGTTGAATAAACTTGTTTTGCTTTACCTTCATATAATAACATCTTTATTACCCCCTTAAATTTTTGTCATCTTCTAATACTTTGTTTGCCATTTCTTCTCTATATAAAACTAAATCTTCTTTGATTTTTGGATATTTCAAACTAATTATTTGAAGTGCTAATAGAGCAGCGTTTAATCCCCCATCTATAGCAACTGTCGCCACAGGAATACCTTTAGGCATCTGTACTATTGATAAAAGTGAATCTAATCCATCCATTGTAGATGACTTAACTGGTAATCCTATAACAGGAATTAATGTATGTGAAGCTATTACTCCAGGTAGATGTGCAGCTTTTCCTGCAGCCCCTATTATTACATCTACTTCATCATCTATTTCATTTAAGAACTCTATTAATTGATTAGGAGTTCTATGTGCTGATAATGCTCTAACTTTCACATATACACCAAATTTTTCTAATAACTCTATACCTTCTTGAACTTTAGGATAATCTGATTTTGACCCCATAACTACTGCTACTTTCATCAATTTACCTCTTTTCATATATATTTAAATTATTAACTACATACCATTTGTGAATTTTACGAACTTTATAATTAGATTTTATTATAATGTACATGTTTTTGCAATAAATTTTTTATTTGCCAATATAGTTTCAAAATAATAAACAACATATAAATCTGTATTTTCCAACATTATAGCTTTTAGATATTATTATTTTTTTTACATTCTTTTTTAAATGTATAAAAAAATACGAATTTTATGTTATAATTCATTTAAATAGTTTGGTATTTAAAATAAATGGTATAATTATCAATATTAAATCTAATAAATACATAATGGAGGAATTTATTTTATGACATTAAAATCAGATATAGAAATTGCTCAAGAAGCTAATCCTAAACACATAAAAGAAATCGCAAAAAAATTAAATATACACGAAGACGATATAGACATGTATGGAAAATATAAAGCTAAAGTTGATTATAATTTATTAAAAAATAATAATACAAATAAAAAAGCAAAGGTTATATTAACAACTGCAATAAACCCAACACCAGCTGGTGAAGGAAAAACAACTACAACAATCGGTGTTGCTGATGCTCTTTCTAAATTAGGTAAAAATGCATTAGTTGCATTGAGAGAACCTTCTTTAGGACCTGTATTCGGTATAAAAGGTGGTGCTGCTGGAGGGGGGTATGCCCAAGTTATACCTATGGAAGATATAAACCTTCATTTTACAGGTGACTTACATGCTATTGGAGCAGCAAACAATTTATTAGCTGCTATGCTAGATAATCATATACACCAAGGAAATGAATTAAATATAGATATCAGAAGCATAACTTGGAGAAGATGCGTTGATATGAATGATAGACAATTAAGAAATATAATAGATGGAATAGGATCAAGAGTTGATGGAGTTACTAGACAAGATGGCTTTGATATAACAGTTGCATCTGAAGTGATGGCTATATTCTGTCTTGCAAATGATATTTCTGACTTAAAAGAAAAATTAGGTAAAATAATAGTTGGATACAACTACGAAGGACATCCTGTAACAGCATCTGATTTAAAAGCTAACGGAGCTATGGCCGCTTTACTAAAGGATGCTTTAAAGCCTAACCTAGTTCAAACATTAGAGGGTACTCCTGCATTTATACATGGTGGACCATTTGCGAATATAGCACATGGTTGTAACTCTGTTATAGCCACTAAAATTGCTATGCAATTTGCTGATTATGTAGTTACTGAAGGTGGTTTTGGTGCAGACCTTGGAGCTGAAAAATTCTTAGATATAAAATGTAGAATGGCAGGTATAGAGCCTTCTGCAGTTATAATTGTTGCTACTGTAAGAGCTTTAAAATACAATGGTGGTGTTTCTAAAAATGATTTAAATAATGAAAATTTAGCTGCATTAGAAGCTGGACTTCCAAACTTATTAAAGCATGTTGAAAATATAAGTAAAGTATTTAAACTACCTGCTGTTGTTGCAATAAATGAATTCCCAACTGATACAAAAGCTGAAATTAATCTAATAAAAGAAAAATGTAAAGAATTAGGAGTAAATGTTGCTGTATCTCAAGTTTGGTCTAAAGGCGGAGAAGGTGGTATAGAATTAGCTAATGAAGTATTAAGACTTATAGATGAGGAAGAAAATAACTTCCAATTCTGTTATGAAAACGAATTAAGTATAGAAGAAAAAATAAATTCTATAGCTACTAAAATATATGGTGCAGAAGGAGTCGATTTCACTCCTCAAGCAAGAAAAGAATTAGATAAATTAGAATCCTTAGGCTTCGGAAACCTACCTATATGTATGGCTAAAACACAGTACTCTTTAACTGATGATGCCTCTAAACTAGGAAGACCTACTGGATTTAGAATTACTGTTAGACAATTAAATGTTTCAGCTGGTGCAGGATTTATTGTTGCTCTTACTGGTAACATTATGAAAATGCCTGGACTTCCAAAAGTTCCTGCCGCTGAGAGAATAGATATAGATGAAAACGGAGTAATTTCAGGATTATTTTAGTTTTAATCAAACTTCATATGTTATATAAAATTTCAAATACTACTCTTTAAATAAATATATTAAAAAACTCCAATCTAGAATATCTAGATTGGAGTTTTTATTTTTATTATATTCTTAAAATTTAATTTGATAATCATATTTAATTAGTGAGTAATAAATACAAATTTAAGGACAAATAATATAGATAATATAACTAAGTATATATTTATTTCTTTTGATTTTCCTGTAGCTAATTTTAATATTGTATATGATATTATTCCGAATATTATTCCATCTGCTATACTATATGCAAATGGCATCATAGCTAATGTTAAAAATGCTGGTATTGCATTCGTAAAATCATTAAAGTCTATTTCTTTTAATGAACTTGCCATCATAACACCAACTATTATAAGTACTGGTGATGTAGCTTGTGTTGGTACTGCTATAAATAGTGGTGCAAAGAATAAAGATAATATGAATAATACACCTGTTGTAACTGCTGTTAATCCAGTTCTGCCACCTTCTCCTATTCCAGCTGCACTTTCAACATATGATGTTACTGTTGATGTACCTAATGCCGCTCCGGCTGTTGTTGCTATTGCATCTGCAAATAATGCTTGTTTAGCTCTTGGAAGTTTTCCATTTTCATCTAATAAATTTCCTTTTGATGCAACACCTACTAAACATCCTACTGTATCAAATAAGTCTACAAATAAGAATGTTATTACTATTACTAACATTTGTAAACTGAATATCTCATTAGTTGGTACCGTTAAAGCTTGTAAAAATAAAGGCTTAACTGATGGTACACTTGATGCTATTATCCCTTCTGGTAATGGCACTAATCCTAAAATCATTCCTATAGCTGATATTATTAACATCGCTATAAGAAATGCACCTTTTATATTTTTAGCAATTAATATACTTGATATTATTATACCTACTATTGTTAATATAATAAGTGGATCTCTCATGTTACCTAATGCTAATATTGTTGATCCATTTACTACTAATCCTGCATTTGCTAATCCTATAAATGCTATGAAAAGACCTATACCAGCTGTAACTGCATGTTTTAAAACTGGTGGTATACAATCTATAATTTTTTCTCTAACATTCGTTGCTGTAAGTATTATAAATATAATTCCCTCTATTAAAACAGCACATAATGCAAATTGCCATGTATGACCCATTCCTAATACTACTGTATATGCAAAAAATGCATTAAGTCCCATACCTGGTGCTAGAGCAATTGGGTAGTTTGCTAAAAGCCCCATAGCTAAACATCCTATAAAAGCTGATATTGCAGTTGCAGCAAAAACAGCATTTTTATCCATACCTGTTTCTCCAAGAATATTAACATTAACAACAAGTATATATGCCATAGTCATAAATGTTGTTATACCTGCTATAATTTCTGTTTTAACATTTGTGTTATGTTCTGAAAGTTTAAACAGTCTTTCTAATAAACCTTTGTTACTAGATTGAGTAGCTTGCATATTCATCCTCCACCTTTTTTTATTATTTTATGTGTTATAATTCGAATATTTCCTAACGTTACATTAGTAATTATATAATATAGTACACTTTTTCGCAATGTTTTTTATATATTTTTTTATTTTTAAATAGTAAAGTTCGTGTTTTTGGTATAAACAAAATAAAACTAGGTTAAATTCATAAATTTATTTCAACCTGGTCATAGTCTATATATATTTATTTATTAAATTCATCTTTAGTTGCAGGAACTTTTATTTCTCCATTTACAACTTTATCTTTCATTGTATCTACATAATCTAGCACTTCTTGTGGTACTAGCTTTTTAGTTGAATCAGGTATACCAACACCATCTTCTTTAAGTCCATATACTTTTGCCTCTCCACCTTTTAAGCTTCCATTAACTAAATCTTTAACTGTATCATATACTCCTACATTAACTTTTTTCAATGCAGATGTAAGTACATTATCTGGAGCTAAATTACTCTGATCCTTATCTACTCCTATTGCATATTTGTTATTTTCTTTTGCAGACTCTATGGCACCCATTCCTGTACCACCTGCTGCTGATAAAATTATATCATTTCCATTTCCATACATTTGATTTGCTATAGACTTACCTTTAGCTGCATCTGAAAATGTTCCTGCATATTGTACATTAACCTTAGCATCTTTATTAGCTTCTTTTACTCCATATCTAAACCCATATTCAAATCTAGATATAACACTATTTTCCATACCGCCTATAAATCCAACTTGATTTGTTTTAGTCATTTTACCTGCTATAAGACCTGTTAAAAATGTTGCTTCATTTTCTTTAAATAATATAGGTGTTACATTTTCAGGTATTGTATCATAAGTTTCATCTATTATTGCAAATTTCTGATCTGGATAGTTCTTAGCCTCAGTCTCTATATCCTCTTTCATAGTATTTCCTACACCTATTACTAAATCCATACCTTCATCTACAAGACTTTCTATATTTGATATATATTCTGATGCTTGCTTAGATTCTATTACCTTTATTTCAATATTAAAATCTTCTTTTGCTTGTTGAAGACCTTCCCATGCACTTTGATTAAAAGATTCATCATTTATACCACCTGTATCTGCTACCATACCTACTTTTATAACATCATTAGTTGCACCATCTGAAGACTTATTTCCACACCCAACTAACATAGATGCAGATAATATTACCGCTGTACCTAATGCAAATATTTTTTTAAATTTCATTTTGTTCCTCCTAAATGTCTTTCCTCTGTTGTTTATATTATGTTTATATTTAATTATTTTAATAATTAACATGAATTAATATTTTTATGGATAAAAATAGGGAATTTATAAAAATAAATTATTTTAATAAATTCCCCTTAATTTATATTATTCCCATTCTATTGTTCCTGGTGGTTTAGATGTTATATCATAAACTACTCTATTAGCCCCATCAACTTCATTTACTATTCTATTAGATATTTTTTCTAATACATCATATGGCATCTTATACCAGTCAGAAGTCATTCCGTCAGAAGATGTAACAGCTCTTAATCCTACTAAGTAAGCATAAGTTCTTTCGTCTCCCATAACTCCAACAGTTTTTACATCTGGTAGTGTAGCAAATGCTTGCCATATTTCTTTATATAAACCAGCTTTTTTAAGTTCTTCCATATATATAGCATCAGCTTCTCTTAAGATATCGCATCTTTCCTTTGTAACTTCGCCTATAACCCTGATACCTAATCCTGGTCCTGGGAATGGATGTCTAAATATTAATCCTTCTTCTATTCCTAATTCTAAACCTATTTTTCTAACTTCATCTTTAAATAATTCTCTTAACGGCTCAACTATCTTAAATTCTATATCTTCAGGTATTCCACCAACATTGTGATGAGATTTTATAGTAGCAGCTTCACCATGTCCACTTTCTACTACATCTGGATATATAGTTCCTTGAACTAAGAAATCCATTTTACCTAATTTAGCTGATTCCTCTTCAAATACTCTTATAAATTCTTCACCTATTATTTTTCTCTTAGCTTCAGGTTCAGTTACTCCCTTTAATTTACCTAAGAATCTATCTTCACAATTGACTCTTATTAAATTCATATCAAACTTATCTCTGAATATTCTTTCTACATCATCACCTTCATTTTTTCTAAGTAGACCATGATCAACGAATACACAAGTTAAGTTATCCCCTATTGCTTTATGCACAAGTACTGCTGCAACTGATGAATCTACTCCACCACTTAAAGCACATAATACTTTCTTATCTCCGATTATTTCTTTTATTTCTTTTACTTTGTCTTCTATAAATGTATCTGTAGTCCAATCTCCGCTCACACCACAAACATTATATAAGAAGTTTTTAAGAACTTTATCTCCTTCTAGACAATGTTCAACTTCTGGATGGAATTGTACTCCATATAATTTCTTTTCTGTATTTTCCATAGCTGCAACTGGACAATCTTTAGTATGAGCTACTATTTTAAATCCTTCTGGAGCTTTATCTATTAAATCTGTATGGCTCATCCATACTATATTTGTAGACATTCCTTCAAATATAGCTGATTCTTCATACTTTATTTCAGTTCTTCCATACTCTTTTTCACTAGCATTACCTTTTCTTACATTTCCGCCTAATACATGTGCCATTATTTGTACTCCGTAGCATATACCTAGTATTGGCACACCTATTTCGAATATCTCTTTTGATATTGTAGGAGAGTTTTCTAAATATGCACTATTAGGCCCTCCTGTAAATATTATTCCTTTTGGATTTTTCGCTTTTATTATTTCTATATCTGTATTGTATGGTATTATTTCACAATATACATTATTTTCTCTTACTCTTCTTGCTATTAATTGGTTATATTGTCCCCCAAAATCAACTACAAGTACTAATTCATGCTTTTTCATTTGATTACATACCTCCTTGTGAACTATAATTTGGTGCTTCTTTGCTTATTGTTATGTCATGTGGATGACTTTCTTTTAAAGATGCCGCTGTTATTTTTACAAATTGAGCTTTTTCTTGTAAATCTACTATTGTAGCAGATCCACAATATCCAAGACCTGATCTTATTCCACCGATCATTTGGAATATTATATCTTCTACCTTACCTTTATATGGAACCATGCCTTCAACTCCCTCAGGAACTAATTTCTTAGCATCACTTTGGAAATATCTATCTTTCGATCCTTTTTCCATAGCTGCTATAGATCCCATACCTCTATATGTCTTATAAGATCTTCCTTGGTAAAGTACAGTTTCTCCTGGACTTTCTTCAGTTCCAGCAAACATTGATCCCATCATACAAACTGATGCTCCACCAGCTAATGCTTTTACTATATCACCTGAATATTTTATTCCACCATCTGCTATTATCGGTATATTATATTTTGATGCAACTTCAGCACAATCCATAACTGCAGTTAATTGAGGAACTCCAATACCTGCAACAACTCTAGTTGTACATATAGATCCTGGACCTATCCCTACTTTAACACAATCTGCTCCAGCCTTTATTAAATCTTCTGTAGCCTCAGCAGTAGCAACATTTCCTGCTATAACTTGAAGTTCTGGATATACTTCTTTTATTCTTGTAACAGCATTCATAACTCCTTTAGAATGACCATGTGCACTATCTAAAACAACAACATCTACATTAGCTTTAACTAAAGCAGTAACTCTTTCTATAAGGTCTGATCCTATACCTACTGCTGCTCCACATAAAAGTCTACCATGTGCATCTTTTGCTGAATTTGGATATTGTATTTTCTTTTCTATATCCTTTATAGTTATTAAACCTTTTAAATGACCTTCATCATCTACTATAGGTAATTTTTCAATTTTATGTTTCTTTAATATTGCTTGAGCTTCTACTAAATCAATTCCTTCTCTTGCAGTAACTAAATTTTCTTTAGTCATTGCATCTTCGATACTTTTAGTCATATCATCTTCGAATTTTATATCTCTGTTAGTTATTATCCCAATTAGCTTATTATCTTCATCTACTATTGGTACTCCAGAAATTTTGTATCTACCCATTATATCATCTGCATCTTTTATCGTATGATTTTTGGATAAATAGAAAGGATCTACTATAACACCACTTTCACTTCTTTTGACTTTATCAACCTCTAGAGCTTGCTCTTCTATAGTCATATTCTTATGGATTATTCCTATACCACCTTGTCTAGCCATTGATATAGCCATCTTAGATTCAGTAACAGTATCCATTCCTGCACTCATTAAAGGTATATTAAGTTTTATCTTATTAGTTAGATATGTTTCAGTCCTAACATTTTGAGGTAATACTTCTGATTTTTGTGGAACTAATAAAACATCATCAAACGTTAAACCTTCTTTTATTATAGTTGCCATAGTGTTTCTCCTTTCATTATTTACCTATCGAATTTTCTATTATCATTTTTTCATTTTGTTCGTATTTAAAATGGTTAAATAAAAAACCTGTATAGTAACTTCAGTATTTTTAAGAAGTGAAATTACTATACAGGTCTTCAAAACATCTGCTTATAGCTAACCTCCAGGGATTTACTTATCAGCCTGTAAGTTCACTTAATTTGATGTTTTGCTAATAATAATTCCACTCATAGTCAAGATATTTACGGTATCTCGGTAGAAACTCCCAAACCTTATTTTTGGGTATATACGAGTGACGTTAATTTCAATTGTTATTTCTTTAGGTGTATATAAATTTATCAAAATTTATTAATTATGTCAATAATTTAAAGCTAATTTTCTCCTTTATTATACAGTTTATTTCAAAAAACACCTCATTTAAAGTAATACCATACTTTTGAGCTATAATTCTACATTCTTCATACTCTGGAGTTACTTTTATTAACTTACCTTTAAAATATCCCATTTTCACCTTAACGTCACCATATTTAGTATGTATTTTTTCAAACTTTCTACTAAGTTCTTCTCTTTTATACTTAATATATCTAACTCCAAAAGTACTCGTTTCTGTAAGCAAAATTTCTATGAACTTATCTAAATCCTCTTCTTTACATAAGATACATACCTTAGTTGCAGGTCTATTCTTTTTCATATAAATACTTTCAGTATATATATCTAGTGCACCTTCTTCTAAAGTCTTTTCATATAAATACGAAAAAATCTCTGAAGACATGTCATCTATATTACAAGTTATCTCTATAATTGACTTTTGTTTTTTTTTACACCTAAAACACTTCTTAACATATTAGGTATTTCAAAAGACTTATGTCCTATACCATATCCTATTTGTTTTGGCTCAAATTCAAGAGTGTCTACAAATTCTTCACATAATGATTTTATTATTGCAGCCCCCGTAGGAGTTGTACACTCTCCTTTAACAGAATTCATTTTTATAGGTACATTTTTTAATATTTCTAGTGTTGCAGGAGCTGGCACTGGCATAATTCCATGATCACACTTTACAAATCCAGACCCTACTGGAACTTTAGTCGCACAAATTTTATCTACACAAAGTAAATCTATAAGTATGCAAGAACCAACTATATCTACAATAGAATCTATTGCTCCAACTTCATGAAAGTGTATTTTATCTATTGTAGTTCCATGAACTTTTGCTTCTGCTTCACCAATAACCATAAATACTTTTTTAGCCATAGTTTTAACATTATTATTTAAATCACTTTCATCAATAATATTAAATATATCAACTAAATGTCTATGTGCATTTTGCTCTTTTATTAATATATTTACATGTGTACCTTTTATTCCGCTTTCGATTTTAGAACTTATTTTTACCTCAAATTCATCATCTAAGTTCAATTTACTTAATTCTTCTAAAAATATTTCTTTTGGTACACCTAAATTTAATAAGGTTGCTAAAGTCATATCTCCAGATATTCCATTTATAATATCAAAATAAAGAATTCTTTGCTCCATATTTTCTCTCCTCAGCTTTTATGTTAATTTATTAATCATTGAAGCTAAGTATCCTGCTCCAAATCCATTATCTATATTTACTACTGATATACCAGATGCACAACTATTTAACATAGTTAAGAGTGCTGATACACCACCAAAATTCGCGCCATATCCTACAGATGTTGGAACTGCTATTATAGGTACATCTACCAATCCCCCTACTACACTAGGAAGAGCACCTTCCATTCCAGCTACAGCTATTATTACTCGAGCGCTATCAATTATATGTTTTTTGCCAAGCAGTCTATGTATCCCAGCTACTCCAACATCATAAACTTTTTCAACTGTATTTCCTAAAAAAAGAGCTGTATGATATGCTTCATCTGCTACAGGTATATCTGATGTTCCACCTGTAATAACGACAATTTTACCTTTTCCTTTGTTCTCAATAGGATGATTTTGTATTTTTAATATTTTAGATATTTCTTCATACTCAGCATTTGGATAAACTTCTTTTATTTTTTCGTAAGTTTCTTTTCTACATCTAGTTCCTAATATGTTGCTATTTTTTATAGTCATTTTATCTACTATACCTAGAATTTGTGAATCACTTTTACCTTCACAGTATATAACCTCTGGATAACCAGTTCTTAGTTCTCTATGATGATCCACATTTGCATATCCTAAATCTTCGTAGGGTAAGTCTTTAAGTTTTCCCAAGGCTTCTTCCACACTTATACTATTATTTTTTATACCCTCTAATAATTTTTTTAAATCCATATGCAACTCCCTCAAATTTAATTCTATTTGTATATATTATACAATACTTATAGTGTAGATAATTATAAAATAAAAATTTTATTGATTTATACATAAAAAAGTATTAACCATGTTCATTAATAATTCTACATAGTTAATACTCTTTATTATCATGCATTATAAATTTATTTAAATTATATAACTGCTTCTTCTTTTCTTATTTCATCTAATTTTTTTTGAACCTCATCCATTTTCTTATCATCTAGTGGATAGAACTTCATTGCTACTAAGGAACAAACCCATCCTATTATTGGAAGTCCCATGAATAAGAATGCTGTTGCCCAAAATAGTTCAGGAGTATTTACATCTGTTACTTCTGGCATTGTAGATGTATATCCTATTGCTGCTATTACGAATCCAACAATAGTAGTAGCAAATGATGATATCATTTTATCTATGAATGAGAATAAAGTTCCCATCATACCTGGTACATATCTTCCAGTTAAGTAAGTTTCATAATCTGCACAGTCTGCTATCATTGGTATTACTATACTACTTGAAACTGATTTAACTCCATTAGCGAAGCAGAATATACCGATCCAAAGAGCAGTCATAACACCAAAATTCTCTAATGATATTTGAGTAGGATCACCTAAGAATATTACTAAGAATAAAGCTATATATCCTATTATAGATAACCATGTAGTTGCAACTAAAGCTTTCTTAGATCCAAATCTACTTGCATATTTAGTTCCAACTAATATTATTATAAATGTTGGTATCATAGTTATTAATGACATTTTTCCATATAATTCAAAGTTACCCATTATTATTCCATATAACATAACCATAACTGATGAGTTTCCAGCTGCTTGTAAAGCTAATTTATCAGTAGCTGCAGATACTATAAGCATTTGCATTGCTCTGTTCCCTTTTAATACACTTATATAATCTCTGAACTTTACCTTAACCCCTTTATCACCAATTCCGAAGAATTCTGCTCTATCTTTTGACCATAAACCTATTACTGCTAATACTGTACATATAGCAGATGCTATTACAGTACTTACGGCAAATTCCGTCATTGCTTCTAATGTAAATCCACCATACTTAGGTACTAAATATGAAGATGTATACATAGCTATACCAGACCCCATCAATAACATATATGAACTATCAAATCTAGTAAATAAAGGTCTTTGTGACGGATCATTAGTTAAGCATGCTTGAGCTGCTTTTGTACAAGCAGTTTGAAATGTATAACCTATAATATAGACCGCATATATTGCTGTAAAAAATAGAACTCTTGCATTACCTTCTGGTAATGTATGAGTTACCTTATATAAAACTAACGTACTTATTGCTAATATAATATTCCCTATAACCATCATTGGTCTAAACTTACCAAACTTAGTATTTGTTTTATCAATTATAAAACCTATTATTGGATCTGTTATTGCATCAAACATACGCATAGATGTTAATAATGAAGATACAAGAACAACCGCTATACCTGCAACCCCAGTTGCATAATAAGATACATACATCATTAAAAACATATAGAAATTTGTTGCTACATTGTTAAGAGCAAAAAAACCAATTTGCCATGTCTTCGCTCTGTTGTAAGTTATACCATTTGTGTTTTTTGACATTTTGTTCCCCCTTAATAATATATCTCACGAAGTACTTTGTTATTTTTTTACCATACATTTTTAAAATTTTTAATTATTTATAGAAATACCCTTATTTAAATGCCTTGATTGTGATGCATGATTTTATGTTATCGTTTTCCTTCGTTATTATGTTACCATAATAACATAGTTTTTTCCATTTCACAATGTTTTTTGACATTTTTTTATCTTTTTTTGATATTTTTTTAACTTATTTAGAAAGTGAATTATTTTTACTTAGATAATAAATATTTATATATATATTAAATTTAAATTTTCTAATATTTAAATCAAAACTTTTAATAATTATTTAATTGTATTTTAAAGAAGATATTATATATATTGCGTGCAAATAAAAGAATGAACTCTATGTGAGTTCATTCTTTTATTTATGTTTAACTATTTATTTTTCATTTTTATTAAACTAATTCAGCCTCTGAATTTTTAATATATTGTATATGAGCTTGTATTTCTTTCATTTTTTCTTTGTCAAGTGGGTAGAACTTCATAGCTATTAAAGAGCATATCCATCCTATCATTGGCATACCTACAAATAAGAACATTGTCATCCAAAATATTTTTTGATTAGATACATCTGTTACATCTGGCATCCTATCTACAAATCCTATTGATGCAACAGAGAATGCTACTATAGTTGTAGCAAACGATGATATTAACTTATCTATAAATGAGAATAGTGTTCCCATCATACCCGGTACGAATCGTCCACTTAAATACGTTTCATAATCAGCGCAGTCTGATATCATAGGTATAACAAACGCGCCTGAAACTCCTACAGCTCCTTTTGCTATTATATAAACTACTATAAACGCTATTGTCATAAAGCTTATATTCTTTAAACTTATTTGTGTTGGATCTCCGAAAACTAATAATGCTACTAAAACTGTATATGAAATTATTGAAGCCCATGTTCCTACAACTAAAGCTTTCTTTTGGCCTAATTTTTGTGCATATCTTGTTCCTATCATAGTTATTATAATATTTGGTATTAATATTATCGTACCTATAGTACCAGCTAAAGAATAATCTCCCATTATTATGCCAAATAACATTATAGTAACTGATGCATTTTGAGCAACACTTAATGCTATTTTATCTGTACTAGCTGCTACTATAAGCATTTGTAGCGCTCTATTTCCTTTTAATACTGGCCAGTAATCTTTGAAACTAACTTTTGAAGCTTGATTTCCTAAACCAAAGAATTCTGTTCTATCTTTTGGCCATATACCATATACTGCTAAAGCTGTTAATATAGCCGAACCTATTATAGTATACATTATTAATTCATGATATAAGGCTATATTTCCAAATCCACCATGCTTTGGAACTAGATAACTTGAAATAAATATTTGCATTCCATTGAAAAGTACTGCATTATATATAGCATCAAATAAACCAAATTTGGGCCTTTTGGTTGGGTTATTAGTCATGCACGCTTGACCCGCCTTTGTACAAGCTGTTTGACAAGTATAACCTATTATATAAACTGCATAACATGCTACAAAGTATACTAATCTAAAATTTTCCGGAACTAAATGAACTGTTTTGTATATTACAAATGTCATTACCCCAAGTATAATATTACCTATTACTATAAATGGTCTAAACTTACCAAATTTACCATCTGTTTTATCTATTAAAAAACCTACAATCGGATCTGTTATACCATCAAAAATACGCATTGCGGTTAATATAAAGCCAACTACTGTAACCATTAATCCAGCAATACCGGTTGCGTACATTGATATATATCCCATGGCAAACATATAAATATTTGTAGCTGTATTGTTTAAAGCAAATAAACCTAAACGCCATGTAGGACAATCATTATATCCCCCTTCATTATCATCGAACTTACCTAATTTTTTTAATTTATTTTGCATATTATTAATTTTCCCCTTTTTTATAATTATTAACGTTTTCCCAATCTTTAAATAAAAAAATCTTTCCCTTTAGATTATATCAATTTTTATATTATACTAACTAACTATTTATTTAAACAATACATTCTACAAATTTTATATCTTTAAATTTAGCATTATCGAAATATTAAAATTCCAATAATGCTAAATTATATTGAAACTCTATATATTTATATTATATGTTTGCATTACAAAGCAAATTATTATGATCAAATCTATCTTCAAAACCTAAAGATCTTAAATTTCTTGCGCTTATTTCTAAACTTTCAAAAGGATTTTTTCCATATGTATCATCTTGCTCTATAAATATGTGCTCTACACCTGTTTCTCCAGCTAAATCTATTATAGCCTTCATATCTAAGTTTCCTTCACCTATTTCAGCAAATTGTACCATATCAAATAAACTTCTCATTATACCTTCCATTCCGCCTGATAAGTCTATTGTTTGAGATATTCTATAGTCTTTTATATGTATTATCTTAGTTCTTCCAGCTAATTTCTTAATCCATTCTAAAGGATTTACTCCTCCTCTTTGTAACCAGTGAACATCAAGTTCAAATCCTAAGTATTCTGGGTTACTCTCTTCAGCCATTATTTCTAATATATATTTACCATCATACTTAGCAAACTCAACATGATGATTGTGATAGTATAACTCTAACCCTTCTTCTTTTAATCTTCTTCCCATTTCATTTAATTCTTTTGTATACTCAATTATTTTTTCTTTTGATCCTAAACAATCAAAAGATATCATTCCTATTCTTATATACTTACAATTTAAAGCTTTTGTGTCTGCAACTATTTTATCGAAATCATCTCTTAAGTTCTCTATTTTCATACCAGGCATCATTGATTTTATAGATGCACTAGTAGCACAAACCTTCATATCTAATTCGTCTAAGCTTTCTTTTATTTGCTCAACATTTTCTGGTGTCATAGGTATTTGAGATAATTCAATTGTAGAGAATCCTATCTCTTTTACCTTTTTTAATGTTTCTTTTATTCCTATTTCTTCAACTTTATTTTTAAGCATCATCATTTGAACGCCTATTGTTGGTTTGCTCATATTAATTCCCCCAATTAATTAATTTGTTTTCTTTTGATGAATTTCTAATATATTCTATAATTCTAATAGAATTTTCCGCATCACTAACATGTATAAAATTATTATCCTTATTAATTAAGCTATTGTAATAATTTGATATCAGCTCAGCATGACCTGATCCATAGTAATGTTTTGCTCCTTCAAATAATATATCTTTAGCTACTACTTCTTTAGTACCATTTTCATATTTATAAAGGATATTATCTTTTATAACAAATCTAGCTTTTTCTAAAATAATTTCTATTTCAACACTAGAATTATCTCCATAAGCCACTGTAGATATAAAAGTTCCTCTTGATCCATTTTTAAAGTTTATATTTGCAGTTGCTGTATCTTCAACCTCAATATCATAATCTAGTAAATTATTTATATTACCCTTTATAGACTCTATTTCTCCACCAAATAATTGCATTAGATCAATAGTATGAATAGCTTGATTTATCATTACCCCACCACCAGAGTACTTCATCTTGCCCCTCCATGGCTTTGTAGAGTAATAAGACTCAGATCTACTCCAAGCTACAATACCTTTTATTGCCTTTATATCTCCATATTTATTAGATTTTATTATTTCTAATAAAGTTTTTACTGTATAGTTATACCTATTTTGCAGACAGATGCAAATATTTGCATCTGTCTTTTTATCTAATTCATTAAACTTGTTAACTTCATCTATATTTAAGCAAAGTGGTTTTTCTAAAAGCACATTAATATTTTTAGAAGTTATATCTTTAGTTACTGGATAATGAAGGTGATGTGGTAGACATATATGAACACAGTCTAAATTTTCTTTTTCAATCATTTCATTGTAATCAGTATAAAAATTTGCACCTTTAACTAAACTACGCTTACTTTCATCTATATCACATACTGCTACTAAATCTGCATCTTTATTCATAGATATAGCATTAATATGAACTACAGATACATCTCCTAAGCCAATAACACCAACTCTAAGTGCCATATACACTCCCTCTTTCACTTATATTATTTTATACAGTTTCTAACTCAACTTCTTTTTTAGATTCTAATTCTTCAGCTTTTCTTTTTTCTAGTTCAGATAAGAATAAATCTTCATCGAATGGTAATTCTATATCTTTTCCTAACCAGCTAGATAAATGCATTGCATTTGCTAAAGTAACACCTCTTATTCCATCTGTTCCTGGTGCTAATAAATCTTTACCTTCTAATATAGCTTCAGTAAAGTTTATCATAACATTTATATGTTGAGTTCCCCATTGATCTGGTATTTCAAATTCTTCAACATCCATTAGATCTGACATTCCTTCTCCTCTGAATAAGTTAGCAACATCTGCAAATGTCATTCTCTTATTTAATTCATTTTCACTTTCTTTTAATCTACTTACAGTTACTTTCTTACTTCCTTCAACTAATATCTTACCTTTATCCCCATGTATCTCAAATCTATCTGTTCCTATTATGTCATGTGTACAAGTTATAAATGTACCTGTTGCTCCATTTTCATATTCAACAAATGCTGTAACATCATCTTCAACAGCTATATTTCTATGAGATCCGTATTGTAAATTAGCTCTTACTTTTGTTGGCATACCACATATCCATTGCCATAAATCTAATTGATGAGGTGCTTGATTAGCAAGTACTCCTCCACCTTCTCCATTCCAAGTTGCTCTCCAGCTACTCATATCATAATAAGCTTGTGGTCTCCACCAAGTAGTTATTATCCAGTTAGTTCTTCTTATATCTCCAATATCTCCCCTAGCAACTATTTCTTTTATTTTTTGATATAAAGGATTTGTTCTTTGGTTGAACATCATTCCAAATACTAAATGTGGCTTAGATTCAGCTAACTCATTCATTTCTCTAACCTTCTTAGTATAAACACCAGCTGGCTTTTCTACTAAAGTATGTAGATCTCTTTTTAATGCTTCCATAGCTATTATTGGATGGTCATAATGAGGTGTAGCTATAAGTACTGCATCTATTTCTCCACTATCTAACATATCTATATAATTATCAAAAAACTTAACATCTTCTGGTAATTTTTCTGATGCCCACTCTTTTTTCTGAGGATTAATATCACAAACAGCTGCTAAAGTAGCATTTTTAACCTTACCTTGAGATAACCACTCTGCATGAGATCCTCCCATTTGTCCTATACCAACTATACCAAATCTTACTTGTTTCATATTTATTCCCCCTATTTTTGTTAGTCTAAAATCTATTTTCTTTAATATATTTATTAAAGATTTATATTGAAGAGCATAAGCACTCTTACCATCTAATCCCTTATCTTTTTTTATTATATTATTTACATCTTCTAACTCTAAATCTTTTAAAGAATCAAAAATAACAAGATGTGGCTCTAACGTTAGAAAACCTTCATATCCATTTTTTATTGCATCAGTTAGAATTTCTTCAATCTTACCTTGACCTGTACCACATACTACATTTTCTTTATCCTCTTTAACAGCATCTTTTATATGGTAGTAAACTATATGGTCTTTTAAAAGTTCATAACATTCTCTAGTATCTTCCATACATTGAACAAAGTTAGCAAAGTCAAATATTCCCTTGAAGTGATCTGATCCAACTTCTTCAAATATAGTTAAGCATCTACTAGATATATCTCCATATATATCTTTTTCATTTTCATGAAGAAGAACTATGTCATACTTTTCAGCTATTTCTGCAAACTTTTTTAATTTATCTATTACTATATCTTTATAATCTTCTGGATTTTTTCCCTTTGGTATATAAAAACTGAACATTCTAATATATTTACACTCTAATATATTAGACATTTTACAAAGTTTTTCTAATAATGATATTTGTTTTTCAAACCCCTCTTCATCATCAATTAAAATTTTACCTATAGGTGAACCTATAGAAGAGACTTTAACTTTGTATTCATCTAATTTAGGCTTTATATAATCATTGACTTCATCAATAGTATATTCGCTGAAGTTTTTATCATTGACTCCCCTTATAGATATGTAATTCATGCCTAAGCTTTTAACTGTCTCTAATTGAGTATCAAAATCACTACTTATTTCATCTGAAAAACCAGACACATGTATATTTTCTAACATATGCATCCCCCTATTTTGAATATATTAGTTATTTTTTTAACCATTTTGATTATTTTTTAGATTTGACATAAAATTATTTTTACTGTTAATTTATAATTTTTATAAATCTAACTTGTTTGACATGTTTTAAAATACGTTTTCCTTCTATATTAGTATACTAACACACATATGTTAAATTTTCAACAACTTTATTTTTTAAAATTTAATTGTATTTACAATTTTCATTTTTTATTCTGAATTTTATTATTTAATTTAATATCATTTGTAAATAAAAATAGACTGAAATTAACATTAATTTCAGTCTATTTTTATTTATTATATTTATTTTTTATTACATCATTCCTGGCATTCCGCCGCCCATACCTGGTATTGGCTCTTCACCAGGTATATCTGCAACAGCAGCTTCTGTTGTTAAGAATACACCTGCTATTGATGCAGCATTTTGTAAAGCACTTCTAGTTACCTTAGTTGGATCAACTATTCCTGCTTCAATCATATTAACATATTCTTCATTTAATGCATCAAATCCAACTTCAGCTTCAGCATTCATAACATTTTGTATTATAACAGCACCTTCAAGACCTGCATTACTTGCTATTTGTCTTAATGGTTCTTCTAATGCTCTTCTTACTATTTGAGCACCTATCTTAGCTTCACCGTCTAAAGTTTTTACTAACTCTTCTACAGCTGGTATTACGCTTACTAAAGCAGTACCTCCACCAGCTACCATACCTTCTTCAACACCTGCTCTAGTTGCATTTAAGGCATCTTCTATTCTTAATTTCTTTTCTTTCATTTCAACTTCAGTAGCAGCTCCAACCTTAACAACAGCTACTCCACCAGAAAGTTTAGCCAATCTTTCCATTAATTTTTCTTTATCAAACTCAGAACTTGTTTCAGTTATTTGATGTTTTATTTGATTAACTCTATTTTCTATACCTGACTTATCTCCAGCACCATCTACTATTGTAGTAGTTTCTTTGTTAACTTTAACAGAAGATGCTCTACCTAATAATGATAAATCAGCTTCCTTTAACTCATATCCTAATTCTTCAGATATAACTGTACCACCTGTAAGTATAGCTATATCTTCTAACATTTGCTTTCTTCTATCTCCAAATCCTGGAGCCTTAACAGCAACAACTTCAAATGTTCCTCTTAATTTATTTACAACTAATGTAGATAATGCTTCACCCTCAACATCTTCAGCTATTATTAATAGCTTTCTACCTTGTTGAACTATTTGTTCAAGAACTGGTAATATTTCTTGTATATTAGATATTTTCTTATCTGTTATTAGTATGTATGGATCATTTAATACAGCTTCCATCTTGTCTACATCTGTTACCATATATGCAGATACAAATCCTCTGTCAAATTGCATACCTTCAACTGTATCTAATTCAGTATGCATAGTTTTAGATTCTTCAACAGTTATAACTCCATCTCTTCCTACTATTTCCATAGCTTCAGCTATTAGCTTACCAACTTCTTCATCTCCTGCAGATATAGAAGCTATTTGAGATATAGATTCTTTAGTTTCTATAGTTCTTGATTGAGATTTTAATTCTTCAACTGCAACTTCAACAGCTTTTTGTATACCTTTTCTTATAAGTATTGGGTTTGCTCCTGCAGTTACATTTTTTAAACCTTCTCTTATAATTGCTTGTGCTAAAACTGTAGCTGTAGTAGTACCATCTCCTGCTACATCATTAGTTTTTATAGCAACTTCCTTAACAAGTTGAGCTCCCATATTTTCAAATCTATCTTCTAACTCTATTTCCTTAGCTATAGTAACACCATCATTTGTTATTAATGGTGCACCGAATTTTTTATCTAATATTACATTTCTTCCTTTTGGTCCTAATGTTACTTTAACAGTATCTGCTAATTTATTTACACCTGTTTCTAAGGCTCTTCTAGTATCCTCAGCAAATTTTATTTCCTTAGCCATCTTAACCCCTCCTAATTAATTATTCTACAACAGCAAGTATCTCACTTTGTCTTAATATTGTATATTCTTGTCCTTCTAGTTTAACTTCAGTTCCAGAATATTTTTGGAATATTACTCTATCTCCAACCTTTAATTCCATAGTTATCTCTTTTCCATCAACAATTCCTCCTGGTCCAACTTCAACTACCTCTGCTATTTGAGGTTGTTCTTTAGCAGCTCCAGGTAAAACTATACCACTTGCAGTTTTTTCTTCTGCTTCAACTTTTTTAATAACAACTCTGTCAGCTAATGGTCTTATTTTCATTGTTTATCCCTCCTAAATGATTTAATATATGTAGAATAAAAATATTTCTTTACTTGTTTATTATCACTCTACAAGCAAGAGTGCTAACAATTATTATGATATACCAATCATCTATAATTTTCAATACTTTTTAAATATTTTTAATCCCATATTTTAGACATAATCCCTCTAATAAAGACATTTTCAAACTACAATATAGGTGAAAACAGTCTAGCTATAGATTCTTTAGATTTTTCCACTATACTTCTATTTTTAAATTCATCTTTATCAATCTCATCACTATTTTTCATATCTTCAAAAAAGTCTTCTTTCATTAATTCTATAACATTTTCATCATATATAAATGCATTTATTTCAAAGTTAAGCATAAAACTTCTTAAGTCCATATTTGCTGAACCTGTAGATGCTATAATATTATCAATAATTATTACTTTAGAATGTGTAAACCCTTTATTGTATAGATATACTTTTCCTCCAGATTTTAAAATATCATCAAAGTATGAATACGATGCTGTATTAACAATTTTATGATCAGCAATTTTTGGAAATATAATTCTAACATCAACTCCACTTAAAGCTGCACTTTTTAACGCTCTAATAATACTTTCATCTGGTATAAAGTAAGGAGTTTCTATATATATGCTTCTTTTAGCTTGGCATATTGCTAAAAAATAAGCATAATGTATGGCTTCCCAATCACTATCTGGTCCACTTGCAACTACTTGCATCATAGAGTTCCCAAAGCTTCCTAATTTAGGGAAGTATTTTTTATCTAATAAAACTTCTTTTGTATTATAGTACCAATCAATAAGAAATGTCATTTGTAACATATATACAGAAGTTCCTTCTATCCTAATATGGGTATCTCTCCAATATCCAAACTTTTTATTTCTCCCCATATATTCATCTCCTATATTTATCCCTCCTGTATATCCTATTTGTCCATCTATAACTACAATTTTTCTATGATTTCTATAATTTAACTTACCACCGATAATTGGAAATTTAGTCGGTAAAAAAGGTACAATTTCTATACCATAAGACTTCATTTCATTGAAAAACTTTCTATGAAACCAAAACCTCCAGCATCCTACATCATCATATAGTATCCTTATTTTTACATTTTCTTTAGATTTTTTAATCAATAATTCTTTTATCTTACGCCCTATTTCACTATCCTTTATTATAAAATATTCTAAATGTATGTGATCCTTTGCATTTTCAATATCTCTAATAAGACTATTAAATTTCTCATTCCCATCTACAAATACATCAATTTTATTATTCGTCGTAAATGGAAACATCCCTGTATTTAATAATAAACTTATTATTTTTAACCTTGCATTGTCTTCTTCATTGTTTTTTAAAAATTTACTTATAGTTATTGTATCTTGCTCTAATCTTATTATTTTATTTATTTCTTCCAAATTTTTAAATAACTTTTCTTCCTTTATACTATTTGCTAATTTTTGGGTTTTGAATATTTTTATTTTCCTTAAATTCCTTCCAAAAATTGCATAAGTTATTAGACCTATTCCTGGGAGTAAAATAAATATTAAAAGCCAAGCTACTGTCTTTGAAGGATCTCTATTCTCAAGTAATATTGTCATTGCGACTATGGTTCCCAAAATATATGATATTACTAAAAATCCTATGATTAACCCTTGTATAATATCCATATTCCCTCCCTATTAAATTATCTACCTATACCTAATTCCCTTGCATAGTAGAATAAATATTGTTGCGCAAATCCTGATAAATCTCCGAATTTATCTATTGCATATGATCTTATTTTCGGTAAGCTCATATCCTCAGTTACATAAAATTCCTGCATAACCCTTTTAACCCAAACGTCAACTGGGAATGTATCATATTTTCTCATTCCAAATAAAGCTATACAATCGCCTACTTTAGGTCCAACTCCATTGAATTTTAAAAGCTGTTTTAAGCATTCATCTGTTGTCAAATTAGTATATTCACGTACATCATCTTTATTTTCTACTACAGACGTTGTAGTACTTTTTATATATTTATCTCTAAACCCAGTTTGACAAGCTCTTATTTCTTCTTGTGTTGCCTTATTTAACTCTTCTGGAGTTGGAAATGCATAATACTCTTTACCATTATATTCGCCTATATATTTACCAAATTTTTCAGATAGATTTTCTATAGCTCTTTGTATCATTGGTATTCTATTATTTGATGATATTATAAATGATATAAGCATTTCCCATCCATCTTGTTGTAGTATTCTTATTCCCCATCCAAAATCACTTGCTTTGTCTAGGTGCTCATCCATACCTTTTAAAATATTTTTTATTTCACTATAATCCCTACCTAGATCAAAATAATCAAACCAAATATTATTAAAATCCTCTATGTTAGTATTATTCAAATAAACTGTATTTCCTTCTCTTTTTACATTTAATATTTTTCCTTTTACTACTCCTGTGTAAGAATCATCATCTTGTTTATGCCATCTAAAGCATTGCCCACATTCAAATATATGTTTAGGATCGAAATTTTTTATCCCTTCTAATATAACTGAATTACCTTTTTCGTAAACATTCATATTTAATTCTCCTTATTTTTATTATTATTTATAATTTTAATTTACCCATTATATTATTAATTTAAATAAACTTTTTGTTATATGCAAATTATATTTAAAAAGTCTAGAGTAGAAATAATTATGTTTTTTTGATAAAATACATAATACATTAATTAGTAGAAGGTGAACTTATATGAATGAAAGAGGTATTTTTATTGCTATAGAAGGTCCAATAGGAGTTGGAAAAACTACTTTAGCAACTATACTTAATGAACACTTTAATTATACTCTTCTTAGAGAAATAGTTGAAGAAAATCCCTTTTTATCAAAATTTTATACAGATATAAAAGGTTATGCTTTACAAACTGAAGCATTCTTTTTATTTAACAGAGTAAAACAATTAGAAGATACTGAAAAAGACTTATTAAGCAAAGGCATGGGGGTTGTAAGTGACTACCACATAATAAAAAACCTTATATTTGCAGGTCTGACACTTGATAAAATGCAATTTCATAGATATAAACAAGTTTATAATACTTTTGTTAATGATTTACCGCAGCCAGATATTATAGTTTATCTGAATTCTAAAACTGATATTTTAATGAATAGAATTGCTATGAGAGATAGAAGTTTTGAAAGACAAATGAACAGAAATTATATTGATGAGTTAAGAACGGAATATAAATATTACTTTAATCCATTATCTATAAAACATAATTTTATGGGTAAAGAACCTATTATAATAGAAATAGATAACTCTAACTTAGACTTTCTAAATAACGAAAAAGACAGACATTTTATAATAAATAAAGTAGAGGAAGCAATGACAACCTTAGGAGGACAACAAAATGTTTAAAATAATAAACCAAAGTAATACTCCTGCAAGCAGGGATAAGTTTATAACTGTAGCTGGAAACGTAGGTGCTGGAAAATCAACTTTAACAAAGTTAGTAGGAGAAAAATTAGGATTTGAGACTCACTTTGAAAAAGTTGATGGAAATCCATACTTAGAAGATTTTTATGCAGATCAAGAAAAGTGGGGATTCCATTTACAACTTTACTTCTTAGCTCAAAGGTTCAAACAACAAAAAGAAATTCACGCAAACGGACTAAATAATATACAAGATAGAAGTATCTATGAAGATGTTGAAATATTTGCTAGAAATTTATACGATAATGGAAAAATGACTAAAAGAGATTACATCACTTATAGAGATTTATTTAATGATATGGTTCCATATTTAAAGAAGCCAGATTTAATGATATATTTAGATGGATCTTTAGATACTATTATAAATAGGATAAATCTTAGAGGTCGTGAAATGGAAAAAACAGTTGATTTAGAGTATTGGAAGAATCTTCATAATAGGTATGAAAAATGGATATCTGAGTATGATCAATCACCTGTTTTATATGTAAATATAAACGAAGTTGATTTAATAAATAATCCAGAACATCTAGATACATTATGTAATGAGATAAAAAAAGTATTAGGAATGTAGTTTTCTACATTCCTAATACTTTTTATTTACTCTTCAATTAATTCAATTTCTTTTTTTAGCTGATTCATTTCTTCATTAGTTAAATATATTTTAAATAGTTCATCATTTTCCTGATTATCTTTTATTATATAAAATCCACTATCTTTTTTATTTTTATCAATAAATATGCTCACTATATTATCCTCCTGTATTTATTGAATTCTTAATAAATAATACTCCTTTGAATACTCATATACATCAAGTAAGTTTAGTGAAATTAGCTCATTTTTATTATTTTCTATGATTTCATTTAACGTATTATATACATCAATATCATCAATTTCTTTTTTTCTTCTTTTTTCTTTTATATCTTCTAACTTTCTTAACCAACCTTGCATCAAGTTAACTTTTTCTATTAGAGTCATAATCATCCTCCAAATAATTTCATAAATATTAAAACTTCTATTGGATTTATTATCGTTATAAGCCAAGCTGCACCTGGTGGAACAATAAATAAGAAATATGGCTGTGCTCCTTCTACTTCCGTTAGATTCTGTATAACAGACATAGTACTTGGAGGTATACCAATACTAAATCCGACCGTTCCAGCCGCTATATATGATGCCAGGGCATCTTTTTTATATATTTTAAATATAATTAGTACAGAAAAAGCTATAAGCCAAGTAACTTGAACTATACATATAAATAAACTATATAAATCTATATTAAATATAGCAAATGGATTAGCTTTTGAAAAAACTGATATTAATAAAATCGATAACGAAAAATTTCCTATAAAATTTACAATCCAGTTGTCAATTTCTATATCTTTATTTTCTATATATTTGTCTATAACCCATCTCGTAAAAATCCCTACTAGTAATGGCCCTCCTGCTGTAGTAAATATCTTAGAATTATTTATAAAATATGGTAATAATCCAACTAATGCTATAAACAACAATATTCCTAAATAATTTAAAAACTTTCTAGGACTTAATAAAACATTTGGAACCTTCGTATTATGTTCTAAATTAACTTTTTTCTTTAAAAATAATTTAAAGGTTAAAATTACCCCTATTACACCTAAATAGAGTGTTACATCCGATATATTCTTTAATAAGTTTGCATGCTCTGTCTTAAGTATAAGATCTGTTATTGGAGATGTTAGTGAATAATCACCCATAAATCCTATAGATCCAAGTATTGCTCTTTCATATATACTTTTATTAAATAATTCTCCAAGTGAAAAGCTAACTAAATTTTGAATTATTACTATTACCATCACTATTAAGAAATATTTAAGTGTCTTTGATATAGTAGTTTTAAAAATATGATATGTAAATCTGAATCCTATAGAACCTATAAATATTCCCATTGCTACAGGACCTAAATCTCCGTATTCTATATTAAAATTCATAAAATTACTTAATATAATAAGTAGTATTGAAAATATAGTTCCTCCTATAACAGGAGCAGGAATATAGTTATCATGTAAAAATTTTACTTTATTATTAAGATAGTATCCAAATATTAAAAATAAAACTAATAAGGCTAACGTTTCAAATATATTTATTGTCATATAGTATCTTCCTTTTTTAATCAGTATTCTAGAAATAGTATTTGTATAGTTTTAAATACTATTCAAATCTACATGATTTTTAGGCTTTTTTAACAAAAAAACACCTCTTAGTGAGATGCTTTTTATACATTTAACTATAATAAAATCCCAATTAATATTGTTGCTGAAACTATTTGTAATGATCCTACAAATAATCCGTACAATGATACTGATTTTCCTTGTCTTATTAAATCTTTTACGTTAACTTTTAATCCTATAGCTGCTAAAGCTATTATTTCAAATTTATTACTTATTTCTTTACAAATAATTGAAACATCATTGCTTATTATATTTAAAGAAAATAAAGCACAAGTTATAAAGAATCCTACTACATACCATGGAATCTTTATTTTTCCCTTTTCTATATCTTGTACTTCCTCTTGTAGCATTTCTTTATTAGATTTATGCTTTAAATGACCTAAGATAAATACTACCACTACTAAAAACATTATACGTACAATTTTAAATATTGTAGATAAATCTTTTGTATATTCATTTACCATTGCCCCACTTGCTACAACTTGCCCTATTGATTGTAATGTTCCACCTATCATTGCAGATGTTTGAATAAGTTCATGACTATATAGAAACTTAGTTATTACTGGTAATAAAAACATAAGAACTATACCAGTTACATTTACAATAGTTATTGCTATTCCTTTTTCTTTGTCATCAGCTTCAATTATAGGTGCTGTAGCTCCTATTGCAGATGATCCACATACAGCATTTCCACTGGCCATCATATATCTAAAATTATCTGTAAATCCTAACTTTTTGCCTATATATAATACCCCTGTTATCGTTATTGACATTTGTAATATTATGAACGCTACACCTGAGATTCCTATTTCAGATATAGTCGATACACTTAATGTTGCTCCTAGTAATACGATTGAGTATGATAATAAATCTGATTCTGAGAACTTATACCCTTTTTGAAATATATCTTGATTTAAAAATAAATTCCCTACAAACATACCTAAAAATATCGCTATAGATGCTGCTCCAAGTTTCGGAACAAACGTTGCAATAATCATACTAACACATGCAACTAATGTAGAAACTATAAGACCAGGTAATATGTCTTTTATCTTCTTTATAAATCCATTATTATATTTATTCATATGATTTTCCCCTTTATACCATTTTTTTCCTATAATTTAGTATATACCTTTAACAATCATAAGTAAAATAAATATATATAATACATACCATTGCTTTTTTCTATGATTGATGTATACTTAAACATATAAAATAAATTTACAAGGGGTGTTTAATTTTGTTGGAAGAATTTAAAACTTTTATTTCAGTTGTAGACTTTAAAAACTTCACAAAGGCAGGTAATCATCTCAATTTATCCCAACCAACAGTTAGTACACACATAAAAAATTTAGAAAATCATTTTGGTGTAACTTTAATAAATAGATCTATTAAGCAAAAAAATATATTTATTACTGAAAAGGGATATATCTTATATAAAAGAGCTAAAGAAATCCTTAATTTAATGGATGTCACTTATAAAGAAATCAGTAATAATTCTCATAGTATTACGGGTACTATAAAAATCGGTGCAAGCTCTACTATTGGAGATTATATTTTACCAAAATTCTTATCTATATTTTCTGAAAAATATCCAGATATAAATGTAGAGATTTTTATAGAAAATACTTCATCAGTTTGCTCTGATATAAGAAATTTTATATTAGATTTAGGGTTAATTGAAGGTAATTTTAATGACTCTCATTTTAATAAAGGATATTTTTTAAAAGATAAATTATCATTAGCTTTGCCATATGATCCTAAGATTGTATCTACTGATGAAGTCCAAGTTAGCATGCTCCAAAATAAAAGATGGATAGTTAGAGAGAATGGCTCTGGAACTAGAGAATACTTAGATTTATTTTTAAGTAAATATAAAATACTACCTAAAAATATTATGATTGTAGGTAGTAACTATGCAGTAAAAGAGTCAGTAAAAAATCGTCTTGGAATAAGTATCATTTCAAAATTTATAGCACAATCAGCTGTAGAAAGTAATGAGATATCAATTATAGAATTAGATAATACATTCACACGTAATTTTTCATATATTCTTCCAAAGGATGTTAATGTTTCTGATATAACACATTTATTCCTTAGAGAACTAAAGTTATATTGTGCAACATTATAGTCTTAATATTTTTAAAATAAAAAACCGTGATTCATATCACGGTTTTTTATTAACTATCTATTTTATAAAAATTACATTCCTATTTCTTTAAATTCTCTACTTCCTGGTTTAACTAATTCTATTTTTCCTTCTTTACATAAAGGACACTCATCAGCTTCATGTACTTCTATTTCAAGTTTTATAGCACTGTATATAGGCATTCCTATATCTTTAGAAGTTCTATTTGCTATACAAGCAACACCTATAACTTCTCCTCCTAATTTTTCTAAGGCTTCTTTTGTTTCTATAGTTGATTTACCAGTTGTAACAACATCTTCAGCTATTATTATTTTAGCTCCTGGCTTAACTTCAAATCCTCTTCTTAATTCCATTACTCCATCTTTTCTTTCAGTAAATACTGTTTCTTTGTTTAATTGTCTTCCTAATTCATAAGAAACTATAACTCCACCCATAGCTGGTCCAACTACTAAATCTATATCTAAATCTTTTATTTGTTCAACAACTGTACTTAAAACTTGTTCTGCATATTGTGGAAATCTTAATACCTTTGCACATTGTACATATCTGTTACTATGTTTTCCTGAAGATAATAAGAAATGTCCTTCTAATAATGCATCACTTTTCTTTAATATTTCTACTACATCTACTTTACTCATAATATTCTCCTCCAAATTAAATTGTCTATGTATTTTAATTATTTATAATATTCCTCTTATTTCATCTAAACTTTTTATACCTTCTCTATCCATATAGCTTTCTATTCCAGTTATTATATCAAGACCTATTTTAGGATTAATAAAATTTGCAGTCCCAACTTGTATACATGTTGCACCTGCCATAATAAACTCTATAGCATCTTGCCAAGTTGTTATTCCACCCATTCCCATTACTGGTATGTTTACAGCTTTGCATACTTCATGAACCATTCTAAGTGCTATTGGTTTTATAGCAGGCCCTGATAATCCTGCATATACATTTTCAAATACTGGCTTTCTTTTATTTATGTCAATTGCCATTGCTTTAAAAGTATTTACTAATGAAATACCATCTGCTCCTTCTTCTTCACATACTTTAGCCATACCAACTATATCTTCAGCATTTGGTGATAATTTTACTACTAATGGTAAATTTGTAACTTTTCTTACTGCTCTTACGACTTCTCTAGCTACTTCATTTTTTATTCCGAATGCCATTCCCCCTGCTTTTACATTTGGGCAAGATATATTAAGTTCTATCATGTCTATTGGTTGGTCATTTAATAACTTAACACCTTCTATATAATCATCTAATGTTCCACCACCAACATTAGCTATTCTCACAAAATCTAGCTCTTTGAAAAATTGTAATTCATTGTCTATAAATCCTTGTACACCAGGGTTTTCAAGACCAACGCTGTTCATCATTCCTGATGGTGTTTCCCAAACTCTCATTCCTTCATTTCCCGGTCTTTTATTTAATGTAAGTCCTTTACTACTTACTCCGCCTAATTTTTGTATATCATAAATTTCATTATATTCTTTTCCAAATCCAAAAGTTCCTGATGCCATAACTACTGGATTTTTAAAATCTATATTTCCAAACTTAACATTTAAATTAGCCATTAGAAAATCACGTCCTCTCCCCAAAATACTGGTCCATCTTTACAAGTCTTTTTATTTCCAAATGCAGTTTTACAAGTACAAACTAAGCACGCACCTACTCCACATGCCATATGATTTTCTAGAGATACCATTATTTTTGTATTTGTTCCTTCTACCATCTTAACTAGCTTTTCCATCATAGGTGTCGGCCCACAAGTTAATATATAATCGTATTTTTCTACGTCTAATATATCTGTTACAAAAGTATTTCCTGTAGCTACATGAACTTCCTTACATACTTCTTTATACTCATCCATTAATATAGCTTCATTTCTAAATCCAAGGTAAGCATCACAGTTTTCTATATTTTTAGCAACTAAGTATAATGGAGCTACTCCGATTCCCCCACCTACTAATGCAACTTTTCCTTCAACTTTTTCATATCCATTTCCATATGGACCTTCTAGCTTTATAGTATCTCCTGCCTTTAATTTAGAAAGTATCTGAGTCCCTTCTCCAAACACTTTGTATAAAAAACTTATACTATTTTCATCTATATCATGTATGCTTATTGGTCTTGAAAGTAATGGATATGTATCCCAAGCTCTTAGCATATAGAATTGACCCATTTCGCCCTTGAAGTTTCCTTCTACTCTCATTAGATACATATCTTCTCCTACATATCTATTTTCTAGAACTTTATACATTACATATCCCCCTCTGCTTTATAAGCTATTCTACCATCTCTTATTGTCATTATTACCTTTCCTATAATCTTTTGATTATTGAAAGGATTATTCTTACCTTTAGATACAAACTTACTTGTATCTATTAAAGATTCTTCATTTTCATCTATTAAAACCAAATCTGCTCTTAATCCTTCTTCTATTAATCCTTGATTTAATCCAAGAAGTTTTGCAGGATTTGCACTCATCATTTCACTTAATTTATTTAAAGATATATTATTTTCTTTAAATACTTTGTTAACCATTGCAAAAGCTACTTCTATATTAGATATTCCAGGAGAACCGTTCTTTTTATCATCTTCAGTATGAGGAGCATGATCTGTTCCAATCATATCTATATAACCATCTTTAATTCCATCTATTAAAGCTTTCATGTCTTTTTCTTCGGCAAATGATGGATTTACTTTATAATCTAATCCATATCCATATATATGATGTGGTCCAACTTCACAAGTAAACTTATATCCATCATCCTTATACTTTTTAATTTCGTTTAAAGTATCTTCTAAGCTTATATGGCATATGTGTAAATTTCCGCCTACTCTTTTTAGAATTTTTAAGTCTCTTGAAACTATTTCATACTCAGGCTGACAATGAGTTAAAACTTTAAAATTTAGTTCTGAAGATAATTTTAAAGCTTCTTCCATTATTTCCTCATTGAATAATGTATATCCATCATCAGAGAATAATTCTGTATATTTTCTCATTGATGGTATATCTATTATTTCTTGTCCATCTAAGTCTTTAGTTATTGCACATACTTGTTTTATATCACATAAGTCTAATTCTTTAGCTTTATTAAGTACATATTCCATAACTTCTTTATTATCACAAACTGGCTTTGTATTTGCCATTGGGCAAAGTACTGTGAACCCACCTTTTAAAGCTGCCATCTGACCTGTTTCTAAATCTTCCTTATGAGTTAGTCCTGGATCTCTTAAATGTGTATGTAAATCTATGAAAGAAGGCATTAATACATATCCATTTCCATCTATTATATTTATACTTTCACTTTTTACTTCTATATTTTGATCTATTTTTGAAATCACACCATTTGATACAAGTAAATCTTTCTTAAAGTCCTTATTAGCATCTACAATTCTTACATTTCTAAATAACATATCTTTCATTTGTACTCACCTCTAAATTCACCTCTAAAAGTTTTGTTATTAAAGCCATTCTTACGAACATTCCAAACTTAGCTTGTTTAAAGTAAACTGCTCTTTTATCATCATCTACATCAGTGTCTATTTCATTTACTCTTGGTAATGGATGCATAATTAACATGTCATGTTTAGCATTGTTAAGTTTTTCTTTGTTTAGTATGTAGTAATCTTTTAATCTTTCATACTCAGCTTTATTTTCAAATCTTTCTTGTTGAACTCTAGTCATATATAATACGTCTAATTTACCTATAACTTCATCTAGATTATTAGTTTCGTGATATTCATGACCTTCTATTGCCTCTTTTATATAGTCTGGCATTTTAAGTTCATCAGGTGATATAAATACAAACTTAGTATTTTTATATCTAGCCATAGCTTTGACTAAAGAATGTACTGTTCTTCCATTTTTTAAGTCTCCACATAGACCAATTGTATGATTTTCTAAATTTCCTTTAAGGGATTTTATTGTAAGTAAATCGGTAAGTGTTTGAGTTGGATGTTGATTTCCTCCATCTCCCGCATTTATAAAAGGTACTTCTGCATATTTGATAGCTTCATTTGCTGCTCCAAATTGTGGATGTCTCATAACTATTAAATCTACATAGTTTGATACAGTTCTAATTGTATCTCCTAGAGATTCTCCTTTTGCTACTGATGATGAGTTAGGTTCTGAAAAGCCTATTACTTGTCCACCTAATCTTTTCATTGCTGCTTCAAAACTTAATCTTGTTCTTGTTGATGGCTCATAAAATAATGTAGCCATTAATCTACCTTCACATATACGGGAATACTTTGACGGATTGTCAATTATTTTTTGAGATAATTCTAATATTTCATCTATTTCTTCAACAGAAAAGTCTTCTGGTTGGATTAAACTTCTTCCTTTTAACATTTTATTATTTCCTCCTTTTTTAGCCTCTCTGGACTAAAATTAAAAGTATTTTATTCTTTAAGTTAGGTTATCATTTTTATAAATTTCTGTCAATATAATATGACAATTTATCGTTAAATTTTTACCTTAAATTGAATATATTTAACTATAATTTCTTAATATATTTTGGCAATTAAAGAGGACACTATCTTTATTTTTTGTATAAGTGTAGTGTCCTTTTATAATAATATTAATTTATTGTATTTTAAGTTATTATAAAACTCTTTTTGCAGTTATGAATCTACCTGAATAGTAAGATGAGTTTATGCTTGTTATTTTTACTGAGTCACCTGGCTTTGGAGAATGTATCATATTACCTCCACCAATGTATATACCAACATGACTTACACTTCCACTTCCAAAGAATACTAAATCTCCTGGCTGTAAGTCTGATTTACTTACAGTTTTACCGTATCCTGCTTGTGCAGAAGATGATCTTGGTATAGATATTCCAGCTGCATTCTTATATACATAAGAAGTCAAACCTGAACAGTCAAAACTATTAGGACCTTCTGCTCCCCATACGTATGGAGATCCTATCTTAGAATAAGCTAAGTTAACTACAGCTTGAGCTAAAGAAGTATTAGCTGCAGGTACATCGCTTTGCTCTGTTTTATTTGATGTACTATTGCTTGATGTACTATTACTTGACGTATTATTTTTTTGAGATGTATTAGCATTTGAAGATTCATTAGTTTGTGTTACTTCAGATGATTGCTCTACTACTACCTCTTCTATAACAGGTTCCTCATCTGATAAGTATTTAGCACTTACATAACCTTCCTCATCTCCATTTTTAACTTTTACCCAGTTCTCTTCAACTTCTAAAACTTTTAATTTATCGCCTTTAGCTAATTCTGATATTATATCTGAATCCGTATTAGCTTCTTTTCTGAAATTAACTTTCTCTTCAGTTACAAATGCTGGTGCTGATTCTACATCAACAAATCTTGCCGGAATCCATCCTTTTCCACTTTCTAATTCTACTTCAACCCATTCTCCTTGAGTTCCTGTAACTTTAAAATTGTCTCCTGTATAAGCTACAAGTTTAACTTCACCTTCACTTCTTACCTTTACAGCTACACCGTCTTTTACTTTTGCTTGTTTATATGTACTTTCTTTATATTTATCTAGTTCAATAGCCCCTTGGCTAGCCTTTTCTTCTATATTTTCAGTATTTTTAACTTCATCAGCATTTGCTAATGTATTCATAGTTAACGCCATTACTGATGCAAACATAGGTACTAATATTTTTCTCTTCATATATACTTCCTCCTAAAATTCACTATAAATGCAAGGATAAAATACTAATACACAAGATTGTCGTAAATTTGTAACTACTTTGTAATTTATTCTATTACTTTTTATAGTATTATTATGTTAGCGAAACAAATAAAATTTACATCTTGTATAAGATATTTTTCTTAGTATATTAAAATTTACTATTTTATCCAAATTTGTTTTAATTAAATTATATCTTAACAAGCGGAAGAAGTAAAGAAATTTATAACTTCTTCGTTTTTTTATACCTTTTTATGACAAAAAATAATTATTTTATATAAATAAAAAAATAAATGATAAATAGAAAGAATATATATTTAACTATAGCTTTCTATCTTTGTTAACATCCCTTGAAGGTCCGAATTGTTTATCATATATATATTTAACTATAGCTTTCTATCTACCATTTATTTTTATTAATTCATTATTTTATAGGTATATCTTAATACCAACCTCTTCTTTTCATTGCCATATCAACTCTTTTTATCGACATCATATATGCTGCTGTTCTTAGATTAACATTATATTCTTTAGATAAAGACCAAATTTCTTCAAATGCATTTTTCATTAATATTTTTTGTTTTTCTTGAACTTCTTCAAATGACCATGTATATCTCATCAAATTTTGTACCCACTCAAAATAAGATACTGTCACTCCACCGCTATTAGCTAATATATCAGGTACTACAACTATATTATTTTTATTAAATATTTCATCAGCTTTAGGTGTAGTAGGACCATTTGCTCCTTCACATATTATCTTAGCTTTTACATCTTCTGCATTTAACGAAGTTAATTGATTTTCTAAAGCACAAGGCATTAAAATATCTACTTCTGCAGTTAAAACATTCTGATCTATAGGATCTGCACCTGGAAAACCTACTATAGTCATATATTTATTTGTATATTCAATAAGCGATTCCATATCTATACCATCTTTATTATATATTGTACCTTTATGATCCCCTACTATTATAACTTTAGCTCCAAATTCAGTTATGTATTTTCCAGCATAGCTACCAACATTGCCACATCCTTGAAGAGCCACCGTAACATTATTTAAATTTATTCCTAATTTTTTAGCAGCTTCCATGGCCATCAAAGCTATCCCGTATCCAGTTGCCTCACTTCTTGCTAAAGAACCATAAAAATCTACTGGTTTTCCTGTAAATGTACCAGGTTGAAATTTACCTGTTAACTTAGAATATTCGTCTACCATCCAAGACATTATTTCTCCATTTGTATTAACATCAGGTGCAGGTATATCCTCTTTCTCGCCAATTATAGGAGCTATAGCAGCTACATAACCTCTAGAAATTCGCTCTAACTCACCTTTGGAGTATTCTTTTGGATCAATAGCTATACCACCTTTTCCACCTCCATAAGGTATACCAACTACTCCACATTTAAATGTCATCCAAGTTGATAAAGCCTTAACTTCATCCATAGTAACATTAGGATGGAATCTAATTCCGCCCTTAAAAGGTCCACATGCATTATTATGTTGAGATCTATATCCTGTAAATGATTTTATTGTTCCATCATCCATTTTTACAGGGAAAGAAACCTCTAAAAATCTCATCGGATTTTTTAATATCTCGTATACTGCAGAATCTAATCCTAGCTTATCACACGCTGTTTTAACTTGTGATTTAGCAATTTCAAATACATCTAAAGTTTTCCCTTCCATAATTAATCCCCCTTATATCAATTTATATGTATTTTAAAAATTTTTAGTAATATATTTTATGTCTCTAGTATGATGAGTATAACAGATTAATTCATCTTTAATATACTAACACTTTAAATTAGTATAAGATTATATATCAGTAATTAATTCGACATTATTTTTAAAACAAAAACTAATCTTCTCTAAGAATTAGATGTTCATTTATTATTTCTCATAAATCCTAAACTATATTATGGTTTAATGATATAGTTTTGCTGTAAAATTTTTAAATCACATGATATTAAAAGCTTCCCTATAAGTATTTATTATAAGTATTATTTTTACTATATTTTAGGAATGATATTTGATTTATCATAATTAAAATTTTAACATAATCTCTTTTTATTTATAGTTATTGTATTTTTAATTAAATATTTTTATTAAAATTTTATAATTAAATTTAATTTAGGAAAACATTGTCTTGTCGTAACAAACAGTATTATGTAGAACTATTTTATTTGTTAATCTATAGTGATTTTGATATAATAATTGTAATAGTGATTAGATAAAAAGGGGGAATTTTTGATATGGCTTACACAATAAGTGATGCTTGCATAAGCTGTGGTGCTTGTGCTGATGAATGTCCAGTTGAATGTATATCTGAAGGAGATGAAAGATACGTTATAAATGCTGATGAATGCATTGAATGTGGATCTTGTGCTTCTGTTTGTCCAGTAGATGCTCCACAACAAGCTGAGTAGTAAATATAATTTATATATTATATCGATCAACTCATATCAAAAAATATAGGATTACTATCATACTTAAATTATGATAGTAATCCTATATTTTTTGATTAAGATTATATTCATATATAAATAAAAAAGCCACAAGACTTTTGTCTTCTGACCTTTTCTTCATTTTAATAATATATTTTTTAACTTAACTTTATATTATAGTATCTTAATTTTCTGCGTTCATTAAATATGATAATGTAAATAGGCTTTCTGTTAAATTTACATTTTCTACTATTACTGATGGTGGTACATCTAAATCTAATGGTGCAAAGTTCCAAATTCCCTTTATTCCAGCACTTACTAGCCTGTCTGCTAATTCTTGGCCACCTTGTTTAGGAATACACATTATTGCTATATCAACATTATTTTCTTTTATAAATTCTTCTATTTGTTCAGAATCTAATACTTCAAACTCCCTTATTTTTAGTCCTATCATTCTTGGGTTTGCGTCAAATAATGCTTTAATTTCAAATCCAGCTTTTCTAAAACCTGAGTAATTTGCTATTGCTTGACCTAGGTTACCGGCTCCAATTAATATTGCATTATACTTTGTTTCTAAACCTAGTATCTTTCCTATTTCTTTGTGAAGAGCATCTACATTATATCCGTATCCTTGTTGACCAAACCCACCAAAGTTATTTAAATCTTGCCTTATTTGCGATGCTGTAAATCCTATTATATCGCTTAATTCTTTAGATGAGATTCTTTGTATATCCTTATCTAATAAATCTCCTAGATATCTATAATACTTTGGTAGTCTTCTAATTACTGCCATAGATATATTTTTATTACCCACAGCTTCACCTCCTAATTGCTTAACTTTTATTTAAATATTCTCCTAAAGTGTTTCTTTTTTTAAAACATCTTATATATCCTTGATTATATTATATCAAAACATTATAATTTTAGGTAGTTTAAGGAGGTATAAAATTTATGATCGTTCTGTCATGTAATAACTTAAATAAAAGTTTTGGGATAGATTCTATACTAGAAGATGTATCATTTACTGTAAATGAAGGAGATAAGATCGGTATAATCGGAATTAACGGTACTGGCAAGACTACTTTATTTAAGATAATCTCAGGAGCTTATGGATATGATAGCGGAGATATATATACATCTAAAGATTGTGAAATTGGATATTTAGAACAAAACATGAATTTTCACTCTGAAAATACAATTTTAGATGAAGTTCTTGAGGTTTTCAGAGATTTAATAGATATGGAAGCCTATTTAAGAAATTTAGAATTAAAAATAGCTGATGAGAGTACAAAATCAAACTCTACTGATTTAGATAAACTTATGAATGAATATTCTCATAAGCTAGAACTATTTGCAGATAAAAACGGATATGGTTACAAATCTGAGGCAAGGGGTGTTTTAAAAGGTTTAGGATTTAGTGATGAAGATTTAGATAAACCTATAGGTATTCTATCTGGAGGAGAGAAAACAAGAATACTTTTAGGTAAGTTACTTTTAAAAAAGCCTACCTTATTAATGCTTGACGAGCCTACTAATCACTTAGATTCTGAAGCTATCGAGTGGTTAGAATTATTTTTAAAGCAGTATAAAGGTACTGTCATGTTAATTTCTCATGATAGATATTTTTTAGACCAAGTGGTTACTAGAACCTTTGAAATTCATAATAAAAAATTAAAAACTTATAATGGAAACTACTCTAAATTCTTAGAACTATCAAAGATTGAAAAAGAATTAGAGTTAAAAAAATATGAAGACCAGCAAAAAGATTTAAAGAAACAAGAAGAATCTATAGAAAGATTAAAAGCATATGGTCGTGAAAAACATTTAAAAAGAGCTCGTAGTAAAGAAAAAGCTTTAGATAAAATCGAGGTATTAGATAAACCTGAGGCCTACAGAAAAAAAGCACGAATAGAATTCAATCCTTCGATTGTTAGTGGGAATGATGTACTTCAAGTAAGAGATGTATCTATGGGTTATGAAAATAGAATTTTATTTAAAGATTTAAATTTAGATATTTATAGAGGAGAAAAAGTTGCTCTTATTGGGGCTAATGGTATCGGTAAATCTACTTTATTTAAAATTATTATGAATGAAATAGTACCTCTAAATGGTACTGTACTCTTAGGAACTAATGTGAATGTGTCTTACTTCCATCAAGAACAAAAAACATTAGATTTAAATAATACTATTATAGACGAAATATGGAATGATAATAAGCATTTAACTCAAACTCAGATAAGAAGTATGCTCGGTGCATTTTTATTTGAAGATGAGGAAGTATTTAAGAAAATCTCTACTTTAAGTGGTGGAGAAAGGGCGAGAGTTGCTATACTTAAATTAATACTTTCAAATGCTAACTTTTTACTTCTTGATGAACCTACTAATCACTTAGATATAGATTCTAAAGAAGTTCTTGAGGAAGCTTTATCAAGCTATACAGGAACAATATTCACTATATCTCACGATAGATACTTCTTAAATACTGTTGTAGATAAAATTTTAGTTTTAGATGAAAATGGTATAACTGAATATCTTGGAAATTACGATTACTATATGTTTAAGAAAAGACAAGCTCAAGAAATAAACCTTATACAAGAAGATAATAAGGAAGAAAAAACTAAAACGCAACTAAAAGAAGAAAAAAGAAAAGAAAGAGAACAAAGAGAAATAGAAAAGAAAAATAGAATTAAAAGACAAAATTTAGAAAAAGAGATTGAGGCTACTGAGTCTAAAATCGAAGAATTAGATATTTTACTTTGCCAAGAAGAAGTATACTCTAACCCAGAAAGAGCAAGAGAAGTTAGCCAAGAAAAATCATCTCTTGAAAATAATCTCGAATCTCTTTATGAGGAATGGGAACAACTGGTTTAACATTTTAGATTTGATTTAACTTATCTAAAATATCTATTTCTATGTTGTTTTTAAAAATAAAAATTTATAAAGAGGTGATTATTTGCAAAGATTGTTTAAATTAGATAAAGAAAATAAAAATTTCTATAAATTATTATTTTCACTTTGTATCCCTATTATTGTTCAGAATTTAATTTCATCTTCTGTCAATGTAGTAGATACAGTTATGATAAGTAGTTTAGGAGAATCTGCTGTAGCATCTATAGGCGTTGCTAATCAATTCTTCTTTCTATTCAACATGACTTTATATGGTATAACAGGTGGAGCTGGCATTTTTATATCTCAGTTCTTTGGTAAAAAAGATGTAAATAATATAAGAAGTGTTACTGGTTTAAGTGTCATTTTAGCATTTATAATAAGCTGCTTATTTTTTATTCCAGCTCTATTAATGCCAAAACTAATAATAAATATATTCTCACATGATCCAGAAGTTGTGAAACTATGTATTCAGTATTTTAGTATTATTGCATTTTCATATCCAGTAATCGCATTAAGTACAGTGTTTAGTATGGGTGCAAGAGGAGTTAGAAATCCTAAGTTAGGTATGATTTGTAGTACCATAGCTTTAGGAACGAATATTGTGCTGAATTATGGACTTATATTAGGTAATTTAGGTCTACCTGCTCTAGGTGTTAAAGGTGCTGCAATCGCTACAGTTATAGCTAGAGTATTAGAATTAGTATTAATAGTTTCTTATGTTTATTTTATAAAAAGAGATTATATATTAAGATTCAAGCTGTCAGATATAAAAAGAATAAAAGTAGATTTTTTAAAAACTTTTATAGCTAAAAGTTTACCTATTTTACTAAATGACAGCTTATGGGCATTTGGAACTGTATTATATTCTGTTGCTTACTCTCAAGCTGGTACTTCTGCTATTGCAGCAAGCCAAATTGCTACAAGTACAGGAAATTTCTTTATTATGACTTCTGTCTGTGTGGCAAATGGTGCTGCTATTATGCTTGGAAATGAATTAGGTGCTGATAATATAGATAAGGCAATATCTTATTCTAAAAAGTTCTCTGTATTAGTATCTTTAACGGGATTATTATTTGGACTTTTATTAATAATTAATATTCCTTTATTGCTAAAAATATTTAATGTATCAGAAGCTTTATCTCCTGATATTGTAAAAATATTTATTATAATGGGTCTATTAATGGCTTTAAAATCATTTAATACATTTATAGTAATAGGTGTGCTTAGAAGTGGTGGAGATACTAAGTACTCATTATTTTTAGAGCTTGGATGCATGTGGATAGTATCTATCCCACTAACATTCTTAGCAGCTATAAAAGGAGCTCCTATATTTATTTTAGTGTTGATTACTTATACTGAGGAAATTGCTAAATTTATCTTTGGAGTACCTAGAGCATTATCAAAAAAATGGGCTACAAATTTAGTAAAAGAAATGGTTTAGTTGATATATTAACGAAACTCGTCAAAATAAAAAATCACTCCATGCAGATGAGAAAATTCTGCAAATGGGGTGATTTTTTATTTTTTCCTTACACTAACAAACTAATATAAAAATAATATATTTTTATTTTTGTCCTATTTTTAGGTTTGGTACAGCATTTAGTGCCATATCATCTCTTCTTCCATTTATATAACTATAGTATCCAGCACAACCTATCATTGCAGCATTATCTGTACATAAAACTAGAGATGGATATTTAATTTCTATATCATGATGTTTAGCTATTTCTGTTATTTTTTCTCTAAGAGCTGAGTTACATGCTACTCCACCTGCTAAAGTTATTGTTTTGTAGTTTTTGTCTAAAGCAGCTTTTATAGCTTTTGTTGATAACACTTCTACAACAGCTTCTTGGAAAGATGCTGCAACATCTTCGACTATGATTTCTTCATTTTTCATTTTCTTAGCATTTAGGTAATTTAGTACAGCTGATTTTAATCCACTAAAACTAAAATCATATTCTTCATCCATATTAGCTCTAGGGAACTCTATAGCATTCTTATTTCCCAATTTAGCTAATTTATCTATTATAGGTCCACCTGGATATCCAAGTCCCATAGCTCTTGCTATTTTATCAAATGCTTCTCCAGATGCATCATCTCTTGTTCTTCCTAAAATTTCATATTTACCATAGTCCTTTACTTCAACTAAATGTGTATGTCCACCTGATACTATTAATGTTATAAATGGTGGCTTTAAATCTTTATGTTCTATATAATTTGCACTTACATGACCTTCTATGTGATTTACTCCAACCAAAGGTATATCTAATGTATATGCTAAAGCTTTAGCATGAGATAATCCTACTAGTAAAGCTCCTGCTAACCCTGGACCATAAGTAACTGCTATATGATCTATATCTTTAAAACTTAACTTTGCTTCATCTAAAGCTTCTTGAACAACTTCATCAATACTTTCTATGTGTTTTCTTGATGCCACTTCTGGAACAACTCCACCGAATTTTTTATGTGTTTCTATTTGAGTAGATATTATATTTGATAAAACTTCTCTACCATTTTTTAGTATGGCCGCTGATGTCTCATCACAACTACTTTCTATAGATAATGTTATTATATCTTTCATTTTTACACCTCTTTTATATCATTCCACATTATTATGGCATCTTCTTTATTATTACTATAATATTCCTTCCTAATTCCAGCCATCTTGAATCCGTATTTTCTATATAAATTTTGAGCAACTGTATTTGAAGTTCTTACTTCTAATGTCATTGATACTATATTATTATCTTTGCAAACTTGTACTAATTCCTTTATTAATTGGTCTCCGATTTTTTGACCTCTATAATCTTCATGTACTGCTACATTTGTTATATGACCTTCATCTACTACAAACCATATACCAACATATCCTGCTACTTTACCATCTACTTTTGCAACAAGGTATTTTGCTAAATTATTAGATAGCTCTTTTTTAAATGAATCCTTTGACCAATAATCTTCAAAGCAATTTTTCTCTACTTCGAAAACTCCGTCAATATCATCGACCTTCATTTCTTCTATTACAAGATTATTTACCATTTTCTAACCTCTTCATTTTCTCTTCGTATTGAACTTCTGCTTGAGATTTTCTTATATACATTGGATTTATATCGTAACAATTATGAACATCTATATTTTTATTATATTTTTCTTTAGCGATAGAACATAAGCTACTTGCTTTTGTTACATTGTGTGATGGAGCTGGCACTCTTATATTTTTTATTTCTTTTATTCTATCTTCATACTTATAAACAGCTTCTCCAACTAAAATCCACTCTTCGTTATCCTTAGATATTTCTTCTAATAAATTTTCTATTTCAACTACATCTACTGGTTGTATTTCAACTATGTTTCCATTTTCAAATTTATATCTTCCAGTATAAACCTGATTTCTTTGTGCATCTAGTATAGAACATATCTTCTTATCACAAAGATTCATATTTCCACCTAATATTTCTAGTGAATTCACTCCTATTATAGGTAAATTATTTACATGTGATATTGCTTTAGCTGTAGCCATACCTATTCTTAGTCCTGTAAACGACCCTGGTCCTATACATATTGCTATAGCATCTATATCTTTTATATTTATATCACTCATTGATAGCATATTTTCTATCATTGGCATAAGCTTTTGAGAATGTGTTGTTTTTGTATTTACAGTATATTCGCATATTAATTTATTATCTTCAATTACAGCAACGCTCGATGCATTTGAAGATGTATCTATACCTAGTATTTTCATTATTTTGTCAGCTCCTCAACGATTTTTTTATATTTTTCTCCAACTGGTTTTAATATCATTTCTCTTCCCATATCTTTATAAATTAATTCTATATCTAAATACTCATCAGGAAGTATATCTTCTATTAAATTAGCCCATTCTATTATACACAAACCATCTGAGTTTATATATTCATCATACCCAATATCATACATTTCTTCACTACTTCCGATTCTATAAACATCAAAATGGTATAAAGGCATATTTCCTTCATATTCATTTACTATTGTAAAAGTAGGACTAGTTATATAATCGTCGACACCAATAGCTTTTGCTAAGCTTTGAGTCATAGTAGTTTTCCCTGCTCCTAAGTCTCCTATTAAACAAATCACACTTCCTGGTGTAAGTAATTTTCCTAATCTATATCCTATTTCTTTAGTTTGTTCTTCTCCGTCCAAATATATTTTAACCATGACTTCATCTCCATTATATTTCTAAATATTTATTAATTCGATAAATATTATTATATTATAATAATTAACTTTAATCAAAATTTTAGACAACAAAATTAACTTATATCATATATTATAAGCTTTCATAAAAAAAGAGGTCTATGAATTAAATCCATGAACCTCTTATATTTAGATTTTTTATTTTTTAAGTATTCCATTCACCTTTTTGTATAGTGGTAAAACACATATTGTCATTACTATAGCTTTAATTATATTAAATGGAGCGTATACCCAAATTACAAATGTAAATAAATCATGTATTCTTGGATTTATTGCACTTCCCATTGCTATTACTGCGTCTAAACTACCGACTACTTGACCATATATTGGAGTTACCACAAAATAATTTAATACACATCCCATAATAGTCATGCCTATAGTTCCTAATATAGCGCCTAGTATTACACCTTTAAAATTGCTTCTTCTTTTATAAAGATAAGATATTATAACTACATAAGTTCCACTTATAATTGCATTTGCTATTTCTCCTACTCCACCAGTAACACTGACTCCTATTTGAAGTAAATTCTTTATAAGTGCTATTATAAATCCAGCTAAAGGTCCCATCGCCATTCCGCCGAATATTGCTGGTATATCTGATACATCTAACTTTAGGAAACTTGGAAATATAGGTAATGGCACCGATATAAACATAAGTATATAGGCTACTGCTGCTAGTATACCTATTTTAGCTAAAGTTTTTACAGACATTGACTTGTTATTTTTAATTGTTCCTTGCATAAAATATTACCTCCCAATATATTTAAATAAAAATTTAAATAAATTAGAAATAAAAAACTCGGAAATAAAAAACTCGAAGAATAATTCTTCGAGCTTGTTTTTATGGATATAGTTTGAATACTAATTAATATTAAGTATATTGCTTAATTTTAAGTATTCGCTTTTAACCATCTTCTCTCATCCAGACTTTACTGTCGGCTTTGGAATCTCACCAAATCATGCTACACAAGGTAGCTCGCGGGCTATAACCGCCGGTAGGGAATTTCACCCTGCCCCGAAGATTTTAAATTTCTATTTAATTTATACTTATATAGTAGTTAAATTTTTCCTTACTGTCAATCTTAAAGAATATAAAAATATTACTTTATAAAAAACTCTTATTTTGTAAAGAACTAAGCTCTCTTATAAACTATTTTCCCATCTATTATAGTAAATAATACATTACTTTGTATTTCTAAAGGACATCCATCCCATATAACTATATCTGCATCTTTTCCAACTTCTAAAGATCCTACTCTATCTTGTATCCCTAAAGTTTTTGCAGGATTTATAGTTATCGCTTCTATAGCTTTTTCCTTTTTCATTCCATGCTTAACAGCTATTCCTGCACACATAGGAAGATATTGTACAGGTATAACAGGATGATCAGTCATTAAAGAAACCTGTGCTCCAGCATTTGATAAAATTCCTGCAGTATCGAAAGTTAAATTTCTAAGTTCTATCTTAGATCTTTCTGATAAAGATGGTCCAACTATAACTGGATATCCTTCTTCAACCAATTCTTCAACTATAAGATGACCTTCTGTACAGTGATCTAAAGTAAGTTTTAAATCAAATTCTTTAGCTATTCTTATAGCTGTAAACATGTCATCTGCTCTATGAGCATGAACTTTAAATGGTATTTCTTTTCTAAGTACTGGTATTAAGCTTTCCATTTTTATATCGTATTCTGGTCTATCGTGATCCTCATGTTCTTCATATAACTCAATTTCTTCTAAGTATTCCTCTGCTTTTTTAAGATTTTCCCTTATTAAGGATGCTATAGCCATTCTAGTTTGAGGAGTTTTTTCATCTCTTCCATAACAGCTTTTTGGATTTTCACCAAAAGCGATTTTTGAAGCAACAGGATTTTTTATAACCATATTATCTATTCTTCTACCATAAGTTTTTATAGCTATACATTCTCCACCCATTACATTTGCACTACCTGGTGTTGTACAAACTGCTGTTATACCACCTTGAACAGCTTCTTCAAAAGTTCTATCCATTGGGTTTATTCCGTCTATTGGATTTAGCTGTGGTGTTATTGGGTCTGTTTCTTCATTTCCATCAGCACCTTCAAATCCCATTCCATCTTCCCATAACCCTAAATGTGTATGAGCATCTATAAATCCAGGAAATACATATTTACCTTCTGCATCTATGATCTCAACATCTAAGGGAGCTTCTATTTCTTTACCTATTTCTAAGATTTTTTTTCCTTCTATAAGAATATTACCTTTAAACACACCATTTGTTATTGTGTTTATAATTCCATTTTTTATAAATATCATTTCAACCTCCTCCTAGAGATTCTTACATCTTCATTGATAAAGAAACTCTATTCTTGTCTAAGTCAATTCCTATGACCTTCACATCAACTACGTCTCCTACCGTAACTACATCCATAGGATCTTTAACAAATTTATTACTCATTTGAGATTTGTGAACCAAACCATCATTTTTTATTCCGATATCAACAAAAGCACCAAAATCTACTACATTACGTACAGTTCCTTTTAGAACCATTCCTTCCTCAATATCCTCTATCTTTAATACATCTGTTCTAATTATAGGTTTAATTCCTTCTTCTCTCGGGTCTCTACCTGGCTTTTTAATTTCAGCTATTATATCTTTTAAAGTAATTTCCCCTACTTCTAATTTCTTACTTAATTCCATTATACCTATCTTTTCTACTCTTTTATCAATATCTTGTATATTTCTATTTTTTACATCTTCTAAAGAATATCCTATCATTTCAAGCATTTTTTTACATATATCATAGCTTTCTGGATGTACACCTGTGTTATCTAATGGATTTTTACCATTTGATATTCTCATAAATCCTGCACATTGAGTAAAAGCTTGAGGTCCTAATCTTTTTACTTTTTTCAGCTGAGCTCTTGATGTAAAGTCACCATTTTCTTCTCTATAAGCTATTATATTTTTAGCTATAGTTTTGCTTATACCGGCAATATGCTCAAGTAAAGAATAAGATGCTGTATTTAAATCTAATCCTACACTATTAACTGAGTCTTCAACTACTCCATCTAATACACCCTCTAGTCTTTTTTGATTTAAGTCATGTTGATATTGACCAACACCTATGCTCTTTGGATCTATTTTAACAAGCTCTGCTAGCGGATCTTGTAATCTTCTACCTATAGATATTGCACCTCTAATAGAGACATCAACGTCTGGATGTTCTTCATTAGCAAGCTCTGATGCAGAGTAAACAGATGCTCCTGCTTCACTTACTATTACATATTGAACTTCCTTATCTATTTCCTTTATCAAATCAGATATTATACTCTCAGACTCTCTTGATGCAGTTCCATTACCTATAGCTATTATATCTACATCATATTTATCTATAAATTCTTTTAGCTTTTTCTTAGTTCCTTCCACATCATTTTTAGGCTCTGTTGGATAAACTGTTGCATAATCTAAAAACTTACCATTCTTATCAACTACAGCAACCTTACATCCTGTTCTAAATCCTGGGTCAAATCCTATTACAACCTTACCTTTAACTGGTGGTTGAAGTAATAAGCTTTTTACATTTTGCCCAAACACATTTATAGCTCTTTCCTCCGCTGCTTCTGTAAGGCTATTTCTAACTTCTCTTTCTATAGAAGGAAAAATCAATCTCTTATATGAATCTTCTATTGCTTGTACTATTTCTTCTTTATTAGATGAATTTTCTTTATTTATATATTTATTTATAATATGATTTATCACCTTATCATTGTTTATTTCTAATTTTACTTTTAAGAAATTTTCTTTTTCTCCTCTATTTATGGCTAATGTTCTATGAGGAGCTATATTTTTAACACCTTCACTATAATCATAGTACATATCATATACCGATTTTTCGTCTGTAGAATTTTTTGAAACTAAAATCCCTTCCTTTAAAGCAAGCTCTCTTATATACTTTCTAACATCTGCATCATCAGAAACTATTTCTGCTATTATATCTTTTGCTCCCTTTAAAGCATCTTCTACTGATCTAACTTCTTTTTCTTCATTTATGTATTTTTGAGCTTCTATCTCTAAATTAAGTACCTGTTCATTTAAAATACTCAGTGCTAATGGCTCTAGTCCTTTTTCTTTTGCGATAGTAGCTCTTGTTCTTTTCTTTTGCTTAAATGGAGCATATATATCTTCTACTTCTTGAAGTGTTTTTGCTTTTAAAATTTTATTTGTTATTTCTTCTGTTAATTTACCTTGCTCTTCTATTATTCTACTTACATCTTCTTTTCTACTTTGTAGGTTTCTTAAATATGTTAATCTATCATTTACTTCTCTTAAAGTAACATCACTCATCCCACCAGTCATTTCTTTTCTATATCTGGCTATAAATGGTATAGTGTTTCCTTCATCTATCAATTTTATTGTATTATGTATTTGTTCATCTTTTAAATTGAATTCTGTTTTTAATATTTGATTTATATCCACAATACTTCCTTCTTTCTATAATTTAACTTTATTAAAATTGTCAGTTTAAAATAAGGCTCAAGAATTAACTTCTCAAGCCTTATTTTTATTATTGTTTGTTTTTATTCATTTTAAGATATTCGTTTATAAATAAATCTATATTTCCATCCATAACACTATCGACATTTCCCATTTCTGCATTAGTTCTATGATCTTTTACCATCTTATATGGTTGGAATACATAAGATCTTATTTGGCTGCCCCAAGTTATTTGGGAATATTTACCTTGTATATCTTCTATTTTTTCTTTTTGCTCTAATTCTTTTAGTTCTATAAGCTTTGCCATAAGCATTCTCATAGCTCTATCTTTATTCATATGCTGTGATCTTTCATTTTGGCATTGAACTACAACTCCAGTTGGAATATGGGTTATTCTTACAGCTGAGTCTGTAGTATTTACATGCTGACCACCAGCACCAGAAGCTCTATAAGTATCTATTTTTAAGTCACTTTGATTTATTTCCACTTCTACATTCTCATCAAGTTCTGGTGTAATATCTATAGATGCAAAAGACGTATGTCTTTTTCCCGATGGATCAAAAGGAGATATTCTAACTATACGGTGAACACCTTTTTCACTTTTTAAGTATCCATAAGCATTTAATCCTTCAATTAATAAAGTAGCACTTTTTATACCAGCTTCTGGGTCTGAAAGTATATCTAAAAGTTTTACCTTATATCCTTTTCTTTCGCCCCATCTTATATACATTCTAAGAAGCATCTGAGCCCAATCTTGAGCATCTAATCCTCCTGTACCTGCATTTATAGATAGTATTGCATTATTTTTATCATACTCACCACTTAGAAGAGTTTTTATTCTCATATTATCTATCTCTTTTTCAAGACTACTTATACTACTTTCTATTTCTTTACATACGGAATCATCATTTTCTTCTAATCCAATTTCTATTAATAATTCTATTTCTTCTAATCTTTCAGTAAGTTTATTAAACTCATCTACTATATCTTTAAGAGCCTTATTCTCTTGTATAACTTTTTGAGCTTTTTCATTATCATTCCAAAACTCTTGTTTATTCATTTCAACTTCATTTTTTTCAATTTTATCTAACAATGAAGCAATGTCAAAGAGAGTCCCTCATTTCATTTAGATTTGAAGACATTTTGTCTATACTATGTCTATACTCTTGTATGTTTAACATTTAAACCTCCAAAATTATCTTCCACAACATTTTTTATACTTCTTACCACTTCCACATGGGCATAAGTCATTTCTTCCTGTGTGATCTTCTTTTTTAACTGTTTTATTTTCTGGCTCATCACTTGCACTTGAAGATAAATGATCTACATCTATAACTTGTTTTCTTTCAACAGGTTGCTCTATAGTTATATTAAATAAGTATCTAACTGTATCTTCTTGTATATGCTTAGTCATATCATCAAACATATCAAAACCTTCCATTTTATACGCAACAACAGGGTCTTGTTGTCCTATAGCACGAAGTCCTATACCTTGACGTAATTGATCCATTGCATCTATATGATCAATCCAATGACTGTCAACAGATTGAAGAAGTATAACTCTTTCAACCTCTCTCATTCTTTCTGAACCAATTTGTTCTTCTTTAGCTGAGTAAATTTTATGAGCTATATCATAAACCCTTTCTACAAGCTCTTCTTTAGAAAGTTTTGCAAAATTCTCTATTTCTATACTTCCTTTTGGCATAAATATAGAATATAAATGTGCTTTGAATACTTCTTCATCTACTCCATTTTCATTTGTAGCTATAGCTACAGATTCTTCAATTATAGATCTTATCATAGCTTGAATTTGTTCATCTAAATTCTCACCTTCTAATACACGACTTCTTTCAGCGTATATTATTTCTCTTTGCTTATTCATAACATCATCATATTGAAGAACATGTTTTCTTATACCAAAGTTCTTTCCTTCTACTTTCTTTTGAGCAGTTTCTATAGACTTTGTTAACATCTTATGTTCTATTGGCATATCTTCTTCAAGGCCAATTTTTTCAACCACACCTTGTATTCTTTCGCTTCCGAATAATCTCATAAGATCATCATCTAATGCTATGTAGAATCTTGAGCTACCTGGGTCTCCTTGACGTCCTGCACGACCTCTTAGCTGGTTATCTATTCTACGAGATTCATGTCTCTCTGTACCTATTATAGCTAAACCTCCAGCCTGTAGAACTTCTTGTTGCTCAGCTTCTGACTCTAATTTAAATTTATTATATAAGTTTTCATATTCACTTCTTGCTTTAAATAACTCTTCATTCTCTTCTGTTCTTTGAATTTCTAAAGGTGAATCAACTTTATTTATTACTTCATCAGTATATCCTAGTCTTTTCATTTCTTTTTTAGTTAAGAATACAGGGTTACCACCTAAAACTATATCTGTACCACGACCTGCCATATTTGTAGCTATAGTAACTGCCCCTAATCTACCGGCTTGTGCTATTATTTCAGCTTCTTTGTCATGATGCTTAGCATTTAATACTTCATGCTTTATTCCTCTTTTCTTTAAAAGTTGAGATAATAACTCTGATTTTTCTATAGATACAGTACCTACTAACACTGGTTGTTTCTTTTTATGTCTTTCTATTATATCTTCAGCTACTGCGTTAAACTTTCCTTTTTCATTTTTATAAACAGAATCTGCTAAATCTTCTCTTTGTATACCTTTATTAGTTGGAATTTGTACAACATCCATTTTGTATATAGCTTTAAATTCTTCTTCTTCTGTTTTTGCAGTTCCAGTCATTCCCGATAACTTATTGTACATTCTGAAATAGTTTTGGAATGTTATAGTAGCTAATGTTTTAGATTCTCTTTGTATTCTTAATCCTTCTTTTGCCTCTATTGCTTGATGTAATCCTTCCGAATATCTTCTACCAAACATAAGTCTTCCTGTGAATTCATCAACTATAACTATTTCTCCATCTTTACATACATAGTCAACATCACGCTTCATTATAGCATGAGCTTTTAATGCTTGATTTATATGATGATATAATTCTGTATGAGATATATCCGTTATATTTTCAACATTAAAATATACTTCTGCTTTTTGTATTCCCGATTCTGTTAAAGATACAGCTTTTTGCTTTTCATCTAATTCATAATCACCTTCTCTTAAAGTCAATACAAAAGTATTAGCATCTGAGTATAAATGAGTTGATTTATCCCCAGGTCCTGATATTATAAGAGGAGTTCTTGCTTCGTCTATAAGTATTGAGTCAACCTCATCAACTATTGCATAGTTTAAAGGTCTTTGAACTCTTTGTTCTTTATGTATTACCATATTATCTTTTAAGTAATCGAACCCGTATTCATTATTTGTACCATAAGTTATATCACACTCATACTGAGCTTTTCTAACAGTTGGATTTTGACCGTGAACTATTACCCCTACAGTAAGTCCTAAAAATTCATAAACTTTCCCCATTTGCTCTTTATCACGCTTTGCTAGGTAGTCATTTACAGTAACTACATGCACACCTTTCCCTGTAAGAGCATTTAAATAAACTGGTGCTGTTGCAACTAAGGTTTTACCTTCCCCAGTCTTCATTTCCGCTATTCTTCCTTGATGAAGAACTATACCACCTATAAGTTGTACCCTATAATGTCTTAATCCTAATACTCTCCTAGATGCTTCTCTTACCACTGCAAATGCTTCTGGTAATATATCATCTATTGTTTCTCCTTCTTCTAACCTATTTCTAAATATATTAGTCATATCCTTAAGCTCTTGATCTGACATTGCTTCAAATTTAGGTTCAAGTTGATCTATTTTATCAACTATCTTATTAAAATTCTTTAATTCTCTTTTATCAGCCATATTAAATAAATTATCTAAAAAACCCATCGTTGGCATCTCTCCTCGTCCTTATATTATTACTATTATACATTTTACCATAAAAATACTATATTTAATATTAATATTGACCTTATCTGTAAATTATATAAATATTAGAAAAAATAACAAAAAAATATTTAAAGCTACCAATAATACTATTAGTAGCTTTTCTAATTCTTAAATCATATTATTCATGCTCTATCATTCCATATCCACCATTTTTACGTTTATAAACTATAGCAATTTCATTAGTATCTATATTTCTGAACATATAAAATTCATGTTCTATTAATTCCATTTGTAATACGGCTTCCTCTGGACTCATTGGTTTCATATCAAATTTTTTACTTCTTTTTATAACTATATCTAAATTTTCTTGATCATCTTCAAAATCCTCATCTACATCTATATCTACAACTTCAAATCTTATGCTTTCATTAGATTTATGTCTATCTTGTAGTCTCTTTTTATATTTTCTTAATTGCTTATTCAATTTATCATAAACAATATCAATTGCAGCATATAAATTTTCTTCACTATCTTCAGCTCTTATAATAGGCCCACTTATAGGGATTATTGTTACTTCTATTGTATGGCGAGCTTTTTTAGCACTTACTGTAACTTTTACTTCAGTTTCTGGATGAAGGTAATAATCTAATTTTCCTATTTTATCCTCAATGGCACCTTTTATTGCTTCAGTTAAATCCATTTGTTTACCAGATATTATTATATTCATAAGAACATCTCCCTTCAGTTATAGCAGTATAAAAATCTACTTATACTTTCATAAATATATTCTTTATCGATTCATCTAATCCTTTATTTTTATTGTTAACTTTTATAAGTTTTATATACTGTCGAATAAAGTATTCTATTACATATTTTTTTTTAATTGTTTATATGTGGATTATTATCAACTACATATCCTGTGGATAATGTGTATAATTTTGTTAATAACTTTAATAACTGTGTATTTTTAGCTATTTATTAATAATAATATATCCACATTTTTTTGCATATATTGTTATTAATCTGTGTATTGATGTCAAATTTCAACATATTATTTTATTTTATGATATTATTATACTCTTTTAATTCTTTTTTTATTTTATTTATAAAAATAATTTTTGATAAAAAAAAAGCACCTATAAAGGTACTTTTGGATATTTAGCTGACCTGGTCTTTGACCCCACACTCGCCTACTGGAGGGTTCGCTTGGGTTTGCCGCACTACTAACTCTCTCGATTTTGTATCGGTAGGTCTTACTTCTAAGCTGCACCATGATCATTAACACCATTTTTAGTATTAACTTACGTGGATCCTTTTGCCTGCAACTGGCTTGGACTTTCAACCACAGACCTAAAATATCACCTAATTATTTTATTATTTTATAAACTATATGTCAAGCTAATTTTCTACCTTTACATACCTATCATTACTTTTTGTTAATAAAGTCATTACATATACTTTTCTAACTTCATTTAATTTTAAAATCTTTGATATCTCATTTGATGTAGCTCCTGTTGTAAAAATATCATCTATGAGCAATATATCTTTATTTTTTATATTTATTATATTTTCATTTAAACGAAATGCATTTTTCAACTCTAATTCTCTTTCTTTTTTTGTTAAGCTATATAATTTTTTTGTATTTTCTTTTCTATAAATGCAATCTGAAATAGGTACGTTTATTTCTTTACTTAAATACTTGGCTATTTTTTCTGACTGATTAAATCCTCTTTTTCTTAATCTTTTTCTATGTAATGGTACAAAAGTTATATAATCAAATTTAATATTTTCTAATTCTAATTTTTCTTTGATTATATTAGATATATACTTTGAAATATACGTTTTATTTTTATATTTTAATCCTAAAATTAGTTGTTTACTTATATCATTATATTCTATACAGGATATTGATTTATCAAAATAGAAACTTTTATTAAAGCAATAACTACATCCTTCTATATCTTGTTTTTCCAAAGAGTGATATATTATTGGTTTTCCGCATTTTATACAACCATCTTTTATAAAATGTAATTCTTTAAAACAATCCTTACATAAAGAATACGTATTAGTAATTTTTATTGGTTTATCGCATAAAATACAACTTATATTTTCTGGATAAATAAAATCTAAAAATAAATTAAATATTTGATGCCAATACATATTATTTTAATAACAGCCCCTCTTGTTTAAATTTATTTAATTTATTAGATAAATTAGAATATCTATCATTAGTTCTATTATTTTTTATCATGTACTCTAAATACTTAACATCTCCAACTAGCACAACTAATTTTTTAGCTCTAGTTACTGCTGTATATAATAGATTTCTACTTAATAACATAGGCGGAGCCCAAGTTATAGGTATAACTACTGCAGGAAATTCACTCCCTTGACTCTTATGTATGGTTGTACAAAAACTATGATCTAATTCATCTAGCTCATCATAAGTATATTCAACTATTTTAATTTGATCAAATAGAACATATACTTTTTTATTTTCTTTATCTATATGGTATATATATCCAATATCTCCATTATATATACCTTCTCCACTATCTCTTCTATCTTCACTTTCCCATTTTTTAGTGTAGTTGTTTTTAATTTGCATAACTTTATCACCAACTCTAAAAGTTCTCTTAGCAAAATTTTCTTCAACTTTAAATTTTTCTGGTTTATTTAGACTTTTCTGTAGAGCCATATTAAGATTCGTTACTCCTACATCTCCTTTTCTCATAGATGCAAGCACTTGAATATCCTTCATTTTATCAAACTTGTAAAAATTAGGTAATCTTTTACTTACAATTTCAACTATTTCTTCTAATATTTCTTCGTTAGTATTTTTCCTTATAAAAAAGAAGTCTTTACCTTTAACATTTAAATATAATGGCTCTCCTTTATTAATCTTATGGGCATTTACTACTATCATACTTTCTTGAGCTTGTCTAAAAATTTCATTTAATTTAACTACATTTATTACATCAGAATCAATTATATCTTTTAAAACATTTCCAGCTCCAACAGAAGGCAACTGATCACTATCTCCTACTAATATAACCCTTGTTCCTGGCTTTATTGCTCTAAGTAAACTATACATCAATAATATATCTACCATAGATACTTCATCCAAAATAACAACATCAGCATTTATAGGGTCTTCTTCATTTTTTAAAAACATTAAATCATCACTATCTGTTGCAAATCCCATTTCTAGTAATCTATGTATTGTCTTAGCTTCTCTTTGAGATGTTTCACTCATCCTTTTAGCTGCACGACCTGTAGGAGCTGCTAAAACAACCTTTTTTTTGTTATTTTCGAATACTTTAATAATAGTATTTATTGTTGTTGTTTTTCCAGTACCAGGCCCTCCCGTAACTACTAATACACCTGTATTTATAGCTTCTTTCACAGCTAAAATTTGATTTTTAGCTAATTTTATATTTTCCTCTTCTTCTATATATCTAATTTCTTCATCAATATTTATATTTAGGTCATCAAATTCACATTGAGATAGCTTTATTATTTGTTTGCAAACACCATTTTCTGACATGTAATATGGCATAAGATAGATTAACTGCTGATTATTCATTAGTTCTATATGAATCTTTTGATCGTATGCTAAAGACATTATACAGTTATCTATCATAGACTCATCTACATCTAATATTTTTCTAGACTCTTGTATTAAAAGTCCCTTTGGCAAATATGTATGTCCGCTGCTTAAAGACTGATTCAAGGCATATAGTATTCCTTGACATATTCTATCATCTGAATACTTATCTATCCCTATCTTACTTGCTATTTCATCTGCTATCTTAAAGCCAATACCTCTTATATCTTCTGCTAATCTATATGGATTTTTATTTATAATATCAATAGATTTATTTTTATACTTTTTATATATTTTCAAGCAATAATTAGGAGTTATACCATATGGAGATAGCTCTATTATAATATTTCTAAGCTCTCGGTTTTCTTCGTAGCTTTTTACTATTTGTTTTAATTTTTTACCGCCTATACCCTCAACTTCTTCTAAACGTTCTGGATTTTTTTGTATTATATCTAAGGTATTCACACCAAACTTATCAATAATTCTCTTAGCCATTTTTTCTCCTATACCATGTATCATTCCTGATGCTAAGTAAGAATATATTCCTTCCACAGAAGTTGGTGTAACTGGCATAAACTTACTAACCTCAAATTGAGTTCCATAAGTTTTATGATTAACCCATTTACCTTCAACCTCTATACTCTCTCCTACTGATAAAGTTGGCATACAGCCTACGATTACAACTTCATCCATGCTATTAGCTAAATGAGCTATTGTATATCCATTATCTTCATTTTTAAATACAATATCACTTATCGTTCCTTCTAATCTTTCCATATCATTTCTCCTACAAACAAATAGTGTTTTTATCATATACCTAATTTGCTACTATTATACATTTAATACTTAATAAAATAAAGAGCATGGTTCAAATATAATTTGAATCATGCTCTCTTCTATATAATAGATTAATTAATTAAACTAAAGCTTGAGCTTTTAATGCTTCTGCCTTATCAGTTCTTTCCCATGGTAAATCTAAATCAGTTCTTCCAAAATGTCCATAAGCAGCAACTTGCTTATATATTGGCTTTCTTAAGTCTAAGTCTCTTATTATTGCACCTGGTCTTAAGTCAAAGTTTTTATTTACTAATTCAACTAATTTCTCTTCTGAAACTTTTCCAGTCCCAAAAGTATCTATGAATATTGATAATGGTCTAGCTACACCTATAGCATAAGCTAATTCTATTTCACACTTGTCTGCAAGACCTGCAGCAACTATATTTTTAGCAACATATCTTGCAGCATAAGCAGCAGATCTATCAACTTTAGTTGGATCCTTTCCTGAGAATGCTCCTCCACCATGTCTAGAGTATCCTCCGTAAGTATCTATTATTATTTTTCTTCCAGTAAGGCCTGTATCCCCTTGTGGCCCTCCTATGACAAATCTTCCTGTTGGATTTATATATATCATAGTTTCTTCATCAAGTAATTCAGCTGGTATAACATACTTGATTACATGTTCTATTAAATCCTTTCTTATTGTATCATTGTCCACATCTTCAGAGTGTTGAGTTGATATAAGTACTGTATGCACTCTTACAGCCTTATTTCCATCGTATTCAACTGTTACTTGTGTTTTTCCGTCTGGTCTTAAGTAATTTAATAAGCCTGATTTTCTAACTTCAGTAAGTCTTCTAGATAATTTATGTGCTAATGATATTGGTAGAGGCATTAATTCTTCAGTTTCATTACATGCAAAACCAAACATTATACCTTGATCCCCTGCTCCTACATTTTCTATTTCATCTTCAGTAATTTCTCCTGATTTATTTTCTAAAGCTTCATCAACACCCATAGCAATATCTCTTGATTGCTCATCTATAGATGTTATTACAGCACAAGTGTTGCAGTCAAATCCGAACTTGGCTCTTGTATATCCAATTTCTTCTACTGTATGTCTAACTAATTTAGGAATATCAACATATGCTGATGTTGTTATTTCTCCTGCCACTAAAACTAATCCAGTTGTAACTGTTGTTTCGCAAGCTACTCTTGATAGTGGATCTTTTTCTAATAATGCATCTAGTATTGCATCTGATATTTGATCACATATTTTATCTGGATGTCCTTCTGTAACTGATTCTGATGTAAATAAATGTCTTGCCATTTCGTATCCTCCCTTTAACTTCATAAACTGTATATTTATTTCGTATAAATTTTCGAGGTCTATATTAATTGGTATCATTACAATTAAAAAAACCTCTCCTTATACAAGAAGAGGTTAATTATCACAAATTCAATGTATTAATTAACTAACCTCATCTTTCAAGATTTTAAAAAATCTTGTAGGAATTAGCACCTTTTCCCGTTAGGGCGGTTGCTGGGCGTCATAGGGCCTATCCCTCAGCCTCTCTTGATAAGGTAATAAATATTTTCATATTTATTATTAAGATTCATTTTTATTTAAATATAATAAAAAATATACATATTAATATACTTATTATATTACTATTTTTCATTTTAACTGTCAAGTCTATATATTTATATATGTCAATTATTGCTATCTAAATATAACAAGTTTTTATATCTTTAACTATATAATATATATTAAGGGTAACTATTCATATTTTATTTTCATATTATAAATATGATATTTTTATGTAGTTTAAAATTATCATTTTCTAAATTACATGTTCATATATTTTTGAAGGGGGTGTTCCTATGTATTTAGCTAAAGTAAATTATAAAAAAGAAAATGTAGCACAAGTATTAAGCTTAATACTCAAAGATATAATAAGTGAAAATACTATTGTTATTTGTATAGGAACAGATCGGGCTATAGGCGATGCTCTAGGGCCTTTAATTGGAACTATGCTAAAAAATAGTGATTTTAAATACCCTGTTTACGGTACCTTAGATAATCCTATTCATGCCTTAAATATATATGAGTCACTAGAGGAAATAAAAAATCTCCATCCTAAAGGAGAATTTTTAGCTATTGATGCTTGTCTCGGATCTAAAAATAGTATAGGTAACATACAAGTAAGAAAAGGACCTATTCTGCCTGGTAAAGGTGTTGGAAAAAAACTCCCTCAAGTTGGTAGTTATTCTATAGTAGGTATTGTAGATAAAATCGATGAAAATAATAGGTTTTCATTCAATAATGTCAGACTTAGTTTCGTATTAGAGTTATCCGAAACTATCGCACTCTCACTTCTTTTAGCTACCTAATGTTTGTAAATCATATAACAAAAATAAAGGGCAGTAATAAAATAAAATTAATAAATATCTAAAAAAAGATATTTTCTAAATTTATTTCATTATATGCCCTTTTATCTTTTTATTTAAAATTCTATTATCTTTTCTTGAATGTTCCACCTGTCTCTAATAAATCTAAAGAACTTAATGAACTTCCTGTTCCTTTAGCTACACAAGATAAAGTATCTTCTGCAACTACTACATTAATACCTGTACTTTTTTCGATCTTTTTATCTAATCCTCTTAATAAAGACCCTCCGCCAGTCATTATAATACCTCTATCACTTATATCCGCTGCTAACTCTGGAGGCGTTTGCTCTAATACATAACGTGTAGCAATAACTATTTGCTCTATGCACTCATTTATAGCTTCTAAAATTTCTGAAGATGATATTTGCATTGACTCTGGAAGACCTGTAACTAAGTTTCTTCCGCTTATTTTCATTTCTCTTTCTTCTTCAGTTTTAATAGCTGTACCTATTTCTATCTTTAACTTTTCTGCACTTCTTTCTCCAATTAAAAGATTCTTTTGCTTTTTAATATATCTAACTATAGCTTCATCAAATTTATCTCCACCTATTTTTATAGATTCACTAACAACAGCTCCTCCTAATGATATAACAGCTATATCAGTAGTTCCTCCACCAATATCAATAACCATATTACCATGTGGTTGAGATATATCTATTCCAGCTCCTATTGCTGCAGCTATAGGCTCTTCTATTATATAAACTTCTCTTGCACCAGCTTGTCTTGTTGCTTCTTCTACCGCTCTTTTTTCGACTTCTGTAACCCCAGTTGGTACACATACCATTATTCTTGGCATGAAAAATCTTCCGAAACCTTTTTTATCTACTACTTTCTCAACAAAATACTTTAACATTTTTTCCGTCACATCATAGTCTGATATTACACCGTCTCTTAACGGTCTTATAGCTACTATATTCCCTGGTGTTCTCCCTATCATTCTTCTTGCTTCTTCACCTACTGCTAACACTGAATTTGTTCTTGTATCAATTGCAACCACAGAAGGTTCTTCTAAAACTATACCTTTCCCACTTACATAAACTATTACGTTGGCCGTCCCTAAGTCTATACCTATGTCAACTCTAGCCATTTCTTCAACTCCTCTTTGATTTTTATATTTGAATTTGTCTATATACTCCTAGATACAAGATATACAAATTTCACAGTTTAGTCAAGAAAAAGATGTAGGTTTTAACCTACATCTTTTTTGTTTTCTTTTTCATATTTTAGCTTAGTCGCTAATCCTCCTCTGATGTGTCTTTCTGATTTATTTTTTTCTAAAACTTTCTTAACCTCTTGCGCTAGAGATGGGTTTATTTCTTCTAATCGTTCGGTTACATCTTTATGAATAGTACTCTTACTTACTCCAAAAGTTTTAGCGGTTTGTCTAACAGTTGTATTTTTCTCTAGTATATATTTTGCTACAATTATGGCTCTTTCCTCTATATGCGATTTCAAGACTTCCCCTCCCTCATGTATTAGCCTTAATGATATATATGTAAAAATACAAAAAAATATAACAGACTTTATCATAATGATTAAGCCTGTTATACTTTTTAATTTATTAAAGACATTGGATCTATTGATTCCTCTCCCTTAAATGCTTCTACATGAATATGTTGGTCTTCTTTACTTTCAACTGTTGTTGTATTCCCAGCTAGTCCTATGCATTGACCTTCTGTTATTTTGTCATTTTTTTTCACTTTCATATCTTCACTTAAATTTGAATAAACTACTATTGTGTCATCTTCAGATTGTATTTTTACAGACATTCCGTACTCATCGTCTTTATATACATCTAATACAGTACCATTCATTAAAGATTTAATTTCTTGGTCTTTTTTTGTACTTACATCAATACCTTTATGTACTTCCCATACATTTAAAGTTTCTGAATAACTAGGTTCTTTCTCTGAATATTCTCTTATAATCTTACTACCTAAAAAATTTAATTTACTTTCAGAGCTTTTTTCATTTTCTTTAGCTTGACTTAGATTTTGCTCAGAGTCAGTTGTTGTTGGTATTGCTTCTTCTTTTTTATCACTATCTATTAAATGTATTTCTTCATTTTTACTAGTATCATCTACAAGTTTATCATTGCTAGCTAATTTATTTACATTATTATTTGTAAGCCAAACTCCACCTACTGCTACCAAACAAACACATACAAATAATGATAGATAAAAAATATCATTTTCTAATAATTTTTTCTTCATACAGCACCTCCAAATATATTAATACATTTGAAGTGTTTCCTGGATTTTCTAATTTTATACAATTTAGCTATATATTTTTATACTTTTAATATAAATCTTTAATATCTGTTCCTGTATAATAGTGCTTTAAAATTTCATAGTATAAAAAGCCTTCTTCTGCCATACCTTGAGCTCCCCATTGACTCATTCCTACTCCATGTCCATACCCTTTTATATTAAAAATAACATCATCATCATTAAATTTTATTTCAAAATTTGCTGAGTTAAGATTAAATATACTTCTAATATTTACTCCAGTAAGTTCTTTATTTCCTACTTTAATTTCACTTACTGACCCACCTTCACTTCTACTTAATATTTTTATATTACTTTCTAAGCTATTTGAATTTAATGTTATACTAGGGTAGTTTTTAGTTATAACATTAATAAATTCTGATTTACTCATAGTGATTTGTGATGTATACTTAGGTGATTCTCCATCATATGGACTATCTACAGATTTTAAATAGGGATATTGATTTGAAAATACCTCTTCACTATTTTCTGTCTTCCCAGAAGATGTTGAAAAATATAAAGGTAATATTGCCTTATTGTTATAAACTAGTATTTGACCTTTTGTGCTATCTACAGCTTCCTTTATTTTGGTATAGTATTCTTCCATCCATTGACTTCCATTTGTTTCTTTTAAAGTTTCATAACTTTTATATTCCTGACAATGTTTATAGTCAGTACATACTACAGAATTTTTATGACCGCTTGAATTTGGATTTTCCTTTTTATATATTACAAAAGTTCTAGCTGCTATTGCTTGAGCTTTAAGAGCCTCTATATCAAATTTAGCTGACATCTCTCCTGCTAAAACTCCATATAAATAAGTTTCAATATTCATCGACTCTGATATGCCTTTAATATGATTATATACTTTAATTGTTGGTGCATCTTTATCTACAGATTCATAGTTAATTAATTCTTTGGATTCATTTTCATTTTGTTTTTCTATATTAATTTCATCACTTTGATTGCTAGCTTCTACATCATCATAGAGGGTCGTGCTTACTACTACTGGTACAAATATACATAGAAAAACTAGTCCTACTAAAATTACTAAAGGGTTCTTCATATACTATTTCCTCCTTAGATTAGCTAATATCTTTACAGTATATGAAAAACCCTATTTATATATTACTTAAGCATTATATTGCATATTAATTATTCTTCTACTATTTCGATGTTTCCACCTAATGCAGTTATTTTCTTATCTATATCTACATATCCTCTTTGTATATGATAGATTTCACCTATTTCAGTATCACCTTCAGCTATAAGTCCACATAGTATAAGAGCTGCTCCTGCTCTTAAGTCTGTAGCATTAACTTTAGCTCCATATAATTGATCGACACCTTTAACTACAGCAGTTCTTCCTTCTATTTTTATATTTGCACCCATTCTGTTAAATTCTGCAACGTGCATATATCTATTTTCAAAAACAGTCTCTATAACTACTCCAGTTCCCTTTGCTATAGTAAGCATTGCCATAAACTGTGCTTGAACATCTGTAGGGAATCCTGGATGTGGTAAAGTTTTTATATCTATTGGCTTTAAAGTTTCTGGTCCTATAACTCTAACAGCATTTTCTAATTCTATTATTTTACATCCAGCTTCTTTTAATTTAGCTGTAACTGGCTTTAAGTGCTCCATTAGTACATTTTCTATAGTTATATCACCTTTAGTCATAGCTGCTGCTACCATATAAGTAGCTGCTTCTATTCTATCTGGTATTACTGTATGCTCTGCACCTTTTAATTCTTTAACACCTTTAATTCTTATAGTATTAGTTCCTGCACCTTTTATATCTGCTCCCATTTCATTTAAGAAATTAGCTAAGTCTACTATTTCTGGTTCTTCAGCTGCATTTTCTATTATAGTAGTTCCTTCAGCTAAAGAAGCTGCCATCATTATATTCTCAGTTGCTCCTACTGATGGAAAGTCTAAATATAGCTTGCATCCTTTTAATTTTTCAGTTTTTGCTTCAACAAATCCATGATCTATTTCAACATCTGCACCTAAACATCTAAATCCTTTTAAGTGTAAATCTATTGGTCTAGTTCCTATAGCGCATCCTCCTGGCATAGAGATTTTTGTATGATTAAATCTAGATAATAATGGTCCCATAACTAAGAATGATGCTCTCATTTTTCTAACTAATTCATATGGTGCTTCACATGTAGTTATGTTCGTAGCATCTACAGTTAATGTTTTATTTTCATACTCAACTTCTGCACCTAAATGTCTTAATAAATCAGATATAACATGCACATCTCTTAAATTAGGTACTTCTTTTATTACTGATTTTCCTTTTGCTAATAATGTTGCTGCTATTATTGGTAATACTGCATTTTTTGCTCCATCTATTTTAACACTACCTTTAAGTGGGTTACTCTTTTTTACAATTATTTTAGCCATCTTTTATGATCTCCTCATTAATAATCTAATTTTATTATTGGTGTAGCAATGTATATGAGAGTTCTCTCGTCATCTTCACTATACCTAATTCCTATATTTAAATTTATCTTATTTCCAAAACATTCTAAGTAATTTTCTTTTAATACTTTACTATATGCTGTTATAGATAAAAAGTTTTCTTCTTGTACCTTTTCTATAACTTCAGCATTCATATTATATAATATTTCATCTAAAATATCATTATATTTATCAATTTGTAACTTTTTGCTATATTCTCCAGCTATACAAGTGTATATTTCAGCCTGATAAGAAAATTTATCCAGAGAATTTTTCAAAATAGCATAAATATCTACTATATTTTTATATACTTTATTATCTAATATGTCAACCATTATATAGGATTCAGAACTATTTTTTTTAATTCCAATTACTGATATACTAGTATTATCATTTTCAGCTTGAATATAAATTTGTTTTTCATTATTATTCCATTTATCTTCAAGTTTCACATTACTTTCTTCCATTCCTAAATCATTAATGATATCTAAACAAATACTTTTTATTTCATCTTTGCTTATATCATAATCAATTGGTGCATTTGCTTTAATATTATAAAACTTGAAATCAGCTTGAGTACTTTCAAAAGCTTCTAAAAATCTATTATAAGAATTGTCTAATTTTATTTCTGCATAAGATGACATTGCTCCTAATAGAACTAATGATATAAACAAAGCAATGTATTTTATATTTTTCATAAAAGCGCCCCCTTAAAATTCTAAATTTATATTTAAATTATTAACAATTTTATAGAGGATATACTTTACTTTTTGCTACAAAAAAATAAAGATGGGTAAAAACCCACCTTTATTTTTTTATTCAACAGTTACTGATTTTGCTAAGTTTCTTGGCTTATCTACATCACAGCCTCTTTGAACTGCAACATAGTAAGATAATAGTTGAAGTGGTAAAACAGTTAATATACTTGATAATACATCATCAACATTTGGTATATATATTACCTTATCAGCTGCTTTTTCTACTTCTTTATTGTGCTCTTGAGCAACAGCTATAACATAAGCTCCTCTTGCTTTAACTTCTTGCATATTAGAAACCATTTTTTCAAATAGTTCTTCTTGAGTTGCTATTGCTATAACAGGTGTTCCTTCTTCTATTAATGCTATTGTACCGTGTTTTAATTCTCCAGCGGCAAATGCTTCTGCATGTATATAAGATATTTCCTTTATTTTTAAAGCACCTTCCATAGCTAGGTTATAATCTAACCCTCTACCTAAGTAGAAAGCACTTGTAGCATTTTTTAATTCTTTTGCTACATCTTCTTTTATATGAGTTTCTTGTTCTAAAGCTTTAGTAACTAATTCTGGCATTTCTTTTAATTTTTCTATCATTTCATTATAGTATGCTCTAGTTATAGTTCCTTTCTTTATAGCAAAGTCTAAAGCTATCATATAGAATGAAACTAATTGAGTAGTATATGCTTTAGTTGATGCAACTGATATTTCAGGTCCTGCCCAAGTGTAGAATACATCATCAGATTCTCTAGCTATAGAAGAACCAACAACGTTAGTTACTGATAATATTCTAGCTCCTTTTTCTTTAGCATATCTTAAAGAGGCTAAAGTATCAGCAGTTTCACCTGATTGACTTACTAATATTAATAAAGTCTTATCATCTATGAATGGGTCTCTATATCTAAATTCAGATGCTATATCAGTTATTACTGGTATATGAGCAAACTTTTCTATTGCATATTTACCAACAAGTCCTGCATGGTATGCAGTACCACAGGCAACTATATAAACTCTGTTTATTTTATCTAAATCTTCTTTAGTCATTTTTATATCATCTAATTGGATTTCTCCATTAGCATTTAATCTTCTTAATAATGTTTCTTTAACACCATTTGGCTGTTCATATATTTCTTTTAACATGAAATGATCATATCCACCTTTTGAAGCCGCTTCAACATCCCAAGTTATTTCATTTACTGATTTTTCAATAACATTCTTATTTTCATCTAAAATAGTTACATTAGATCCTTGTATATGAACATATTCATCATTTTCTAAGAAATAAACATTTCTAGTATATTTTAATATTGCAGGTATATCTGAAGCTATAAAGTTTTCACCTTCTCCAAGACCTACTATTAATGGACTATCTTTTCTTACAGCTACTAATTCATTGTCATTATCCTTGCATATAACACCTAATGCGTATGCACCTCTTAACTTTTCAGTTGCCTTATAAACAGCATCTAGTAAGTTTCCTTCATAGAACTTATCTACTAAGTGAGCAACTACTTCTGTATCTGTTTGAGATAAGAACACAACACCTTCTGCCTGTAATTCTTCTCTTAATTCCATGTAGTTTTCTATTATACCATTATGAACTACAGCTATTGTTTTCTTCATATTAAAATGAGGATGTGAGTTTACATCAGATGGCTCACCATGAGTTGCCCATCTTGTATGCCCTATTCCAAGTCCTCCATTTATAGGATTTCTCTCTAAGTCCTCTGCTAATATCGCAAGTCTTCCTTTAAATTTTCTTATTTCTAATTCATTTCCAACATTTACTGCAACACCTGCTGAGTCATATCCTCTATACTCAAGCTTCGAAAGCCCTTCTACAAGAACCTCTGTTGCTTGTCTTTTTCCTAAATATCCAACTATACCACACATATTTTGTAGCCTCCTAAAAAAATTAATATATTTTTTAAGAGTAGGTCATATAAGTTTACTTGAGCTTCTCTTTGTGCAAAGGATCACTCCTATGTTTTAAAGAAGTTCTTCGATGGTAAACACACCGCAGAGCATCCGCCGATAATTCGATTAACTCTGTCCTCGTCAACTTAGAACTAATGTATTTAATTAAAAAGAGACGATATCTAAGTTCTGGCGCTTATCAAATAAGATTGGAAACTCAAATTTAAGTTTCCAACCTATATTTTTTAAGATAACTTTTCTTGTATAAGGTTAGCTAGGTTTGTAGCTAATTCTTTTATTTGACCTTCCTCTTTACCTTCTAACATAACTCTTACTAATGGCTCTGTTCCTGATGGTCTTATTAAAACTCTTCCACAACCATCTAATAAGCTTTCTATTCTAGATATTTCATCGCTTATTTCTTTTACTTCCATATATCTATTTTTATTTTCATTACTTATTCTTGCATTAACTAAAACTTGTGGGTATTGAGTCATAACTGATGCAAGCTCTGATAAAGTTTTATTTTCTTCAAGTACTATTTTAGAAAGTACTAATGAACTTAAAACTCCATCTCCAGTAGTGTTATAATCTAAGAATATCATGTGACCTGATTGTTCTCCTCCTAAATTATAACCACTATTTTTCATTTCTTCAAGTACATATCTATCTCCCACAGCTGTAGTTGCTAGATTTATACCATGCTCCTTAGCAGCTATAGTTAAACCTATGTTACTCATTACAGTTACAACTAAAGTATCTTTAGTTAATTGATTCTTCTTCTTTAAGTGTATAGCACTTAATATCATTATGTGATCGCCATCTACAATACGTCCCTTTTCATCTACAGCAATTAATCGGTCTGCATCACCATCATAAGCTAGACCTAAATCTGCATTATGTTCTAAAACAGCTGATCTAAGTTGCTCAGGATGAGTTGATCCACATTTATAATTTATATTATTCCCATCTGGCGTACTATTTATAGATATTACTTCTGCACCTAATTCTTTAAATACAGTTGGTGCTACTTCATAAGCTGCTCCATTAGCGCAGTCTAGTACAACTTTTAGTCCTTTAAAATCTGTTTTTATTATTGATTTTAGATAATTTACATAATCTATTTTAGCATCATGCTTGTGTATTCTTCTTCCTACATGTTCCCCTATTGGTGAACTTTGTACTTTATTTATATCATCTATATATTTTTCTATTTCTAGTTCTATTTCATCGTCTAATTTATATCCATCTTTATTAAAAAATTTTATACCATTATATTCTACTGGATTATGAGATGCAGATATTACAACACCACAATCAGCATTATATTTCTTAGTCAAATAAGCAACTGCTGGTGTAGGTACTACTCCTACAGTTATAACATCGCAACCAACAGACATTAATCCTGATATTAATGAAGCTTCTAACATATCTCCTGATATTCTAGTATCCTTACCTACTATAACTTTTACTCTATGGTCTCCTTGTGCTAGTACATAACCACCAGCTCTACCTAATTTATAGGCTAAATCACAAGTTAATTCTGTATTAGCTACACCTCTTACTCCATCTGTACCAAAATACTTTCTCATTAATGATCTCCTTTCAATTTGAAAAGCTTTATAAATATACTATTATCTATATATATTCTATTATTTTCATATTTGTTATACTTGATATTATAAGTCATATGAGTATTTTAATACTAATAAAAAAAAAAGACAACAGAAACAGTATTTTATTGTCTTTTTTTATCATTTTTATTTATTTTCTTTATATTTCATTATAATTATACATTCTTTTACATTATATCGTATCCGTTGTAAAGCTTATTTTATTCCAACTTATATTGCATACATAACTATAGATTTACTTAATATTACTCAACTAAAAAATAAGGTATAAGCAATTTAAAAATTACTTATACCTTATTTTTTTATTTAGTTATTGTACTTGGATTTATCTTAACTGATTTAAACTCATATTTGGATTCATATTTTATCTTATAATCATTACCTTCATCTGATAAATCAATATATAAAATAATATCGGATTTACTAAGAGTTGAAATATCATTTGAATACTCTACTTCTACCTCTATCTCATTTGGTAGATTAAGTGTAGATACATCCACCGAATCACTATTTCTAAGTTCTACTTCATCTTTTGAATATAAAAACTTAGTATTTAGCTCTTTTAATATTCCAAACTTTATAGTTATCTTTGTATTAGTATCTATTTCTATCCCCTGAGGTATATCTAATTGTACTTCCTTAGATTCATCTGATGTAATATTAGACACGTCAATAGCTTTAGTATTAATAGAAGTCGTAGCATCTATAATTTGCTTTCTTCCTCTTATAGTTATACTGCTTTGACTTAATTCATATTGATTTATATTATCATTATTATCACTAAATACTACATTTATTGGTACACTTTTTTCAACTAATAAAGATATATTTGCATTTACTGATTCAGTTTCAAGAGTTACACCATCTACCTTATTACCATTTTCATCTACAGGTGTAAGTTTTAAACTTGTTGTAAAGTTATCCTTTTTAACATCTAGAGTTAATGTTGCTTGTATCTTTTGAACTAATCCTACTAGTGTTCTAGGACCATATATCTTAATACTATCTTCTTCTAATTTTAATGTATCTAAGTAGCTTTTATATTTTCCTTCAACTACTACATCTATAGATCTTCTTTCTTCCACAACTCTATCTAATGGTATTATTAGTGTGTCTGGCTTAAGATTGCATGAAACGCCTTTTGAAGTGTTTACTTTTAAGTAAACTGCATTATTACCTTCTTTAGCATCAGTTATAGTTCCATATACTGTAATGTCATCTTTAGATATATTTTTCAAAGCAGATAATTTTCCAGTTACGTATACATCTGTAGTTAAGTCTACCTCTGGGTATACAACAAAATTATCATCTTTTAGTTCATCTATATTAGTAATTGATACTGGTACTCCTTCAAATACTTTTGTCTCTTGTGGATCTACTACAGCCATTACATACATCCATAATACTATGGCACTTAAGAGAGATATTAACTTTATTTTTGTATTTTCTTTAAGCTTTTCAATCATTTAAATATACCGCCTTTTAAAAAACTTTTTTCCTCTGTACTTCCTTTTAAATTATTTTGTAATATATTAGTCATTCTCTCTTTAGATATATTTCTGTATAGTTTGCCTGATTTAGCTATAGAAACATCTCCTGTCTCTTCTGAAACTATCAAAGTTATGCAGTCGGATACCTCACTAACTCCGACCCCAGCCCTATGTCTAGTACCTAAATCTTTACTTAAATCTTTACTTTGGGTTAATGGTAAAAAACAAGCTGCTGCTTTTACTTTTGAATCTCTTATAACAACTGCACCATCATGTAATGGTGTATTTGGTATAAATATATTTATTAATAATTGTCTTGATACATCACCATCTATTTCTGTACCAGTACTTATTATATCTGATATTTTTGTCTTTCTTTCCATTATAATAAGCGCACCTATCTTTTGTCTTGATAAAGAGTATAGTGCCTCTACAATCTCTTCTATTGTCTTAGATAAATCTTCATTTGTGTTATTTCCTTTTGTGAAGAAATTAAACTGAGCTCTTCCTATATGTTCTAAACCTGCTCTAAGCTCTGGTTGAAAAATTATGATTGCTGCTAGAAGACCTATCTGAAGGGTATTTACAAGCAGCCAATAAAGTGTATGTAATTTAAAAGTTGAACTAAGTTGGGTAGCTAATAATAAAAATACTATTCCCTTAAGAACTTGCTCTGCTCTTGTATCTTTTATAAACATAAAAATCTTATAGAATATGTACGCTACTATCGATATATCTATTATATCAAATATCTTCATGTTTAAGATAATATTTAAAAATCCATCAAAAAAAGACTTTATATCGAACACAGTATTACACTCCTGTTTAATGATTACTTATCATTTATACTATGTATTATACTATATTAATATAAGTATATACAAATTATTTAAAATATAGTTATAAGTTATAAATTATATTTATTATTTTATTTTAAATAAAAAAAAAGTTTCACGAAAGTGAAACTTTTTATTGGTGAGCGCACAGGGATTCGAACCCCGGACACACGCCTTAGAAGGGCGTTGCTCTATCCAGCTGAGCTATGCACCCATAATATTTTTTAATGGAGCGGGAAACGAGATTCGAACTCGCGACTTCAACCTTGGCAAGGTTGCGCTCTACCACTGAACTATTCCCGCTTAAATGGCGACCTGGAAGGGACTCGAACCCTCGACCTCCAGCGTGACAGGCTGGCATTCTAACCAGCTGAACTACCAGGCCGCATAAATGGTGGGACTAACAGGGCTCGAACCTGTGACCCCCTGCTTGTAAGGCAGGTGCTCTCCCAGCTGAGCTATAGTCCCGGGAAAATGGTGACCCATAGGGGAATCGAACCCCTGTTACCGCCGTGAAAGGGCGGTGTCTTGACCGCTTGACCAATGGGCCATTTTAAATGGTTGCGGAGGCAGGACTTGAACCTGCGACCTTCGGGTTATGAGCCCGACGAGCTGCCAACTGCTCCACCCCGCGATATTGTATATGGTGCCGAAGACCGGAATCGAACCGGTACGAGAGGTAAGTCCCGCAGGATTTTAAGTCCTGTGCGTCTGCCAGTTCCGCCACTTCGGCACTTAACGTGGCTACGTCTTACTCTCCCAGGAGGTTGCCCCCCAAGTACCATCAGCGCTAAAGAGCTTAACTTCTGTGTTCGAAATGGGAACAGGTGTATCCTCTTTGCTATAGTAACCACATAATCTTTCGATTAACTTATTATTAAGTTATTTAGAGTTAATACTCTGAAAACTGCATATCATTTAGAATTTATCATTTAAATTGTGGTCAAGTCCTCGACCTATTAGTATCGATAAGCTAAATACATTACTGCACTTACACCTTCGACCTATCAACCAGGTAGTCTTCCTGGGGTCTTACCCTTACGGTGGGAAATCTTATCTTGAAGTCGGCTTCGCGCTTAGATGCTTTCAGCGCTTATCCATTCCGCACTTAGCTACCCAGCTATGCCCTTGGCAGAACAACTGGTACACCAGAGGTGCGTCCATCCCGGTCCTCTCGTACTAAGGACAGGTCTCCTCAAATTTCCTACGCCTGCGACGGATAGGGACCGAACTGTCTCACGACGTTCTGAACCCAGCTCGCGTACCACTTTAATGGGCGAACAGCCCAACCCTTGGGACCTACTACAGCCCCAGGATGTGATGAGCCGACATCGAGGTGCCAAACCTCCCCGTCGATGTGGACTCTTGGGGGAGATAAGCCTGTTATCCCCAGGGTAGCTTTTATCCGTTGAGCGATGGCCCTTCCATGCGGAACCACCGGATCACTAAGTCCGACTTTCGTCCTTGCTCGACCTGTATGTCTTGCAATCAAGCTCTCTTGTGCCTTTACACTCTACGTACGATTTCCGACCGTACTGAGAGAACCTTTGAGCGCCTCCGTTACTTTTTGGGAGGCGACCGCCCCAGTCAAACTGCCCACCTGACAGTGTCCCAAGACCAGATTCATGGCCTATGGTTAGAGTCCCAGTACTACAAGGGTGGTATCCCAAGGGTGACTCCACGCAAACTGGCGTTCACGCTTCATAGTCTCCCACCTATCCTGTACATGTAGTACCAAGACCCAATGTCAAGCTACAGTAAAGCTCCATGGGGTCTTTCCGTCCTGTCGCAGGTAACCGGCATCTTCACCGGTATTACAATTTCACCCAGTCTGTTGTTGAGACAGTGCCCAAATCGTTACGCCTTTCGTGCGGGTCGGAACTTACCCGACAAGGAATTTCGCTACCTTAGGACCGTTATAGTTACGGCCGCCGTTTACTGGGGCTTAAGTTCACTGCTTCGATTGCTCTAACAGATCCCCTTAACCTTCCAGCACCGGGCAGGCGTCAGCTCCTATACATCGTCTTGCGACTTAGCAGAAACCTGTGTTTTTGGTAAACAGTCGCTTGGGCCTATTCTCTGCGGCCTGCAAATGCAGGCACCCCTTCTCCCGAAGTTACGGGGTCATTTTGCCGAGTTCCTTAACAACAGTTCTCTGGCTGGCCTTAGGATACTCTCCTCACCCACCTGTGTCGGTTTGCGGTACAGGCACCTTTAACCTCGATAGAGACTTTTCTCGACAGTGTGAAATCAGCTACTTCGCTACTAAATTTCGCTCCGCATCACATCCTAGCATTATTCCTACGGATTTGCCTATAGGAACTGCCTCAATGCTTGCCCGTACATAACCAACAGTACGGTTAGCTTATCCTACTGTGTCATCCCATCTCTCAAACGGTTATTGGTGGTACAGGAATATCAACCTGTTGTCCATCACCTACGCCTTTCGGCCTCGGCTTAGGTCCTGACTAACCCAGGGCGGACGAACCTTCCCCTGGAAACCTTGGGTTTACGGCCTGTGGGATTCTCACCCACATCTCGCTACTCATGCCAACATTCTCACTCGTATACTGTCCACATGTCCTTACGGTCATGCTTCAACCTGCATACGAAGCTCCCCTACCCATCATAATGATGCCGTAGCTTCGGTAGTACGTTTTAGCCCCGGAAATTTTCGGCGCAGGATCACTCGACCAGTGAGCTATTACGCACTCTTTAAATGAGTGGCTGCTTCTAAGCCAACATCCTGGTTGTCTGTGCAATCCCACATCCTTTACCACTTAACGTACATTTAGGGACCTTAGCTGACGATCTGGGCTGTTGCCCTCTTGACTATGAATCTTATCACCCACAGTCTGACTCCCAAGTATAAGAATACGGCATTCGGAGTTTGATAGTCTTCGGTAAGTGCAATACCCCCTAGGACATTCAGTGCTCTACCTCCGCTTCTCTCAACCTTGAGGCTAGCCCTAAAGCTATTTCGGGGAGAACCAGCTATCTCCGGGCTCGATTGGAATTTCACCGCTATCCACAAGTCATCCCCGAGCTTTTCAACGCTCGTGGGTTCGGTCCTCCACGAAATTTTACTTTCGCTTCAACCTGCTCATGGATAGGTCGCCCGGTTTCGGGTCTACGCCAAGTAACTTAAATCGCCCATTTAAGACTCGCTTTCGCTACGGCTCCACACCTTAAGTGCTTAACCTTGCTACTTAACGTAACTCGTTGGCCCGTTCTACAAAAAGTACGCGGTCACACAAGAAATGTGCTCCCACAGCTTGTAAGTACAGGGTTTCAGGTTCTATTTCACTCCCCTCCCGGGGTTCTTTTCACCTTTCCCTCACGGTACTATGCGCTATCGGTCACTAGGTAGTATTTAGGCTTGGAGGATGGTCCCTCCTGCTTCCCACAGGGTTTCACGTGTCCCGTGGTACTCTGGATCATGTCTAAAGTCTTCTCGTTTCAGCTACAGGGCTATTACCTTTTATAGCGGAGCTTTCCAACTCTCTTCACTTACGATACCTCTTCGTTAATGACATGTCCGCAACCCCAACGAAGTAAACTTCATTGGTTTGGCCTGTTCCGCGTTCGCTCGCCGCTACTTACGGAATCGATTTTTCTTTCTCTTCCTCCAGGTACTTAGATGTTTCAGTTCCCCGGGTTCCCCTCGCTAAGCTATGTATTCACTTAACGATACTTAGACATTACTCTAAGTGAGTTTCCTCATTCGGAAATCTTCGGATCAAAGTTTACGTGCAACTCCCCGAAGCTTATCGCAGCTTATCACGTCCTTCATCGGCTCCTAGTGCCAAGGCATCCGCCCTGCACCCTTAATAACTTGACCAGTTATTAAAGTTTGTAATTTTAAAGACTTGTCTTGTCTATTTATAATTAAATGATGTCATATCACTAAATGTTATGCAATTTTCAAAGTACTAACGTACATCGCCAACGTCTATTCTCTCTGAGAATATCCCGTTGCTCAAAGTACTAATACATGCTAAAAAGCATGTTAATGGTGGAGATGAGGAGGATCGAACTCCTGACCCCTTGCGTGCAAGGCAAGTGCTCTCCCAGCTGAGCTACACCCCCATATTATTTTTTCAACAGGTTATATTATAATAACTTTGTCGATTCTTGTCAATATTTTTTTTAAGGATTTTTAAGAACCCTCAAAATTAAACAGTAGGCAATTCTCCTTAGAAAGGAGGTGATCCAGCCGCACCTTCCGATACGGCTACCTTGTTACGACTTCACCCCAGTTATTGGTTTCACCTTCGACGGCCGCTTCCAAAAGGTTAGCTAACCGGCTTCGGGCGCCCCCAACTCCCATGGTGTGACGGGCGGTGTGTACAAGACCCGGGAACGCATTCACCGCAGCATTCTGATCTGCGATTACTAGTAACTCCAGCTTCATGTAGGCGAGTTTCAGCCTACAATCCGAACTGAGAATGGCTTTAAGGGATTAGCTCCGCCTCACGACTTGGCTGCCCTCTGTACCACCCATTGTAGCACGTGTGTAGCCCTAAGCATAAGGGGCATGATGATTTGACGTCATCCCCACCTTCCTCCAGGTTATCCCTGGCAGTCCCTCTAGAGTGCCCAACTTAATGCTGGCAACTAAAGGCAAGGGTTGCGCTCGTTGCGGGACTTAACCCAACATCTCACGACACGAGCTGACGACAACCATGCACCACCTGTCACTTCTGTCCCCGAAGGGAAATCTCCGATTAGGGAGAGGTCAAAAGGATGTCAAGCTTAGGTAAGGTTCTTCGCGTTGCTTCGAATTAAACCACATGCTCCGCTACTTGTGCGGGTCCCCGTCAATTCCTTTGAGTTTCACTCTTGCGAGCGTACTTCCCAGGCGGAGTACTTAATGCGTTAGCTGCGCCACCGAAGGGGGTAACCTCCGACAGCTAGTACTCATCGTTTACGGCGTGGACTACCAGGGTATCTAATCCTGTTTGCTCCCCACGCTTTCGTGCCTCAGTGTCAGTTACAGTCCAGAGAGCCGCCTTCGCAACTGGTGTTCCTCCTAATATCTACGCATTTCACCGCTACACTAGGAATTCCACTCTCCTCTCCTGCACTCAAGTTTCCCAGTTTCAAAGGCTTACTACGGTTGAGCCGTAGCCTTTCACCTCTGACTTAAGAAACCACCTACGCACCCTTTACGCCCAGTAATTCCGGATAACGCTAGCCCCCTACGTATTACCGCGGCTGCTGGCACGTAGTTAGCCGGGGCTTCCTCCTCAAGTACCGTCATTATCTTCCTTGAGGACAGAGCTTTACGACCCGAAGGCCTTCATCGCTCACGCGGCGTTGCTGCATCAGGCTTTCGCCCATTGTGCAATATTCCCCACTGCTGCCTCCCGTAGGAGTTTGGACCGTGTCTCAGTTCCAATGTGGCCGATCACCCTCTCAGGTCGGCTACTGATCGTCGCCTTGGTAAGCCGTTACCTTACCAACTAGCTAATCAGACGCGGGTCCATCCTATACCGCCGGAGCTTTGATAAGAAATCCATGCGAATCTCTTATGTCATCTCGTATTAGCGTACCTTTCGGTACGTTATCCGTGTGTATAGGGCAGGTTACCCACGCGTTACTCACCCGTCCGCCGCTCACCCCGAAGGGTTCGCTCGACTTGCATGTGTTAGGCACGCCGCCAGCGTTCATCCTGAGCCAGGATCAAACTCTCAAATAAAAGTTGTCCATCGCTCAGCTAATCATTATCTGAATATCTGGCTTGGTTGTTTGTGTTTAATTCTTAATAAAAGAATTTAAGTTATATAAATTAACCTACTGTTTAATTTTCAAAGTTCTTAATTTTATTTCAATATAGTTAAGTTGGTAGCGGTAACAGGAGTCGAACCTGTGACCTTTCGGGTATGAACCGAACGCTCTAGCCAACTAAGCTATACCGCCATGTCATATATGGTGCCCAGAGGCGGAATCGAACCACCGACACGGGGATTTTCAGTCCCCTGCTCTACCGACTGAGCTATCTGGGCATTGGTTATTTTGGTGGGCCTAGCTGGACTCGAACCAGCGACCTCACGCTTATCAGGCGTGCGCTCTAACCACCTGAGCTATAGGCCCTTATCAATGGTCGAGGTGAAGGGACTCGAACCCCCGGCCCCATGGTCCCAAACCAAGTGCGCTACCAAACTGCGCTACACCTCGACTTTATAAAGTTTTATATTTAGTTAAAACTTGTTGGCAGGGGTGGAGGGACTCGAACCCCCGGCGCACGGTTTTGGAGACCGACGCTCTACCAACTGAGCTACACCCCTATAGTGTTATTAATATGGTGGACCATCAGGGACTCGAACCCCAGACCTACCGGTTATGAGCCGGGCGCTCTAACCAACTGAGCTAATGGTCCACTTTAATGGTCGAGGTGAAGGGACTCGAACCCCCGGCCCCATGGTCCCAAACCAAGTGCGCTACCAAACTGCGCTACACCTCGACTTTATATTGGCGGAGAAGGAGGGATTCGAACCCTCGCACCGGTTTACCCAGCCTAATCCCTTAGCAGGGGATCCTCTTGAGCCACTTGAGTACTTCTCCAATTTTAATGGCGGAGAGGGTGGGATTCGAACCCACGGTGCCGTTAAGCATCACTGGTTTTCAAGACCAGCTCCTTAAACCACTCGGACACCTCTCCATAAATGGTGATCCATCCGCGACTCGAACGCGGGACACCCTGATTAAAAGTCAGGTGCTCTACCGACTGAGCTAATGGATCATTAAAGCAATATTTACTTGGCAGGGGATGCAGGACTCGAACCTACGCATGTAGCAGTCAAAGTGCTATGCCTTACCGACTTGGCGAATCCCCTATAAAATGGTGAGCGCACAGGGATTCGAACCCCGGACACACGCCTTAGAAGGGCGTTGCTCTATCCAGCTGAGCTATGCACCCACATTTTTACTGGAGCGGGTGAAGGGGATCGAACCCTCACAGCCGGCTTGGAAGGCCGGAACTCTACCATTGAGCTACACCCGCTTATTCAGTTGGTGGTGGAGGATGGTGGATTCGAACCACCGAAAGCAATGCTAACAGATTTACAGTCTGCCCCCTTTGGCCGCTCGGGAAATCCTCCGTATTTTTCATGGAGCTGGTGATAGGAATCGAACCTACAACCTGCTGATTACAAGTCAGCTGCTCTACCGTTGAGCCACACCAGCATATTGGCGGGAATAACAGGACTCGAACCTGTGACCCAATGATTAACAGTCATTTGCTCTACCAACTGAGCCATATTCCCATTTTAAATTGGCGGGAGTAACAGGACTCGAACCTGTGACCCAATGATTAACAGTCATTTGCTCTACCAACTGAGCCATACTCCCATTTTAAATTGGCGACCTGGAAGGGACTCGAACCCTCGACCTCCAGCGTGACAGGCTGGCATTCTAACCAGCTGAACTACCAGGCCGCATTTGGTGGGACTAACAGGGCTCGAACCTGTGACCCCCTGCTTGTAAGGCAGGTGCTCTCCCAGCTGAGCTATAGTCCCATAAGTTATTTGGAGCGGGTGAAGGGGATCGAACCCTCACAGCCGGCTTGGAAGGCCGGAACTCTACCATTGAGCTACACCCGCATATTTAATTGGTGACCCATAGGGGAATCGAACCCCTGTTACCGCCGTGAAAGGGCGGTGTCTTGACCGCTTGACCAATGGGCCATATACGTGGCTATGTCTTACTCTCCCAGGAGGTTGCCCTCCAAGTACCATCAGCGCTAAAGAGCTTAACTTCTGTGTTCGGAATGGGAACAGGTGTATCCTCTTTGCTATAATAACCACATTTTGTTTGACACTTACGTATCGGACAAGTATTATATTAACATTTATTATATTCAATGTCAACATTTTTTTATTATTTTTTTAGATTTTTCATCTAAAAAATAATAAGATTAATACTCTGAAAACTGCATATCATTTAGATTTTATCATTTAAATTGTGGTCAAGTCCTCGACCTATTAGTATCGATAAGCTAAATACATTACTGCACTTACACCTTCGACCTATCAACCAGGTAGTCTTCCTGGGGTCTTACCCTTACGGTGGGAAATCTTATCTTGAAGTCGGCTTCGCGCTTAGATGCTTTCAGCGCTTATCCATTCCGCACTTAGCTACCCAGCTATGCCCTTGGCAGAACAACTGGTACACCAGAGGTGCGTCCATCCCGGTCCTCTCGTACTAAGGACAGGTCTCCTCAAATTTCCTACGCCTGCGACGGATAGGGACCGAACTGTCTCACGACGTTCTGAACCCAGCTCGCGTACCACTTTAATGGGCGAACAGCCCAACCCTTGGGACCTACTACAGCCCCAGGATGTGATGAGCCGACATCGAGGTGCCAAACCTCCCCGTCGATGTGGACTCTTGGGGGAGATAAGCCTGTTATCCCCAGGGTAGCTTTTATCCGTTGAGCGATGGCCCTTCCATGCGGAACCACCGGATCACTAAGTCCGACTTTCGTCCTTGCTCGACCTGTATGTCTTGCAATCAAGCTCTCTTGTGCCTTTACACTCTACGTACGATTTCCGACCGTACTGAGAGAACCTTTGAGCGCCTCCGTTACTTTTTGGGAGGCGACCGCCCCAGTCAAACTGCCCACCTGACAGTGTCCCAAGACCAGATTCATGGCCTATGGTTAGAGTCCCAGTACTACAAGGGTGGTATCCCAAGGGTGACTCCACGCAAACTGGCGTTCACGCTTCATAGTCTCCCACCTATCCTGTACATGTAGTACCAAGACCCAATGTCAAGCTACAGTAAAGCTCCATGGGGTCTTTCCGTCCTGTCGCAGGTAACCGGCATCTTCACCGGTATTACAATTTCACCCAGTCTGTTGTTGAGACAGTGCCCAAATCGTTACGCCTTTCGTGCGGGTCGGAACTTACCCGACAAGGAATTTCGCTACCTTAGGACCGTTATAGTTACGGCCGCCGTTTACTGGGGCTTAAGTTCACTGCTTCGATTGCTCTAACAGATCCCCTTAACCTTCCAGCACCGGGCAGGCGTCAGCTCCTATACATCGTCTTGCGACTTAGCAGAAACCTGTGTTTTTGGTAAACAGTCGCTTGGGCCTATTCTCTGCGGCCTGCAAATGCAGGCACCCCTTCTCCCGAAGTTACGGGGTCATTTTGCCGAGTTCCTTAACAACAGTTCTCTGGCTGGCCTTAGGATACTCTCCTCACCCACCTGTGTCGGTTTGCGGTACAGGCACCTTTAACCTCGATAGAGACTTTTCTCGACAGTGTGAAATCAGCTACTTCGCTACTAAATTTCGCTCCGCATCACATCCTAGCATTATTCCTACGGATTTGCCTATAGGAACTGCCTCAATGCTTGCCCGTACATAACCAACAGTACGGTTAGCTTATCCTACTGTGTCATCCCATCTCTCAAACGGTTATTGGTGGTACAGGAATATCAACCTGTTGTCCATCACCTACGCCTTTCGGCCTCGGCTTAGGTCCTGACTAACCCAGGGCGGACGAACCTTCCCCTGGAAACCTTGGGTTTACGGCCTGTGGGATTCTCACCCACATCTCGCTACTCATGCCAACATTCTCACTCGTATACTGTCCACATGTCCTTACGGTCATGCTTCAACCTGCATACGAAGCTCCCCTACCCATCATAATGATGCCGTAGCTTCGGTAGTACGTTTTAGCCCCGGAAATTTTCGGCGCAGGATCACTCGACCAGTGAGCTATTACGCACTCTTTAAATGAGTGGCTGCTTCTAAGCCAACATCCTGGTTGTCTGTGCAATCCCACATCCTTTACCACTTAACGTACATTTAGGGACCTTAGCTGACGATCTGGGCTGTTGCCCTCTTGACTATGAATCTTATCACCCACAGTCTGACTCCCAAGTATAAGAATACGGCATTCGGAGTTTGATAGTCTTCGGTAAGTGCAATACCCCCTAGGACATTCAGTGCTCTACCTCCGCTTCTCTCAACCTTGAGGCTAGCCCTAAAGCTATTTCGGGGAGAACCAGCTATCTCCGGGCTCGATTGGAATTTCACCGCTATCCACAAGTCATCCCCGAGCTTTTCAACGCTCGTGGGTTCGGTCCTCCACGAAATTTTACTTTCGCTTCAACCTGCTCATGGATAGGTCGCCCGGTTTCGGGTCTACGCCAAGTAACTTAAATCGCCCATTTAAGACTCGCTTTCGCTACGGCTCCACACCTTAAGTGCTTAACCTTGCTACTTAACGTAACTCGTTGGCCCGTTCTACAAAAAGTACGCGGTCACACAAGAAATGTGCTCCCACAGCTTGTAAGTACAGGGTTTCAGGTTCTATTTCACTCCCCTCCCGGGGTTCTTTTCACCTTTCCCTCACGGTACTATGCGCTATCGGTCACTAGGTAGTATTTAGGCTTGGAGGATGGTCCCTCCTGCTTCCCACAGGGTTTCACGTGTCCCGTGGTACTCTGGATCATGTCTAAAGTCTTCTCGTTTCAGCTACAGGGCTATTACCTTTTATAGCGGAGCTTTCCAACTCTCTTCACTTACGATACCTCTTCGTTAATGACATGTCCGCAACCCCAACGAAGTAAACTTCATTGGTTTGGCCTGTTCCGCGTTCGCTCGCCGCTACTTACGGAATCGATTTTTCTTTCTCTTCCTCCAGGTACTTAGATGTTTCAGTTCCCCGGGTTCCCCTCGCTAAGCTATGTATTCACTTAACGATACTTAGACATTACTCTAAGTGAGTTTCCTCATTCGGAAATCTTCGGATCAAAGTTTACGTGCAACTCCCCGAAGCTTATCGCAGCTTATCACGTCCTTCATCGGCTCCTAGTGCCAAGGCATCCGCCCTGCACCCTTAATAACTTGACCAGTTATTAAAGTTGATTTTAAAGACTTCTCTGTCTATTTATAATTAAATGATGTCATATCACTAAATGTTATGCAGTTTTCAAAGTACTAACGTACATCGCCAACGTCTATTCTCTCTGAGAATATCCCGTTGCTTAAAGTACTAACAATTTTGAGGAATGAACCCTCAAAATTAAACAGTAGGTAATTCTCCTTAGAAAGGAGGTGATCCAGCCGCACCTTCCGATACGGCTACCTTGTTACGACTTCACCCCAGTTATTGGTTTCACCTTCGACGGTCGCTTCCAAAAGGTTAGCTAACCGGCTTCGGGCGCCCCCAACTCCCATGGTGTGACGGGCGGTGTGTACAAGACCCGGGAACGCATTCACCGCAGCATTCTGATCTGCGATTACTAGTAACTCCAGCTTCATGTAGGCGAGTTTCAGCCTACAATCCGAACTTAGAATGGCTTTAAGGGATTAGCTCCGCCTCACGACTTGGCTGCCCTCTGTACCACCCATTGTAGCACGTGTGTAGCCCTAAGCATAAGGGGCATGATGATTTGACGTCATCCCCACCTTCCTCCAGGTTATCCCTGGCAGTCCCTCTAGAGTGCCCAACTTAATGCTGGCAACTAAAGGCAAGGGTTGCGCTCGTTGCGGGACTTAACCCAACATCTCACGACACGAGCTGACGACAACCATGCACCACCTGTCACTTCTGTCCCCGAAGGGAAATCTCCGATTAGGGAGAGGTCAAAAGGATGTCAAGCTTAGGTAAGGTTCTTCGCGTTGCTTCGAATTAAACCACATGCTCCGCTACTTGTGCGGGTCCCCGTCAATTCCTTTGAGTTTCACTCTTGCGAGCGTACTTCCCAGGCGGAGTACTTAATGCGTTAGCTGCGCCACCGAAGGGGGTAACCTCCGACAGCTAGTACTCATCGTTTACGGCGTGGACTACCAGGGTATCTAATCCTGTTTGCTCCCCACGCTTTCGTGCCTCAGTGTCAGTTACAGTCCAGAGAGCCGCCTTCGCAACTGGTGTTCCTCCTAATATCTACGCATTTCACCGCTACACTAGGAATTCCACTCTCCTCTCCTGCACTCAAGTTTCCCAGTTTCAAAGGCTTACTACGGTTGAGCCGTAGCCTTTCACCTCTGACTTAAGAAACCACCTACGCACCCTTTACGCCCAGTAATTCCGGATAACGCTAGCCCCCTACGTATTACCGCGGCTGCTGGCACGTAGTTAGCCGGGGCTTCCTCCTCAAGTACCGTCATTATCTTCCTTGAGGACAGAGCTTTACGACCCGAAGGCCTTCATCGCTCACGCGGCGTTGCTGCATCAGGCTTTCGCCCATTGTGCAATATTCCCCACTGCTGCCTCCCGTAGGAGTTTGGACCGTGTCTCAGTTCCAATGTGGCCGATCACCCTCTCAGGTCGGCTACTGATCGTCGCCTTGGTAAGCCGTTACCTTACCAACTAGCTAATCAGACGCGGGTCCATCCTATACCGCCGGAGCTTTGATAAGAAACCCATGCGAATCTCTTATATCATCTCGTATTAGCGTACCTTTCGGTACGTTATCCGTGTGTATAGGGCAGGTTACCCACGCGTTACTCACCCGTCCGCCGCTCACCCCGAAGGGTTCGCTCGACTTGCATGTGTTAGGCACGCCGCCAGCGTTCATCCTGAGCCAGGATCAAACTCTCAAATAAAAGTTGTCCATCGCTCAGCTAATCATTATCTGAATATCTGGCTTGGTTGTTTGTGTTTAATTCTTAATAAAAGAATTTAAGTTATATAAATTAACCTACTGTTTAATTTTCAAAGTTCATTTTCTCGACTTATTCATCTTACCAAGTTTTTCTTTCCTAGTCAAGACTTTTTTGTCTTTTTTATTACTTGTTTTGCCCTTTTCTTAAGGACAAGTAATACTATATCATCTTAGTTATATATAGTCAACACTTTTTTTAAAATTATTTTGCAATTTTATTAACATAAATAGTCTGATTACGTTTGACCCTTGTATTTCCAATGATTTTAGTTTTACCATTTTTATTTGTTTTACTCACTTTTATTACATCTTTACATAAATACACCATCATTTCTAAAACTAAAAAACTTACGCATATGTAACATAACCAATTAATAATTTGAGACATATAAATCCCTCCAATAAATTTTATTATATCTTTATTCTAATTAAATATTCTATTTTCCTTTATAAAAATTCCGTCTATTAACGTGAATTTAACTTTTTTTAAATCATATTAAAACATATTTCTTCTAATTTCCTTTTATAAACTAATATATATTTTTAATTATCTTTGATATAAATTCTTATAAATAAAAAATCCGTGCATTATAGCACGGATTCTCTTATCTATTCTTCATCTGATTTTTTAACATTATTATCTATTGGTTTCATTGTTGGGAATAATAATACATCTCTTATAGATGGAGAGTTAGTTAATAACATCATAACTCTATCTATACCTATCCCTAACCCACCAGTAGGAGGCAGACCTACTTCTAAAGCATTTATGAAATCTTCATCCATATCACAAGCTTCATCGTCACCTAATTCTTTCTTTCTTAACTGATCCATAAATCTTCCTTTTTGGTCTATTGGATCATTAAGTTCAGAGAATGCATTAGCTAACTCCCATTTATTAGCAAAAGCTTCAAATCTATCTGTTTTTCTTGGATCCTCTACATTTCTTTTAGCAAGAGGAGATACCTCAACTGGATGATGAGTTATGAATGTTGGTTGTATTAACTTATCTTCACCAAATTCTTCGAAGAAGGCGTTAATTATTTCTCCTCTTCTCATTCCTGGAGTTATTTCTATGCCTTTTTCTTTAGCAATAGCTAAAGCTTCTTCATCTGTATTTATAGTAGCAAAATCTACACCTGTATATTCTTTTACACACTCTTCCATAGTCATTCTTCTCCATGGAGGTGTAAAGTCTATTTCAGTTCCTTGATAGTTTATTTTCATGCTTCCTGTTGCAACTTCAGCCATATGAGATATAAGATTTTCAGTTATCTCCATCATATCTGTATAATCTGCATATGCTTGATATAATTCCATAGCTGTATATTCTGGATTATGCTTAACAGACATACCTTCATTTCTAAACATTCTTCCCATTTCATAAACTTTATCAAATCCACCAACTATAAGTCTCTTTAAGTATAACTCATTAGCTATTCTTAAGTACATTGGTATATCTAGTGTATTATGATGAGTTATAAATGGTCTAGCATTAGCTCCACCAGCTATAGTATTTAATATAGGAGTTTCAACTTCTAAGAAACCTCTTTCATCTAAGAAAGATCTTAAAGCTTTAAGAGCTTTAGTTCTAGTTAAGAAAGCATCTTTTACTTCTGGATTAACTATTAAATCAACATATCTTTGTCTGTATCTTAAATCTTGATCTTTTAATCCATGATACTTTTCTGGAAGTATTTGTAATGATTTAGATAATAAAACTACATTATTAGCCTTTACTGATATTTCTTCTTTTTTAGTTTTAAATACTTCACCTTCAAGACCTATTATATCACCAATATCATATGTAGAGAATATAGCATACTCTTCTTCACCAATTCTGTCTAATCTAACATAACATTGAATTCTACCTTGTTGGTCTTGTATATCTATAAACCCAGCTTTACCTTGTATTCTTTTGCTCATTATACGACCAGCAATTTTAACTATTTTTCCTTCCATTTCATCGAAGTTATCTTTTATAGCCATTGAATTGCTTGTTCTATCATATCTACTTTGGTGGAAAGGATCTCTTCCCATTTCTTGTAGCTTAGCTAGTTTATCTCTTCTTACTTGAAGAACTTCACTAAGATCTTCTTGTAATTCAACTTGTTGATCTTTACTCATTTTTTTTCCTCCAGCTTATCTTCTTATTTCTAATATTTTAAACTTCGCTGTTCCATCTGGAACTTGAACGTCTACTTCTTCTCCTACAGTTCTTCCTAAAAGAGCTTTTCCTACTGGAGACTCATTTGATATTTTACCATCGTATGGGTCTGCTTCAGCTGAACCTACTATTGTATATTCAACGTCTTCATCAAATTCAACATCTTGAACTTTTACGATCGAACCTATAGTAACAACATTTAAGTCTATTTGACTTTCATCTATGATAACAGCTTTTCTTATCATATTTTCAAGTTTCATTATTCTTTCTTCAACTTGAGCTTGCTCATTCTTAGCTTCATCATATTCAGCATTTTCAGATAAGTCACCAAAAGATATAGCAACTTTTATTCTTTCTGCAACTTCTTTTCTTCTAACAGTCTTCAGTAATTCAACTTCTTCCTCTAATTTGTTGTAACCTTCTTGAGTTAAAAGTATTTCATTTTTTTGTTCCATAACCCCACAACTCCTTTGTTAAATTAAGAATTTCCATATATTTTTAATTCTTTATTTCTATATTTATTATGCGGTATATTATAAGTCACTATTATACTAATGTCAAGGCATCTTCCATGTAGTCATCAAGCCTTCTTAAGACTTCTTCATAACTTGTTATTTTATTAATTTCATCTCTAACTTTCGCTGAACCTTTTAATCCTTTTAAATACCATGCTATATGTTTTCTCATCTCTCTTACAGCTACATATTCACCATGTTCTTCTACAGCAAGGTTTAAATGCTTTTTAGCTATACGTATCTTTTCCTCTAATGTAGGCTCTGGTAGTATATCTCCAGTTTCCATATAGTGATTGATTCTCTTAAATATCCATGGATTCCCTTGAGCACCTCTACCTATCATTATAGCATCACAACCAGTTTTATCTAACATATTTCTTGCATCTTCAACTGTAAATACATCTCCATTACCTATAACAGGTATGTTTATAGCATTTTTTATATCTGTTATTATATCCCAATCAGCTTTTCCAGAGTAGTATTGTTCTCTAGTCCTACCATGTATCGCTAATGCACTTATACCACTCGCTTCTGCTATTTTAGCTATTTCTACAGCATTTATACTGTTGTCATCCCAACCTTTTCTTATTTTTAAAGTTACAGGCTTAGTTGAATGTTTTACAACTGATTTTAAAACTTCTTCTGCTAATTTAGGATTCTTCATAAGGGCTGATCCATCTCCATTTTTTACAACCTTAGGAGCTGGACATCCCATATTTATGTCAAGAATCTCATTTGGATATTGATTCATTATCTCTGCAGCTCTTCCCATAAACTCTGGATCTGATCCAAATATTTGAACTGCTACTGGATGTTCTTCCTCTTCTATCTTTAACATTTTCTTTGTATTTTCATCATCATAACATAATGCTTTTGCATTTATCATTTCTGTATATAACATTCCACAATTTTGCTCTTTACATATTAGCCTAAAAGGAAGGTCTGTAACTCCTGCCATAGGTGATAAGAACACTTTATTTTTTAACTCAACATTCCCTATTTTCATTATGATTCTCCTTATTTAAGTCTATTAGTTATTAAATTTCATTACTTTTTTACCACAAACTATATATTATAAACTTATCAATTATATCATTTTTATTTAGAATTGTGTTCATAAAATAGTATATATATACTCTATATTTACTTATTTAAATAAGTATATATACTTTAGCTTAAAAAAGGAACTGGATTTTCAATCCAATTCCTTTTACTACTTTTAATTTTTTTCGTATATAACCCTTAATCCATCTAGAGTTAAAAACTTATCTACATAATCTATACTATCAGTTTCAGAAGCTATAAGATTCGCAAGACCTCCTGTAGCTATAACTTTGATATTATCATAGTTTAACTCATCCTTCATCATAGCTATTATCTTATCTACTAATCCTACATATCCATATATAATTCCGGATTGCATAGCTGAAACTGTAGTTTTACATATTGTTGTTCCAGGTTTTATAAGCTCAACCCTTGGCAACTTAGATGCTCTTTGGAATAAAGCTTCACTAGATATTTTTATACCTGGAGCAATTGTCCCTCCTAAGTATTCACATTTATCAGATATCGCACAAAATGTTGTTGCAGTTCCAAAATCAACTAATATAAGAGGGTATCCATACTTCTCTATACCAGCCACTGCATTCACAACTCTATCTGCTCCAACTTGTTGCGGGTTATCATATTTTATATTTAAACCAGTTTTTATACCCGGTCCTACTATCAATGGTTGTTTATTACAATATTTTATACAAAAATTTTCAAGAGAATGCATTACATTTGGTACAACAGAAGATATTATAACATCTTTTATTTCACTCATATCTATATTTTCATATTTGAATAAGCTACTTATTAATATCCCATATTCATCAGATGTTTTTTCTTTATCTGTGTTTATTCTCCAATCTTTTATAAGTTCTTTACCTTTATATATACCTAATACCATATTGGTATTTCCAACGTCGAATACTAAAAGCATTTATGTTAACCTTCTTTCTATATTTTGCTTTTCTTAAGTACAACAACTACAGCCGATACAACTAAAGCGCCACCTAAAGCTTCTGCTATACCATTAGTTGTAGCTATTCCCATTAAAAGTGCTTTTGCTGTTCCTGCGCTTTGTCCTAAAGCCTTAGCATATTCCGCAGCATAAAGAACATATATCATTCCTAAAACACCAACTGTATTTGTAATAGATGCCATACCTCCTGCTATAAGACCAGATACATATGTGTTTTTTATAATCTTCATAGATAACTTAAATGAATAATAAGATACCAATCCAATAAAAATTCTTGGTAGTACTGAAACTAGCGGATTTATAAATACAAAGCCAGTAACTCCTGCCATACCCGCCATACCTCTGAACATACTAGTAAGACCAAATATAAGTCCTACAACCATACCCACCATAGGTCCTTCAATAATTCCACCTATCATTACTGGTATACACATTGTAGTTATAGCTAATGGCCCTATTTGTATATAACCAAGTGGAATCATCGATAGCATTATCGATATTGCCGAAAGTAAACTTATTATAGTCATTCTTCTTACATTTACTTTCTTTCTTGTTGATGCTTGTGGATTTATCATAAAAATACACCTCCGTTCCAGCTCATTAAAGATGCCGGACTTCTAAAATTTTATTAAGTTTTTGCTACTACCATATCTTATTTTGATATTAGTCAGGCTCCTATATTCAGGATGCCAGCTGTAACACAAATAATTTTATCAATGTGATATGTCATTGTCAACTAAACTTGTAATATAGGCATATCTTTATATGATAATATATTTTTTACTCCATTGGCATTTTTTATAGCATTTATAATACTTTTTTCAACTACTTCTACTGCAAGAGATCCTAATAAAGTTATATCAGTTTCTACTTCCCCCGTTGCCATAGTAAATATAGTATCTCCATCATGAGATGTATGTATAGGGAATATAGCTTTTGCATATCCATCATGAGCCATTTGAGATACTTTCTTACATCCAGCTTTATCTAGTTTAGCATTGGTCGCTACTATACCTATTGTAGTATTATCTATGCTAAATCCACCTTTGCTTACTCCCTGTTTCATAAGTTCATAACTACTTAATATTCTAGTTTTTGAACTATTTAGTACACCAGCTATTATTTCACCATCTTCATATACATCGCCAAATGCATTTACAGCAATTAAAGCAGATACAACTAAACCATTATCTAGTTTTATAGAATAACTCCCTATGCCACCCTTCATTGCGTACTCCGGCCCTTTTATTTTACCTACAGTCGCACCACATCCAGCACCATAATTTCCTTGTTTTAAAAATTCATCACTTGCTATTTCGCATGCTCTATAGCCCATCTCTTTATCTGGTCTACATTTTGGGTCACCCGCTGCTAAATCAAATAAAACTGCACCTACTACTATAGGAACTTTTGCTACGCCGACATCAAACCCTATATTTTTTTCTTCTAGATATTTACTAACTCCACACGTTGACTCTAAACCAAATGCTGATCCACCTGATAGTACTACTGCATGCACTTTTTGTATTAAGTTTATTGGGTCTAATAAATCAGTTTCTCTTGTTCCTGGAGCAGACCCCCTTACATCTACACCACATACTGCACCATCTTCACAAATAACAACGGTGCATCCTGTAAGACCATTTTCATCTTGAACTTGTCCAACTTTTAAACCTTTTACATCTAATATATTATTATACATATCCGTTCTCACCTCTTACAGAAACCTCTCCAGATATAATTTCATCTATTGAGCCATCACTTCTTTTTACAATTAGATTTCCATCTAAGTTTATATCTATACAGTTAACAAGCTCTTTCTCTTCATTTTTTATAATATATATATTTTTATTAAGTACAACAGAGTATTTTTTGTAAATATCTATAATACTCTTCTTATCTCCATCAACTATATACCTAATATAATTTTTCTCTAACTCACATAATATATATCTTACAATATCTACTCTAGATATCTCATATCCTTCTTTATATAATGATGTAGCTATATTTTCTATATCACTTGGAAAATCTTTATTTTTAACATTCATACCAATCCCAAGTACAATATAATTAATTCTTTCTATTTCCGCTGATAATTCAGTAAGTATTCCACATAACTTTTTACCATTTAATATTATATCATTAGGCCATTTTATACCTACTTTTATACCTAAATCATTTAACGCTTTTGCTATGCTAGCACCTGCTATTATCGTTAAAAATGTAGACTTATAAGGTAGTATATCTGGCTTTAGAATTATACTCATCCAAATACCTTCATGAGCTTTAGAGTCCCATATCCTACCTAGCCTACCTCTGCCTTTAGTTTGTTCTTCACTTATAACTACAGTTCCCTCTGGCTCTTTCATTGCAATAGATTTTGAATATGTATTAGTTGAGTCTATTGTTTCAAAATGTATGATATTTTTACCAATGAATTTTGTTTTAAGCTCATGATTAATATTTTGAGAGCTCAGTAAGTCCATAGGTTTTTCTTTTAATCTATACCCTTTTTTGTTTACAGATTCAATATCATAACCTTCTTCTTTTAAAGCCTTTATATGTTTCCAAACTGCACTTCTAGATATACCTAATTTCTTAGATATTTCTTCACCAGACATAAAATCTTTCTCATTATCTAATATCATACCTATAATTTTAGACCTCATACTTCACCTCATCTATGATTTTTATTAAATTAATTATACAATATATATTTTTTATTCCCAATTCATTTCAAAAAAAGAACCCTATATAGGGTTCTTTTTTATTCATCTTTATTATCGTTTTTAAAGTCTCTTTTTAATTCAACTATATTATCATTTTTCATATCAGAAGTACTTTTTATATCATTTATATTAGATTCATCTTCTGTTACTGCTTCTTCTTTATTAGAAGATCCATTATTTTTAGTATTATCTATGTCTAATGATAATTCTTCATTGAAAGCTTTTATAAATTGGTCAGCATCTAAAGTTTCATATACTAATAAAGCTTTTGCAACATAGTCTAGCTTACTCATATTTTCTTGTAGTATATGCTTACACTCTCTATATGCTTTATCAACTATACTTCTTATCTCTTTATCTATTTCAAATGCAACTTCTTCTGAGTAATTTCTCTTAGTAGTAAAGCTATTTCCTAAGAACACCTCATCATCAGCATCTCCAAATACCATAGGTCCTAGTTTTGGGCTCATACCATATTTAGTTACCATAGCTCTAGCTATCGATGTTACTCTTTCTAAATCATTAGAAGCTCCAGTTGATATGTCTTCCATAACTAGTTCTTCAGCAACTCTACCACCAAGAGCCATAACTATAGTTTCTTCCATTTCCAACTTAGTTCCATACATTTGATCTTCTTGAGGAAGTGGTTCAGTAAACCCACCAGCTCTACCTCTAGGTATTATAGTAACTTGATGAACTGGACTCACATGCTTAAGTACATGCATACATATAGCATGCCCTGCTTCATGGTAAGCTGTAAGTTTTCTATCTTTTTCACTTATAACTCTAGATTTCTTAGCTACACCAACCATAACCTTTGTTATAGCTTCTTCTATAATGTCCATATGTATTTTTTTATCTCTTCTTCTTGCAGTTAATATTGCTGCTTCGTTCATTATATTTTCTATGTCTGCTGGTGTAAATCCAGGTGTTCTTCTAGCTAAAACATCTGGACGAACATCATCAGCTAATGGTTTATTTTTAGAATGGACTTTAAATATCGCTTCTCTGCCTTTAACATCTGGTGCTCCAACAACAATCTCTCTATCAAATCTACCTGGTCTAAGTAAAGCAGGGTCTAGTATATCTGGTCTATTTGTCGCTGCCATGATTATAATACCTTGGTTAACACCAAATCCATCCATCTCTACTAGTAATTGATTCAGAGTTTGCTCTCTTTCATCATGTCCTCCACCAAGACCTGCACCCCTTTTTCTACCCACAGCATCTATTTCATCTATGAATATTATAGCTGGTGCATTTTTCTTAGCTTGTTCAAACAAATCTCTAACCCTTGATGCTCCTACCCCAACAAACATTTCAACAAAGTCAGAACCACTTATACTAAAGAATGGTACTCCTGCTTCTCCAGCAACAGCTCTTGATAAATAAGTTTTACCTGTACCTGGAGGTCCTACCATAAGTATACCTTTTGGTATTCTAGCACCTAAGTCTATATATCGCTTTGGATTTTTTAAGAAGTCAACTACTTCTTGCAAATCTTCTTTTTCTTCTGTTAAACCTGCAACATCTTTAAATGTTACTCTAGTTTTTTCATCATCCTTATGTACTTTAGCTTTAGATTTTCCAAAGTTCATTACCTTTCCGCCTCCACCTTGAGACTGGTTCATGAACACAAACCAAAGTATTAACATAAGGAATAATACAAATATACTCGGTAGAATATCTATAAACCATGGTGTTGACGGTTTTGCTTCTCCTCCAACAACAAGCTTTCCATCCATAGCTTGATTTAATACTGCATCAGCAAATTTATCCCCCATTACTTCTTCAGGTATGTAAGATGTGAACTTCTTATTTGTATCTTTAATAGTTCCCTCTACTGAAGTTTCGCTTATAAAATGTAACCTTGATATATTTTCGTCTGTTAACTCTTGATAAACTTGAGAAAATTCTAGTTTCTCTACTTCTTCTGTTGGACTACCAGAAAATTGAACTATCCCTACTATTATTATGAAAATTAGCAGATAGAAACCTGCTCCTTTTAAAAGTTTGTTCAAAAGAAGCCCTCCTTTCATAAGTTGTTTTTATTCTATATTTTCTTAAAGCTAACCTTTAAGACTTCTTTTGTTTGTGAATCAATTTTATAATTTTCGCTGTTTCTTATATTGCCAACACTTAGTATTCCTTGACTATCAGCAATTATAGGAACTTTACTTCTATCCTCTTTAGGAATTTTTATGTCAATAAATAAATCTTTAATCTTTTTACTTCCACCTGAAAGTTTAATTTTATCACCTGTTCTTCTATTTCTTGCTACTATACCCCCTTCTATTTTATTAAAATCAAACCATTTGCATGATTTGTCTGACTTACTTCTTTTATATTTATCTATACTCATTACTTGAGTCTCAATAACTACACCTATTTCTCTAATTTTTATAAATCCATTACTAGGTATATTATAACAAAATTCTAGCTCTTCAATAACTATTTCTTTGTTTGTAATTATTATGCTATCTTTTTTTCTATATACAAATATGCCCCTTGGTAAGTTAATCACTTTATCAATTTTAGATTCATCTTCTAATTCTATAATATCATCTATATGCCTTTGATCTATAAAATTAGTATCGCCTAATATTTGTTTTATAGCATTTCTAAGTACTCTAACTTTTATAGCACTATGTAAATTAGTATATGAATTTATTTTAAGTTCTACACTATCACTATTTATTTTTGATATATCTTTAAACTTAATTAAAGCTTCATTTTCTAAATAGTCATTGTCACTTCTCAAACTATTACCCATTCTTACTATAGATTCTATTACATTAGAATTGAAATTATCCTTCATATATGGTATTAAGTCTAATCTAATTTTATTTCTAGTATATATACTTTCTAAATTTGACTGATCTATTCTTGGATTAAGTTTATAATGTTTACAGTACTCTTCTATGTCTTTTCTTTCAATATCTAAAATAGGTCTAATTATAACACCATCTCTAATGTAATCAATTCCTTTTAGTCCTTGTAACCCAGTACCTCTCATAATACGCATTAGAATCGTTTCTGCTTGGTCATTTAAGTTATGTCCAATAGCTATTTTATTAGCTTTTGTTTTATCTTTTATTTCACTAAACATTTCATATCTAAGCTGTCTTGCACCTTCTTCGATTGATACACCATTTTTTTCACAGTATTCTGGAACATTTATTGACTTTATAAAGAAAGTAATTCCCATCTCTTCACAAAGCTTAGAAATATAAAAAGCATCTTTTTGAGCTTCTATTCCTCTTATTTGGTGATTTAAATGAGCTGCATAAATTTCTAGATCCCATTCATCTTTCATTCTACTTAAAATATGTAATAAACATACAGAATCTGGTCCACCTGATAGACCAACTACAATTTTATCACCTTTTTTTATTAACTCATATTTATTTATAGTACTTAGTACTTTTTCAAATATCATAATTATCCCTCATTACTTATTAACTTTTAACTATAGTTTTCTATAAAAAAACTATAAACCCTTGTATCAATTTTATTTAAAGATATAAAAGTTTATATAGATATAATAATACCAAATAAATCAAATAAAAGGTAGTATTTTAACTACCTTTATAAAATTTATATATATTGTATTAAAGTATTTACTATATTTCGACATTTATACATATTTTATTTCTTCCACTAAATATATCATTTACTTTTATATTGTAATCTAAATCTATCTTCATACTTTTATTTTTATTTAAAACTATATTAAGATGTTTTGTATCAGTTTCTATATGAAACAAACCATATGGAGTTCTATAATTACTTATATGAGTTTTATCTTTCTCAAAAATCATAGTTGAGTTGGTTCCTCCAAATCTTTTTATAGTTATTTCACTTTTAGATATTTTTATAGTTGTAGTAACTTCTACACCTTCATCACTTTCTTTATATACTAAATATGTATCACTATTTTTTTCATACATTGTTCCTAAGGTATTTATATTTATAGTATCTACTTTACTATGCTCATCATATTGAGTTGTACTTATATTGACTTTTACATCCACAGTAAATTTTCCTCCTAAAAATATAAACTTTAGATATTATTATACCTAAAGTTTATATAATTTAATCATTTAATATTTTTGAATCTCAATAGTTTTAACATCATCCATGTCTCTTTTTAAAAATTGTTGCCCAATTGAAACAAACTTTTCAGGAATATCTGATACATAATACTCATATGTTGGTTGATATCCATTCATAGTTGCAAGTATATCATTTTCTTCTAGTACATCTTTTAAATCCTTAGCTGTCTCTTTTGCCGGATTTACTAACTTTATTTCTTCTCCAACAACTTTTCCTATAGTTCTTTTTAAAATTGGATAATGTGTACATCCTAATACTAAAGAATCTATATCTTGGTCTAAAAGTTCTTGTAAATATTCTTTAGCTGTTAAATATGCTACTTCTGTATTTGCCCATCCTTCTTCTGTAATTGGAACAAATAAAGGACATGCTTTAGATATAATTTTAATTTCTTTATCTAATTTTTCTATTTCTACATTATACGATTTTGAGCTTACAGTACCTTCAGTTCCTATTACTCCTACAACCTTATTTTTAGTAGAATAAGCAGCTGTCCTTGCTCCCGCTTCTATAACTCCAATTATAGGTATATCATACTTATTTTGAGCTTCTTTTAAACATCTTGCTGTAGCTGTATTACATGCTATTACTATAGCTTTTACATTTTTAGATATTAAAAAGTTTATAGCTTGAAAAGTATATTTTATTATAGTTTCTTTTGATCTAGGCCCATAAGGAACTCTAGCTGTATCACCAAAATAAACTATATTTTCATTAGGCAGCACTTTTATAATTTCTTTTAAAACTGTTAATCCACCTAACCCTGAGTCAAATACTCCTATAGGTCTATTGTCCATATTAACACCTTCTTTATTTTTTTGAGTCTAACGCTAACTCTATAAGTTTATCTATAAGGTTAGAGTAACTTAGACCTGTTGCTTCCCACATCTTTGGATACATGCTTATATTTGTAAATCCTGGTAATGTATTTATTTCATTTATGAATATTTCTCCTGAGTTTTTATCTATAAAGAAGTCTACTCTAGAAAGACCTCTACCGTCTAACGCCTTAAATGCTTTTATAGCCATACTTCTTATATTTTTCATATCTTCTTCATTTATGTTAGCTGGTATATCATAAGTAGATGCGCCGTTTATATATTTATCTTCATAATCATAAAAATCTTTAGCTGGCTTTATCTCTCCAGCGATTGAGGCTTCAACTTCATCATTACCTAATACTGCAACTTCTATTTCTCTAGCATCTATACCTTGCTCTAAAACTATTCTAGAATCATATATTAATGCTTCTTTTATCCCAGCTAAAAGCTCTTCTCTATTTGTAGCTTTTGATATACCTACACTCGAACCTAAGTTTGCAGGTTTAACAAATATAGGATAACTTAATTTACCTTCTATCTTGTTTAATTCATCTTCTTGTCTACTATTAAATATACATCTAGTTGTAGAACAATATTCAACTTGAGGTAAACCTATTTCAGAATATATAGTTTTACATATAAGTTTATCCATTCCTGTACTTGAAGCAAGAACTCCACAACCTACATATGGTATTTGACTTATTTCAAATAATCCTTGTATTGTACCATCTTCTCCATATGGACCATGTAATACAGGGAATAGTACATCTATTTTTTGTACCTTTCCATCTTCAAATAATATACCAACTTCTTTATTACCCATTGGAACTAGGTTTATTTCTACATTTTTATTTGCTAAGTCTACCCATTTACCACTTTTTATATTTTCTGCACTTCCTTCATAATATAACCATGTTCCTTCTTTAGTTATTCCTATTGTAAAAACATTGTATTTTTCTCTATTTATATTTTCATATATAGAAGCAGCTGAAGATAATGAAACTTCATGCTCTCCTGATTTACCACCAAATATTAAAGCTACATTAAGTTTAGTCATATTTTTTTATCCCTTCTATATTAAAAATTATATTATAAAATTTTCATTATATTCAATTTGTTATCTAAATGATTATTATAGTGTATTTTTGCAAAAAAATAAAGAAGCTTAGCTTCTTTATTTTTAATATATATTCTACTATTTTGCAAATACGTGGTTTCCTATTCTCATATGTGGATCTAGTTTTAAAATCCATTTACAAGTAGATATTTCTGGGTTCCAAAAATATACTGCTTTGCCAGTTGGATCTTCTCCATATAAAGCTGCCTGAGCCGCTTTGTATGCCTCATCTGTAGGGCTCATATTTATAGTTCCATTTTTAACTACAGAAAATGCATTTTTTTGATATATTACATCTTCTATAGAATTTGGAAATCTTGGGTCCTTTACTCTATTAATTACTACTGCTGCTACTGCAACTTGGCCTTCATAACTTTCGCCTCTAGCTTCACTAGTTACTAACTTTGATAGTAATAATATCTCTTCATTAGTTAAGTTTATTACAGCTTTTTTTTGTTCTTTGGAATTAGTCTTAACCGCTGGTATAGATTGCTCATCTATATCATTGTCCATTGCTAAAATTTCATTGAAATTTACAAACACAGACATAAAGACTAATAGAGATACTATAATTTTATAGCACCTATCCATAGTTAAATTCACTCCTTTTTATTGTTGATTAAAATATTCCTTTTAAGACTTCTATTATTTTAAATTTAAATTGAATTGAATTTTTTTCATCTTCATTTTTACTAGTAATTAAATTATACTCTTCTTCATTTAACACAGCTTTTAGCTTTTCATCTGTGGATTTATCTATTACTCCATTTTCTTCATCTACAAAGCATAAAGGAGGAAACATTACGCACCACCAATTTTTACCTTCTCCTTCTCCTATAACAATCTTTAATGCTTTATATTCTCCTGCAGGTAGAATAACATTAGAGTATTGTTTTGTCGGAAAATTACTATATTCTATACCTACTTTTACATCATAATTATATCCATTTTCTAAAATAGTTTCTTTGCTTATGTTGTATAAGGTATTATACTCATTTCTAATAATAGATTCACTCTCTTCAATACTACTTGAATTCTGTAATTTAGGTTGTAAGTATTCTATAACTTCATCTCTCACTTTTAACTTTAATGATTGATCTTCATCACTATCACTATTTGCTATAACATGAAATCTTATAAGCTTTTCTTTGTAGTTCTCACTAATATTATCTATTTTATTAACTTCACTTTTTATAGTTATAAACATTATGGAAAAAATTAATACTAAACCAAAAATTAAAATTGCTAACCTAGCTTTTATTATTCTCTCTTTCATATTTTTTATCCCCCTAAATATTTTAATATTTTAAGTATTTCCATTTTATAGATATCTATACTATAAGAATCAACTTTATTTAGTTGGATAAAAATCATCAAAATAAATTTAAATGAGTTCTGATTTTGAGCATAAAAAAAGAAGGTTTCCCTTCTCTTATAATTCTTTATTGCCAACAGCTTTATCTATCATAAATTGCTCAGCTTTTTCTATATGTTCTGTTGCATATTTCTTAGCTAATTCACAGTCACCTTTTTCTATAGCATCTAATATATTTTTATGTTCTTCAACTATACTTAAAGATGAATCATAATCTGATATATAAGTTACCCTAAATCTATAGACTTGTTCCCATAAAGAGTTTATAACTTGACGTAACTTATTATTATTAGCAGCTTCAAATATACATTCATGGAACTCAACATCTTTTTTTAATAGAGTTTCTATATCTGCATTCATTGTACTTTCTTTAAATTCTTCGGCTATTCTTTTTAACTTTTTTAAGTCTATATCACTAATTCTTTCTGCAGCAAGAGATGCCGATAGCCCTTCTAAACTTGCTCTTACTTCTAGTGCATCTATTACATCTTTTAAAGACATATTAGCCACATATGCACCTTTTCTAGGTAACATTACAACTAATCCTTCTAGCTCTAATTTTCTTATAGCTTCTCTAACTGGCGTTCTACTAACCCCTAATTGTTCTGCTAGTTGAACTTCCATTAATCTTTGACCTGGCTTTAATTGTCCTTCTAATATAGCTTCCCTAAGATTCTCAAATACTACATCCCTTAATGGCTTATATTCATCTAAATTTAATTTAGTTAAGTTGTCCATTAATTTCAACTCCTTCCTCACTACTGTTAACAACATACACTTGTTTATACTTTTTCAGTAATTCTTCTTTCCCTCTTAAAGCGTCCTCTTTTTTGTTATATAGTCCAAATACAGTTGGACCACTCCCACTCATCATCGCTCCTAATGCATTACTCTCATTCATAACCTTTTCAATTTCTTTAATTTCTTCATGCATCTTACTAGTAACAGTTTCAAGAACATTCACCATATTTTTTGCTAATGATTCTACATCATTGTTTTCTAGGCAACTTATTAAGTACTCATTATTTGGTCTATACTTAATATTATTTAAATCTAGCCCCTCATATACATCTTTTGTAGAAACAAATAGTTCTGGTTTGCAAATTAATATACTAATATCTTTAGGTAAACCTTTTATATATGTTAGTTCTTCTCCTACTCCTTTTGCTAATGCAGCTTTTCCTGCTATACAAAAAGGTACATCCGCTCCTAACTTAAACCCAAGCTCTTGTAATTGATTTTCTGATAAATTTAAACCCCAAAGTTTGTTTAGCCCAACTAATACTGCCGCCGCATTTGAGCTTCCTCCAGCCATTCCTGCTGCTACAGGTATATTTTTCTCTATAAATATTTCTATACCTTTTTTTATATTATAATTACTTCTTATTAATTCTGCAGCTTTGTACACTATATTATTTTCATTTAATGGTATGTCTGAACTATTACTTTTTACGATTACTTCTTTAGACTCTAACTCCTTTATTTTTATGATGTCGTACAGGTCTATTGTCTGCATTATCATTTCGACTAAATGATATCCATCCTCTCTCTTACCTAGGACATCTATTGATAAATTTATTTTTGCCCTGCTTTTTAACTCTATTGAATTCATTTTAGCCTCCTCGTATATAGTATAATGCATTCCTAGTTATAGATATTATACTACAAAAAATAAAATAATAGGGCACTATAACACCCTATTATTTTATTTTTTATATATTAATCAACTAGAACAACTTTTTTCTCCAATATTAAACATTTACCTGGTTTAAGAGGCTCATCACATTTTATATCATTTAATTCTGCAATTTCTTCTTCTGTCGTATTATATTTTTTAGCTATATTCCAAAGATTATCTCCTTCTTTACATATATAAACTATTATACTTGGTGCTTTAGATAAATCATAATCTCCATGATCTTCACCTTTTATAATAAAACTCTCAGATTTTTTATCTACAGCTTCTATAAATCTCTTAACTTTTACTGAAATATCAATTTGATCTCTGTTTAAATCAGCTTCTACTTTTTCTATGCACACAGTATTAAATACAGCTGATGAATCTCTTAAATCTTGTATTTCTATATCATGCTCAAAAGGTATTTCTTCGCTTATTTTATATACTATTCTTAGACCTTCAACAGGTACATACAATACATCTAATTTTATTATCCCTTGAATAATACTCTTCTCGTCTTCAACATAAGAGTTTTCAATTGAAATTGTTGGGCACACACTTACTATATCTTTTATCTGTATATCTTCATTTTCATTTCTTAGTGATTCTCTAACTACAAAACTTTCTGATTCACTAGCTAAAATCTTATTTAATTCTATTAATCTATGATCAAATTTTATAACTTTTTGTGGTGAATACGCATCTTGTAGCACCTCTCTTGTAACTTCATCTGTTACTTTAACTTTACTACTTATTGTACAATCTATATCTAACATTCCTGTGTTACTATCCGCATTTTGTTTAAATATATAGTTAAAGTCTCCAATTGACAATAAAGTTTCTTCTACCATACCATCACAAACACCTGGTACTTCTATAAACTGTGTAAAGTCTATATCAACTCTATCTAACTCCACAAGGTCGCCATCATAAGTACAAGCTAAAGGATTTATATTTAAAACTCCCCCTATTATAACTTTGTTATCACTTACTCTACTTTCTTTTATTCTTACATAAGGATTCATACTTATAATAGATTGTATTTCCTCTGTATTTATAGTTATTGTATCCCTAATTACACTTTCAGATTTTTCTATACCTACAATATCTTGATAGCTAACTTCTTTTCTATGCTTTTGTATACCTTCTACTTGTGATACATCTTTTACTATATCTAATCTTTGTTTTTCAAATAGGCTTCCTTTTATATTTATAAGTGCACCTACTCTAATTTTTCTTTCATTCATTATTGTACAATCAACATGCTCTATTTCTGGATATAACATGTATTCCATGTCTTGAACTATATTATCCTTATCTATTACTTCATTTATGTCTATTTTTCCATCTACATTTGAAACAGTATTCTTATCATCAGTAATATATATCACATTGTAATTGAAACTACCTCTGCAAACTAACTTACCATCTGCTACTTCAACTTTTTTCAAAGCTATGTACCCTTCTGTTTTTACAATGTCGTATACATCTGACTTCTTATCAGGCACTACTGCCTCAGATTCTATAAAAGTCTGAAATTTTCCAAAATCTATTCTATTATCAACTTTTATAACGTCTTTTATTAACTCCATAATTTGTCCCCCCTATATAAAAATATAAATTATCACACTATATTTATATTTAGAGAACAAAAAAAAAATTACACCTATTTTTAATAGGTATAATTTTAACTTACATTTAACTTATCTTTTTCTCTATCTCTATCTCTATATACTTGTAATTTAACGTTAGCTGTCAATAAATCCGAATAACTATAAGATACTCTAGAGTATCCATTTTGACTATCTTCTAGTCTTACAACAAACACACTTGGATAAACTTTTTCAAGTACACCTTTTTTTGTTATAATTTGTTTTCTCCCCTTGTTAGCCTTTAGTACTATCTTCTTTCCTAAATGTCTTTCCAAACTTAACCTTATCTTATCTAGAGTTTGAACTGTAGCCACAATATCACCTTCTTTTAAACGTTATATGTTTACATAATACCATAAAACTAATTGATTGTCAAACGTTTAAACTAATAATTTTATATATTTTTTACGAAAAAGTCAATAGTATTTTTTAATAATATAGTATAATATTGCTTTTTTTTAATATAAAATTGTTTTAGGCATAGCCCATCTAAATTTACCTCTAGTTTCTGATCCTCCTATGCCCTTATATCCAGTTACAGTTTGCTCTATTACTTCATCTATTGGAACAACCACATCAATTCTTGAACACGCTATTTTTTCAACTATAAATACAGGGTCTAATGCATGTATCATAATTCTTCCAGGTGAACTAGCATAATTAGCTCCTGCTTTTATTATTTGCTCATAGTTAGACTGACATGCTCCTGCAAATATTACAAGATTATCTAAGTTAGACTCCCATTTTCTAGCTTCCTTTACTGTTTTTATAAAGTTCAAAGAGTTTCTATAATTACTTAGATCTTTTACTCCACCTTTTTTCGATGTAAGAGCGTCATGTCCTGTTATAACTAGTATATCTGGATTATGCTTTTCTAAAAGGCTTCTTACCTCTTTATATTGGTTAGCCTCAGATATAGCAACACCTACTGCCGGTATACCCAACTGAGTATATACATCTAAACATATTTTTAAATATTCTTTATCACCATCGATTTGAAGTACCTTTCCTGGTATTCCATAAACATTAGAATTAGATTGAGTTTTTGGTATTCCTCTCATATTCTTTTTTTGTCTTTCTTTTGCTTTCTTTACTGATCTATATAATAAATTTTCAACATTCCTATCAATTAAAATATCATTCATATCAGGCATTTGTATAATTTCTAAGTCTTCAAGATAAGCATCTGCTAAAATTCTAAACGCTACCCCCTTAAGCATAGCTATCTTTCTATTATTTTCATCTACTCCAAAACCTACTACTTTAAATATGATATCTTTATTATAAGATTTTCTAACTACTATATCCCCTATTTTCATAATTGTCCTCCATAATAAATTTTATATTAATTTATAATATGTACATGTATTCTTTTTGTTCCATTTATAAGAATATAAAAGATTTTTTTGTTGAAAAATAGAAGATATGATGATAACATATATCGAAACAAATGTTTATTAAAATAAGCAAATATTTAAATTTTGGTGATAATATGACTGATAGAGAAAAAGAAATTTTAGATATATTGAAATATGATCCTTTAATCTCGCAAAAGGAACTTGCCGATAAACTTTGTATCACTCGTTCTTCTGTAGCTGTTCATATAACAAATCTTATGAAAAAAGGTTACATAAAAGGAAAAGGCTATATCTTAAAAAAAGATAACTATGTTACTGTTATAGGAGGATCAAATATAGATATAGTTGGAATATCAACAACTCCACTTATAATGTGTGAATCAAATCCAGGTAAAGTAAGTATTTCTGTAGGTGGAGCTGGCAGGAATATAGCTGAAAACATTTGTAAGAAAGATATTAATACGAAACTTATATCTGCTGTAGGAAATGATTTATATGGAAATACAATTTTATCAGAATGTAAGAACTACGGTATAGATGTTGATGACTGCTATATTTCGAATGAAGATTCAACCTCTATCTATATATCTGTACTAAGTAATTCAAATAGCACACATGTCGCTATATCTCATATGGACATTATAAATAGGTTAGATACTCACTTTATTAATTCAAAGCATACATCAATCAATGATTCTATTGCAATTGTAATAGATACAAACTTAAATGAAGATACTATAAACTACATTACAAAAACTTATTCTCATATACCAATTTTTATTGATACAGTTTCATCATCCAAATGTGTCAAAATAAAAAATATGATTGAAAAATTTGAAGTTATAAATTTAAGTCAAAAAGAAGCTGAAGTTTTATCAGGTATTAAAATTTTAAATAAAGATGATATTATTAAATGTAGTAAGTATTTTTTTGATAGAGGAGCTAAAAAAATATTTATAACTCTTAAAGAAGGTAATATATTTGCTTCAGATGGTAAAAATAACATTTATCATAATATTACTAGTGAATCTAAAAATATGAAAGAGAACTTAATATCTACAATTGTATATAGTCATATAAATAAGTTCGACTTAGAAAAAACTTTAAAGGAGTTAATCTAATGTTAGAAAAGTATCTTCATATTCACCCTGAAGTTCAAAATTCTATTTCCTCAGGAAATCCTGTAATTGCAATTGATTCTGGAATACTTTTTAACAGAATATCTTATCCTCTAAATATAGAAATTGCAAATAACATTTCTAATATTATTAGAGATACTGGTGCTATACCTGCAACTACAGCAATCATTAATGGTATATTAAAGGTTGGTCTTACTAATGAAGATTTAGAATTTATTGCTTCAAATAAAAATACTATTAAATCATCAAAAAAGGACTTACCATTTTTAATTACTAAAAAATCAACTGGATTTACTACTTTTACTAGCTCAATAATTTTGGCAAATTTAGCTGATATAAAAATACTAGTAACTGATTATATCTCTAATATGTCTTTAGAGATTGAAGAACTATCCAATACAAATATATCCGTTGTATGTAGTGGAATTAATTCACTATGTAGTTCTAAATTAAATGAATCTGCTATAAAAAATAACTCTGTATCAATAATAGGGTACAAAACCAACACAATTCCTATTATTGATAATTTAAATTATAATTTAGATGTTGATTATAATTTAGATTCTTCAATGTGTATTGCAGAAGCATTAAAAGTAAAATTCGACTTAGATTTAAGAAGTGGTTTTCTAATATCTAGTTCAACAAGTGATAAAAATAATATAGGCTTATCTAGTTATATCGAATCACTATACAATAACGCTATATTAGCTTCAAATATATCGATAGACTTATCAAAGCTAACTAGAAATAAATTATTTTGATTTAAAATATTCTAGAATTTCAATGATTTATATATTATTTTTATAAAAAAGCCTATTTAGATTTTAAAATAAATTTATTATCTAAATAGGCTTAATTATTAATTTTCATCTTTTAAGTTTGGTACTACTCTTTTTATTTCTTCGATTTGATGCCATGATTTCTCTAAGTCATTTTCCTTTATAAACTTATTCACTTGAGATAAATCAGTAAATTCCTTTACTGATAAATCATCATCCTCATTAACAAATCTTAAAATAAACATAATTTACCTTACTTTCCACAACACTTTTTATATTTCTTTCCACTTCCACATGGACAAGCGTCATTTCTTCCTACTTTAGCTTCTTTAACTATAGTTTTAGAGTTTTTGAAAGCTTTAGTTAATTCTTTTCTCTTCTCTTCAGATAATATATCTTCCCAGCCTGGTAAACTGTGTAACCAGTGAGCTTCAACAGCTACCATGTTGTAGTATAATTTTTCGAAATCTATTTTTACAGTCACTTTTTTGTCAACTTCTATAGATTCTAAGTCGATGTCTTCTTGTAAACTTTCGCTTATTCCATCTAAGAATCCCATTATGTATTCATTTGAAGTATTGAATCTTTCAGCTAACTCAGCAACAGTTCCTTCTAATACCTCTATTTTATTGTTTAATATTTCATTGTATATTGTAGTTTCTACCTTTAAGTATTCTTCCCAGAACTTTATTTCAGCTTCTTGGCTATCATGATTTTCACTTAAAGATCTCCATTCAGTAAATAAACTCATACTTGAATCCTCCTAAAATTTATCTCTTTTTATAGCATTCGTTATTTATTTTTTATCAAATTTATACTATAAATAATTAACTACTCTATTATATCATAATTAAATAATTCTTTTAATACTTTTATAGCATAGTCCTGTTCTATAAAATAAGGACTACTTGCTATTGTTATAACTCTTGCATTCTTTATAAGCTCTTTTATCTTATTTAATCTAAAGTCATATGGTATATAATCCATATCTTTAGAGAATATATCTAAGTCTATATCTAGTACATATTCTCCTTCAACATTTATGTCAAATCCATATGAACTATCTATAATTATAGCTTCCGAGAATATTTTATGCTTAAGGGCTGGCTTTATAAAATTCCCCACATTCAATACTTTATTAGTATACCTAAATATATCATTCATATCCTCTATATCAACATCATAATTTACTGGTTCTCTCATATCTTTATGTTGGTCTACATGTACTAACTTACAACCCTTTTTAAAATGATTTAATTTAAGACTTTTCATCCAAAAATAAAAAGCATGATTATGATTGTCAAAAATATATACATACTTACCATCAACATTGTATTGAACCATATATTCTAGACCTTTAGCCTTTACTTCATGACCTTCATCAATTTCGTTGAAAACAATATGTTCACCTAAAGACACATCTTCCAAAGTTCCTTCTATTAGCTTAGGAACATAAATTTTTTTATTTTCTCTTTCAGAATAAGAAAAAATATTATTTCCAACAGGTTCATCAATATAAAATCCTATATATTTATTCATACTTAAATCCTCATTAATAAATTTCAATTTCTAAATTATTTCGTTAATTTGTTGTACTGTATAGTTTTAGCAAAATTTCTATATTTAATTATTAAAAATAATTTATTTTCAATTTACAAAAGTATAATATAAGTTTTAATATTTATACCTTTTAAATAAAAATAGAGCATCTATAAAATAGATTCTCATCATACCAATAGTAAAACAAAAATAATTATTCTGTTTTGATGCTGATATAACCGAAATCTATTTTACGTAGCCCTTTTTATTTATCAAATAAATTCCATGGATATTCTTTTGGTGGTTCACATATAAATTCCATTTTTTCCTTAGTAGTAGGATGAACTATTTCTATTTTATAAGACCATAACGCAATCTGTTGACCAATCTTATTAACATTTTGTCCATATCTTTGATCTCCAAATAAAGGATGTCTTCTACTAGAGAATTGAACCCTAATTTGATGAGGTCTTCCTGTTTTTAAATCTATTTGAACTAAACTAAAATTATTTTTAGATTGTAAAGTTTCATAATCTAATTCTGCATTCTTAGCTTCATTATGATTTTTATTTACAACACTAACCATATTAGTTTTTTTATTTTTATAAAGATAGTCTTTTAGTGTATCTTCTTTTTTATTCATAGTTCCATGTATAACGGCTCTATAAGTTTTTTTAAAGCTCTTATTTCTCACTTGTTCAGATAATCTAGATGCAGCCTTTGAAGTCTTAGCAAATACCATTACTCCTCCTACTGGCCTATCTAATCTATGCACTAATCCAATAAACACATTGCCAGGTTTATTATATTTTTCTTTTACATAGTTTTTAAGAAGATTTACCATATCTTTATCATTAGTATCATCACCTTGAGATAGTATATTTACAGGCTTTTCTACAACTAATAAATGGTTATCTTCATATATAACTTTAACCATTATTTACTCTCCCATCTTCCAAATATTCCACATGGAAGAACTTTTCCGTCTCTTGAAGTTGGTATTCCTATTTCTCCACCATATATATTTCCACCCTTAGCTTTTCTAGCAACTGTAGCATCTAATATATGTTCTAGTATTATTGGAGATAATCCCGTTGTATATGAGTTTATTAAGAAGAATAAAGGATTATCTGATAATACCTTTGTACATAAATCTACTAAACCATATAATTTTTCTTCTATTTGCCATACTTCTCCTTTAGGTCCTCTTCCATAAGAAGGTGGATCCATTATTATAGCATCATACTTATTTCCTCTTCTTATTTCTCTTTCAACAAACTTAACAACATCATCCACTATAAATCTTACTTTTCTATCTCCAAGTCCAGATGTATGTAAATTTTCTTTTGCCCAAGTAACCATTCCTTTTGATGCATCAACATGACAAACTTCCGCTCCTGCCGCTGCGCATGCTACAGTTGCTCCTCCTGTATAAGCAAAAAGGTTTAATACTTTTATTGGTCTACCTGCATTTTTTATTTTTTCCATTGACCAATCCCAGTTTGCTGCTTGCTCTGGGAATAATCCTGTATGCTTAAATCCTGTTGGACTTATATTGAACTTTAAGTTCTTATAGCTTATAGTCCACTTTTCTGGATATTTCTTTTTAGTTTCCCAATGGCCTCCACCTTTTGTGCTTCTATGATAGTGTCCATGAGGATTTTTCCATAATCCACTTTCATTTCTAATTGGCCACATAACTTGAGGGTCTGGTCTTCTTAGTACTATATCTCCCCAGCGCTCTAACTTTTCTCCGTTCCCCATATCTATAAGTTCATAATCTTTCCATTTATCTGCTAATATTAACATAGTTTTCCTCCTGGTAAAATTCTTTTTAATCCTATGTATTATACCATATTTAGTTATATTTTCGGTCTTTTAAATAGTTTATATACTTTCATTTACTTTATTAATATCTATGTTTTGTTTTTTATTTATTAATAATTCATTTTTTTGTAGCATATTATATTGTAATTGATAATCTAAATGAAGGGGGATTCTTTGTGGCTAATTCTCAACCTGCAAGTAATTGTCTGTATAATTTAATATATACAGATTTTAATGAAGAGTTTTCTAAGGGCTCTAATTTTTATTACGATATTCAATATCCAGCTTTTTTTAATTTTAATAATGGATATTTTTTCGCAAACCCATCGATACTAAATAATATAAGTAATCTTATAAAAGAAGAGGTAATTTCTTTTAGAGACAATTTAGCTAAAGAAGAAGCTCAATACAATTCAACTGTGGCTGATAACAAACCTGATGAAAAAAAAGTATATAGTGCATTTTCTAATTTTGCTGTTACTTTTAATAAAAACCATTTACTTAGTGTTATAGTTAATCTTAGGGGATTTACTAACCATACATTACCTTCATATGATGAGTTATACAACTATAACTATGATTTACTTACTGGCAAAAAAATAAATTTACAAGATATATTTAATAATGGCGTAGACTATATAAAAGTAATCACAGATTATGTAAATTATAAAATAAATCAAAATAAAGATCTCTATTTTGATAATGTAGAATTTTTTATAACCGATGACCAAGCTTTTTATATTGAAGATGATGGATTAGTGGTTTACTTTGATGCAGGCCAACTTGCAAAAGAAGAATTTGGAACAACTAAATTTAAATTAATGTTCAGTAAATTTGCTCCTTATATAAATCCTAAGTTTTATTGTAGCGCTACAAATATTAATAGAAGAATTTATAGGAGATAAAAATTTAATCTATTTTAATAAGTTAATAAAAAAACTGTAAGTTATAAAATAATTAATAACTTACAGTTTTTTTATGTATATTTTTTCTATTTGTGTCTATAATTTAGATAAATATATTATAGGGGGTATAAATATGATTGAATTAGATAGACAAAATATAATTGATGGGATATTAGAACTACAAAGAGAAGAAGAATTTAAATTAAAAAGCGCTTTAAAATCAATAAAGCTCGTATTAGATGAAGATGGAATATCAGATTTTGATAAATTAAAATATATAAATGCTCAAATTGGAGATATAATGATGCTTAATATATAAATGGCTACCTCGTACTTAAGGTAGCCATTTTATTTTTGTAATATTTATTTTGCTATATCATAAACTTCTAATTTAGATTCTCTTATTTGCTTTTTATTAACACCTACTAGAGCTTTTAATGTATCTAAAGATGTCATTACTTCAGTAGAAAACTCTGTAGCAGTTCTTCTTATTTTAAATCCATCTCTAGTTGAGTCATTTCCTTTTGTTGGTGTATTTATTACTATATCAACTTGCTTATTTCTTATTGCATCTAATATATTAGGTCTAGACTCTTCTACTCTATTAACTAAAGTAGCTTCTATTCCATGCTCTTTTAAGCTATTCGCTGTTCCTTCTGTAGCTAAGAATGTGTATCCTAATTCTTTCATGTCTTTTGCTATTTCAATAAATTCAGATTTATCGTAGTTATTTATAGTAGCAAGTACAACTCCTCTTTCATCAGACATTTGCTTTCCAGCTGCTATAAATCCTTTGTATAATGCTTCTTCTAAAGTTTCACCTACTCCTAAAACTTCTCCTGTTGACTTCATTTCAGGCCCTAGACTTACATCAACTCTAGATAACTTAGACATGGAGAACACTGGAACCTTAACTGATATCAGCTTAGGCTCTTTATATACACCTGTTCCATAACATAAATCTTTTAACTTAGCTCCTAACATACATTGAGTCGCTAAATCAACAATTGGCACTTTACTTACCTTACTTATATACGGAACTGTTCTACTTGCTCTTGGGTTAACTTCTATTATATATAATTCCCCCTGGAATTCTATAAATTGTATATTAACCATTCCAAGTACATTAAGCTCTAAAGCTATTTTCTTAGTATAATCTAATATTTTTGCTTTTATTTCATCAGATACATTTTGACTTGGATACATTGTTATACTGTCTCCAGAGTGAACTCCTGCTCTTTCTAGGTGTTCCATTATTCCCGGTATTAATATATCTTCTCCATCGCAAATTGCATCAACTTCTATTTCTCTACCAGTTAAATACTTATCTATAAGAACTGGGTTCTTCTTATCTCTTTCAAATGCACTTTGTAAGTATGCTTCTAACTTATGCTCTTCATATGTTATTTCCATACCTTGACCACCAAGTACATAAGATGGTCTAACAAGTACAGGATATCCTAATTTAGCAGCTTCTTCTATACCTTCTTTAACTGACCATACACCTTTACCTTTTGGTCTATTTATGTTTAGCTTTTCTAATAATTCATCAAACTTTTCTCTATCTTCAGCCGCATCTATATCTGCAAAATCTGTACCTAATATTGGTATTCTTTTTTCATCTAAGAATTTAGCTAATTTTATTGCTGTTTGACCACCAAATTGTAATATTACTCCATCTGGATTTTCTTTTTCTATTATGTTTAATACTTCTTCCTCTGTTAATGGCTCGAAGTATAATTTATCTGATGTATCAAAATCTGTACTCACCGTTTCTGGATTATTGTTAATTATTATAGTTTCTATTCCCATTTTTCTAAGTGCTTTAACACAATGTACTGAACAATAGTCGAACTCTATCCCTTGACCTATTCTTATAGGACCTGAACCTAGTACTATAACTTTCTTCTTATCGCTTACTACAACCTCATCATACTCTTCATATGTTGAATAATAGTATGGAGATAATGCATCGAACTCACCACCACAAGTATCAACCATCTTGTATGCTGGATTTATACTGTATAATGTTCTTAATTCATAAACTTTTTCTGGGCTTATCTTCATTAAGTCAGATATTCCCTTATCAGAGAATCCCTTTTTCTTTAATTCAAGAAGGTATTCTTTAGTTAAATCTTCTATCTTCATTCCTTTTAACTTTTCTTCTTGATCTACTATCCATTTAAATCTATTTATAAACCACTTATCTACACCAGTGATTTGTTCTATCATCTCTATTTTGTAGCCTCTTCTTATCATTTCAGCTAAGTCAAATAATCTTTCATCATCTGGTACTACTATACTTTTCTTTAATTCTTCTAAGCTCTTTTCTTCAGAAGGAGCATGAACTAGTGAGTATTTTCCTATTTCAAGAGATCTTATACCTTTAAGCATAGCTGCTTCAAAGTTGCTTCCTATACTCATTATTTCCCCTGTTGCCATCATCTTTGTTCCTAGCTTTCTGTTAGCTTGCTTGAACTTATCAAATGGCCACTTTGGTATCTTAACTACTACATAATCAAGAGTTGGTTCGAAACATGCGTAAGTTTTCTTTGTTACTGCATTTTCTATTTCATCTAATGTGTATCCTAAAGCTATTTTTGCTGCAACCTTAGCTATTGGATAACCTGTAGCTTTTGATGCAAGCGCAGATGATCTAGAAACCCTTGGGTTTATTTCTATTATTGCATATTCTAAACTGTGAGGATTTAATGCTATCTGAACATTACATCCACCCTTAACTTCTATTGCATTTATTATATCTATAGATGCTTTTCTAAGCATTTGATATTCTTTATCACTTAAAGTCTGGCTAGGTGCAACAACTATACTATCTCCTGTATGTACTCCAACAGGGTCTATGTTTTCCATATTACATACTGTTATACAGTTTCCATTGCCATCTCTTATTACTTCATATTCTATTTCTTTCCAACCTTTTATACTTTTTTCAAGTAATACTTGGCTAACTGGGCTTAATTGTAAACCTTGAGTAAGTATTTCTGTCAGTTCTTCAACTGTTTCAGCTATACCTCCACCAGTTCCTCCTAGTGTATATGCTGGTCTTACTACTACTGGATATCCTATTTTATTCGCAAATTCTAATCCACTTTCTAAGTCAGTTACTATATCACTAACTACTACTGGTTGGTTAATTTGTCTCATTACTTCTCTAAATGTATCTCTGTCTTCACCCTTTTTTATAGATTCAACAGATGTTCCTATTATTTCAACACCATATTTTTCAAGTATACCAGCTTCATGTAATTCAACTGCTAAGTTAAGTGCAGTTTGACCACCCATACCTGCTAATAAACTGTCTGGTCTTTCTTTTTCTATTATTTTTTCTATAAACTCTACTGTTAATGGTTCTATGTAAATTTTATCTGCAATCTCTTGGTCCGTCATTATTGTTGCAGGGTTACTATTTATTAATACAACTTCTACTCCTTCTTCTTTCAAAGCCTGACAAGCTTGAGTTCCTGAGTAGTCAAATTCAGCCGCTTGACCTATTATTATTGGTCCTGATCCTAGTACTAATGTCTTTTTTATACTCTCTATTTTAGGCATAATTTTAATCTCCTTAATCTCTTAAATATTTATAACAACTATACTAACTCTAAGAATTTATCAAATACATAATCACTATCTTTTGGTCCAGGACAAGCTTCTGGATGGTACTGCACGCTGTATATTGGTAATTCTTTATGTCTCATTCCTTCTACTGTATTATCATTTAAGTTTATATGAGTTACTTCCATGTTTTCTGGTATCTCACACACATAGTATCCATGGTTTTGAGATGTTATAAATACTTTCCCTTCTTCTAAATCTTTAACTGGATGGTTCCCACCTCTATGTCCAAACTTAAGTTTGCCTGTTTTTCCACCTAATGTTAAAGCTAAAAGTTGGTGTCCTAAGCAGATTCCTACTATTGGCTTCTTACCTACTAATTCTTTTATATTTTCTATTACATCCTCTAAATCTTCTGGATCTCCAGGTCCATTTGATAAGAATATTAAATCTGGATTTATAGCTAATACTTCTTCTGGCTTTGTTAAAGCAGGGAATACAGTTATATCACAACCTCTAGCTGCAAATGATCTTAATATATTTTGCTTAACACCAAAGTCCATAACTGCTACTTTAGGTCCGTTTCCTTCTATTCTTTCAATTTCTTTTCTAGTTACAGTTTTTACTGCTTGAGTATTAGAAAAGCTTTCTAATTTAGACTTTACATCTTCTAATGATGCATTTTCTAAAGTTATTATTCCTCTCATTGTTCCATTGTTTCTTAATATCTTAGTTAGAGCTCTTGTGTCTATTCCTTCTAAACCGATGACCTTATTTTGCTTTAGGTATGTATCTATATCCATTTCACATCTAAAGTTATTTGGAGTATCACTTTTCTCTCTTACTATAAATCCTTTTACATGAACACCCTTAGATTCTACATCTTCTAAGTTTATTCCATAGTTTCCTATAAGTGGATATGTCATAGTAACTATTTGTCCATAGTATGATGGATCAGTTAAAACTTCACCATAACCTGTCATAGATGTATTAAATACTACTTCTCCTACGCTGTCTTTTAAATATCCAAAGGCTTTTCCTTCAAATATAGTTCCATCTTCTAATATTAGTTTCCCCTTCATATAACCTACCCCCTAAGCATTTTCAATTTCGTTTACTATTTTTTCTGCCGACTCTTTAGGGTTTTCGGCTTTAGTTATAGGTCTTCCAACAACTAAATAGTGAGCACCCTTATTTATTGCATCACTAGGAGTAACGACTCTCTTTTGATCCCCTACTTCAGCAGTAGATGGTCTTATTCCTGGACAAACTGTTACGAAGTCTTTTCCACAAGCTTCAACTATTTTATCTACTTCTTGAGCTGAACAAACTATTCCATCTATTCCTGCCTCTTTAGCTAATTTAGCTCTCTTTATTGCTAACTCTTCAGTTGTCATATTACATCCTATATCTTGTAAATCTTGATTGCTTAAAGATGTTAAAACAGTTACCCCTACTATTATAGGCTTCTCTATATTTAACTTTTCTGCTTCTTCCTTTGCAGCTATAGCACATTGTCTCATACCTTCTAAATCAGATACATGTATTGTCATTAGCCAAACTTTATCTCTTACTGCGGCTCTTACTGCACTTTGCATAGTGTTTGGTATATCGTGGAACTTAAGATCTAAGAATACTTTTTTACCTTTTTCATTTAAGTAGTCAACTGTTTTACCTCTTGTTGCTACATACTGTTCTAAACCAACTTTAAATATATCTACACTATCTTCTAGTTTATCTATTAATTCCTTAGCTTTATCAAATTCATTAGTGTCAATTGCAACTATTAATTTTTCTTTTCCATTTATCATATGCCTTCTCCTTTTTTAATAAAGCCTTTATCTAAAACAAAAGTCCTTACACCTGAAAAGAGGTATAAGGACTCTATCTAAACTTAATTTTATACTCATAATTAGTTATTAGATATCTTTATCAGCCTCTCTGGACTATTTTAAAAGACTTTATTTATTTTATTTTTGTATTAAAAAACCCTCTATCATCCAGATAAAGGGTTATAATGTAATCAAATTAATATTATCAACCTTTTTAGACTCTCTGGACTAAATTTAAGGTATATTATATTTTTATTATACACAAAATACTTCATATTCTCTCTGGAATAACTTAAAGCTTTTGCTTAAAATAATTATTACATTTATTTTATTATATGTCAACCATTCTTTTACAGAAGTTATCTATCTTCCATTACGCTAATTATATAATTTTTTCCTCTTTTTCTTTTTGTATCTATCGTTTCAAATTTAACATCTATTCCAAATTTCTTACAAGCTATATCGAAATGCTTTAAAGCTATTCCCATACTAATTTTAGAATCTTGTACTAAGTATTTCTTAGATTTTTCTTCATATATATCAAATCCATAATCTTTTGCATAAAATATCCATGGTTGAATATTTTTTATTGATGGAGCTACTCTAACTGCATTAAGTACTTTAACCCATTTTCTATCTATTTTTTTGCAGATTTTTTTTAATCTTTTTCTATCAGGATCTGAGTTTATAGGCCTAAATAAACGTTCTTGTTTATCTGCATATCCAAATGCAATTATTGCATATGGATTTTCAATTTTATATTCGTATTCTTCATCATCTATATCTATCTCATCTAAATCTATAAATTCTAATATATCTTCTCTTTTTAAGTTACACTTTAACCAACATGTAGCTATTCCTAGTGACGTCATCTTTAACAAAATTTCTTCTGCTACATAACCTATGTTTTCTAAAGTTTTTTCTCCTTTATTAGATGTTATCACTAAATAATGAGGAGCTTTTACTTCACATGCTTTCCCAAGCAAAAATTGTATTAGATGTCCTCTATCTACTATATGTGCTTTTATATTTAAATTTTCATTTAGATAAGTTATATTGCTACATATATTCTTAACTTCTTCCATTAATGATGATTTTATATTTTTATTTGTATAATTTCTTATAGATTTTCTATAAAAAATAGCATCATATAACTCCATCTATGTCCTCCTTACTGAAGTAATCTATTTTAAACTTCACCGTTTTAAGTCATTGTATCTAATCAATATGTATTTCTTTTTCATAAACTATTTACATACATTATTATATTATAAGTTCTTTTATGGTTTTTTGCATACAGTTTATATTAAAATTTAGTAATTTTTTATTATAAATCCCCATTATTATTACTTATTACAAAAACTATTAAAAATAAGTATTTTTATTTTAGTTATTCCCTAAAATAGGGGTATAATATAATTAAATATATAGTGTTTTACTTATTTTTACATAGGAGGTTTATTATGGATTTTGAGAGAAATTTAGACAAATATGCAGAGTTAGCAGTTAAAGTTGGAGTTAATATTCAACCTGGACAAGAATTACTTGTTAGATCACCAATTGAATGTGCTCCATTCGTAAGAAAGGTTGTTAAGCACGCTTATGACACTGGTGCTAAGAATGTATATATAGAGTGGTCTGATGAAGAATGTACTTTAATAAGATATTTAAATGCTCCAGAAGAAGTTTTTAATGAATATCCAAAATGGACGGCTGATCAATATGTTGATATAGCAAAAAAAGGAGGCGCTTTCTTAAGCATTCATGCTGCTAATCCTGATTTATTAAAAGATGTTGATCCACAAAGAGTTGCTAATTACCAAAAAGCATCTGGATTGGCTTTAAAAGAGTGGAGATCTTATACTTTATCAGATAAATGCAAATGGAGTATAGTTTCAATTCCTACAGAGGCTTGGGCTAAGAAAGTATTCCCTGATGTATCTAGTGAGGAAGCGATAGATAAACTATGGGAAGCTATATTTAAATGTTCTAGAGTTGATGGTCAAGATCCTATAGAAGCTTGGAATAAGCATAATGAAGATTTAAAATTAAGAATGGATTTCTTAAATAATAAAAATTTCAAAACATTAAAGTTTAAGTCAGAAAAAACTGATTTAACTATGGAGTTGCCAGAAGGCCATATTTGGTTAAGTGGAGCTTCTGTAGACCCTAATGGAGTAAAGTTCAACCCTAACATACCTACTGAAGAAGTTTTCTGTCTTCCTCATAAGTTTAAAGTTAATGGTATAGTTTATAGTACTAAACCTTTAGTTTATGGTGGGAATGTTATAGATAATTTTTCTTTAACTTTTAAAGATGGTAGAATCGTTGAATTCACTGCAGAAAAAGGATATGATACTTTAGAAAAACTGATCTCAACAGATGAAGGTTCTCACTACTTAGGAGAGGTTGCTCTAGTTCCTTTCAAATCCCCAATTTCTGACACAAATATAGTATTCTTTAATACTTTATATGATGAAAATGCATCTTGTCATTTTGCAATAGGTTCTGCTTATAAAACATGTATAAAAGATGGCGATAATATAAAAGATGAAGATCTAGATAAATATGGTATTAATGATAGTTTAACTCATGTAGATTTTATGATTGGGTCACCTGATATGAATATAATCGGTGAAACATATAATGGAGAAACAATTCAAATATTTAAAGATGGAAATTGGGCCTTTTAATTATCTATTCTTTAAATAAAAAAAATAGGCTAAGTCATTATGACTTAGCCTATTTTCATTTTGTTGACGATAAAATTTTATATTAATCTAAATACTATTATAATATAGATTAATTTCTAATACTAGGTTTATTGTACTTAAATTATATATAAATTACTCGATTTAGTAAAATATTTACTTATCAAACTTTACTTCCGACCAATTTATATTATTTACGTAACTTTTAACTAAATCAGTTCCCATTTCAGGATGAATAGTTTCTTCTGTAGATATAGTTATTGTTGACATAGATATTGCAAACTTTAATGTATCTATTAAGCTGCATTTATTTGCATAACCATATGCTATACCTGCTACAAATGAATCACCTGCACCTGTAACATTTACAACTTTTACATCATTAGCTTTGATTTTACCTTCTTCTACACCATTATTGTAGTAGATTCCATCTTCATCCAATGTTATAAATACATTTTCTATACCTAAATCGATGAAGTATCTTCCTGCTTTTCTTAAGTCTTCATCATTTTTTATTTTCATTCCACACATTATTTCAGCTTCATATCTATTTGGCTTTATTGTATGGAAGTATTTTATTAAGTGTTTTATTTCTTTTGCTTTAGCTGCTGATACTGGATCTAATATAAACTTAGTATTTCCACTAAAGTTCTTTAGTATATATTCTACTATATCAGGTCTATCTGAATCTAGTATCATATATTCAGCGTTTCTTATTATATCAGCCTTAGAATCAATAAATTCAGTTGTAAATTTATCAATTATTTTCATATCTACTACTGCAGATACCATTTCTCCGTGCTCATCTAAAACGGCCATATACGTTGGTGTATGTCCACCTTCTATAATTAATGAATTACTCATATCATAGTTCATTTGTTTAGAATGTTCTAACATCGCTTTACCAGCTTCATCATCACCTAGGATAGATATAAATTGAGTATTAACTCCTACCCTCGACATACACTCTGCTATATTTCTACATACTCCTCCGAATGATGTCCTTACTTTTCCTGGGTTAGAGTCATTACACCTATAATTACTGTCTGTAAATCCACATATATCAAAAACTGATACTCCGAAAACTAATGTATACATTTGGTTATTTTCCATAATATCTTTTCGTACCCTCCCTAAGAATCACCTTCCCATTTTATCACATAAGTATACAACTTTTCTACAATTTTCGATTTTAAATTTCAATTATACATATTTTTACAGAAAAAATAAGGGAATCCCCTTATTTTTTTTTAATATTTATTTAAAAATTAAGTTTTGCTATTTCAACTGCAGATTTAGCATCCTTCGAATAGTAATCTGCCCCTATATTTTTAGCATATTCTTCTGTTAGTACAGCTCCACCAACAAATACCTTCGCTTCTATATTATTCTCTCTTAATGCTTTTATAGTATCTTCCATACTTTTTACAGTAGTTGTCATAAGAGCACTTAATCCAACAAGCTTTATATCATTCTCTTTTGCTTTTAGAACTACTTCCTCTATTGGAACGTCTTTACCTAAATCTATAACATCGTATCCATAATTCTCTAGCATTATCTTAACGATATTTTTACCAATATCATGAATATCTCCTTGTACTGTTGCTACTATAATTTTACCTTTAGATATATTATTATTACTTTCTTTTATTAATTTTTCTTTTATTACATTTAATGACACCTTTACTGTTTCTGCACATTGAATCATCTGAGGTAAAAATATCTCCCCTGAATCATACTTTTTACCTATTATATCTAAATATGGTATCAATATCTCATCTAGTATATAATTTGCATCATTATCTTGTAGTAGCTCTAGTGTTTTATCCTTTGCCTCTTCTTTTAAACCTCTTTCTATTATTTGATTCAAAGAAGTAGTAGTATTATTTGTATCAGATTTTACTATAGAATTAGATGTACTACTATATTTATTTATATATTTAATACAACCTTTATCTATATTATTTATTACTCTAAATGCATCTATTGATTCTACCATTCCACTTTCATTCGGATTGATTATAGCTATATCTAAACCTGCTCCTAATGCTAGGTTTAAATAAGTATGATTAATATTTTTTCTATCAGGTATACCAAAAGATATATTAGATACACCCAGTATTGTTTTAACTCCTAACTTTTCTTTTACTAATTTAATAGCTTTTATTGTTTCCATAGCTTCTGACTGTTGTGCTGAAACAGTTAATGACAAACAGTCAATAAATATATCTTCTCGTCTTATGCCATAATGTTCTGCTTCTTCAACTATTTTCTTTGCTATTTCAAATCTACCTTCTGCAGTACTAGGGATTCCATTTTCATCCAATGTTAGACCTACAACAGCTGCCCCATACTTTTTAACTAGAGGTAGTATCATATTTAATGATTCTTTCTTTCCATTAACTGAATTTACAATTGTCCTACCATTATAATATCTAAGACCACTCTCTAAAGCTTTAATATTTGAAGAATCTATTTGTAAAGGAGTATCTACTATTCCTTGTATTTCTTTTACTATTTTTGGCATAACTAATTTTTCATCTATATCAGGAAGACCTACATTTACGTTTAGAATTTCTGCACCTGAATTAATTTGCTCTAAGGCTAAATTAATTATGTAATCAATATTCCAATTTTTTAATGCATCCTTTAAGCCTTTCCTTCCAGTTGGATTTAATCTCTCACCCATAATTGTAGGACCATCTATTTCTATGTATTTTGATGGAGAGCAAACCGTACATCTATACTTACTTTTATTTTTAACGATTTTTAAATTTTCTATATTATTAGATACTTCTTTAATAAATTCTGGATTTGTACCACAACATCCACCTATTATTCTAGCTCCGGACTCTACAAACTTTGATACACCTTGATAAAACTCTTCTGAATTCATATCATAATAGGCTTTACCATCAATTATATTAGGTAGCCCTGCATTTGCTTGAACAATTACAGGTATGTTTGCTCTATCTGTAATAATCTTTACAATAGGTAAAAGTTGCTTAGGGCCTAATGAACAGTTTACACCTATAGCATCTACTCCTAATCCTTCTATAGTAGCCACCATACTTTCTGGAGTACATCCAGTAAAACTCCTTCCGTCTTCATCAAATGTCATTGTACAAAATACAGGTAAGTTAGTATTTTCTTTTGCTGCTAATACAGCTGCTTTAGCCTCATAAAGATCCATCATTGTTTCAATTATAATTAAATCAGCACCAGATTTTTCACCTTGAATTGCTTGTCTTTTAAATATTTCATAAGCTTTATCAAAACTTAGAGTTCCCATAGGCTCTAACATTTCTCCTATAGGTCCAATATCTAATGCTACATATCTAGGTTTAGAGTTATCTACCATCTTTATCGCTTTTTTAGCAACACTTACTGCATTATCTAAAACTTCTTCTACCGTATACCCTAATTTATCTAACTTTATCTCATTTGCTCCAAAAGTATTTGTAGTTACAACATTTGATCCCGCTTCAAGATAAGATTTATGAATATCTATAAGTATATCTGGGTTTTTAAATCCAAATATTTCTGGATTTTCACCCATTTGTAATCCATTTTTTTGGAGCATTGTCCCCATTGCTCCATCAAATAACAATATATTATCCTTTATATATTCTATAACTTTCACAGCTATCAACCCCTCTTTTAAATTTACAAGTATCTTTATTATTGCAATTTTTACATGATTTTTTAACTTGACTTAGCTTATTATCAGATATACCTATTATTGCTATAACAGATTTTCTAGGTATCATTATTCCATTTGTTGTAATAGTTAGTCCTATTTCTTTCTGTCCATTTATAAGGTTCAATATATCTTTGTTTTTTTCTATTGGTAAGTCTCCATATCCTGGACTATATCTTAAGGTTGTATACTGCCCATCTTCTAAAATATTATTTTGAACTTCTTCCTGAACCATATCGCACACTTCTTCTATTGCTGTAGTTGCACATGAATCAATTATTATCCCCTTAGTTAATTCAGTGAAAGAATATTTTCTTATATCCTTTTCTATATCTAACCCTATGGTCGCAGCCATTAAAATACACTTATTGCAATCCTTCAATACTTTATATAAATCTCTACTTTCTAGCTTTAAATTACTTCCCTCAAATTCTATTATCCCTTTATTTTTCTTAATAGAATAAACCCTAAAAGTGTATCTAGGGTTTATTCTTGCTTTAGTTATATTTTTGCATTGATTTATTGTCTCTTTTAAATTATCATCTATAATCTGACCTTTGTATTCTAAATATCTCAGAACTTCTTCATCCTTTATATTAATATGTTTTAAAAAGTCCCTTTTCATAATTATTCTCCATATATATTTAGAGAGAATCCTTTTTCCAAGGCATCTTTAGCATATTCTTTAGCACCAAATAATGATAAATCTTTATAGTTACCACATTCAACTGCTGTAGCTGCAGGTATCTCAGTTGCATCTAGCACCATTTTTAAAGCTTTCTCTAAGCCTTCTTTAACAATTGAAGGTTCTACATCACCCCATAAAATAAGATAGAAACCTGTTCTACACCCCATTGGTGATATGTCTATTATATTATCTAATGTTTCTCTTAAATAAGTTGCAAGTAAATGTTCTAATCCGTGCATTGCAGCTGTTCCGAATGTCTCTGAGTTTGGCTGTAGGAATCTTAAATCGAACTTACTTACTACATCCCCCTTAGCACCATCTAAAACACAGCACTTTCTCACATATGGTGCTTTTACTTTTGTATGATCTAGTTTAAAGCTTTCTACTTTTTGCATTTATTTATCCCCTCTCTAATTGATTTTAGTTTATTTCCATAGAAATATTTTATACTATTTTTATATCTTTTCGTTTCCATATAAAACCTTAAGTGAATTATATCTGAAACCACTTCTTTTGTAAATATTCTTAATTTTCTAATATATATTCAATTTAACTTTATATATATTTTAAGTTTTTTTAACTATTTTATTATAATTGTTTGCATACTATAAATTTGCTATAATATCCTAGTTATTTATCGATTCTTTATGAACTATTATTGTAAAACTTAAAATTATAGATGAATATGAAATTATATGGAGGAAATCGCATATGCAAAAGTTACTTAGTAAAGCACGTCAAGCTATAAATGACTTTGATATGATACAAGAAAATGATAAAATAGCAGTTGGTTTATCTGGAGGAAAAGATAGTCTTACTTTACTTCACATTTTAAAAAGTTATCAGAGATTTTCACCTCAAAAATTCGACTTAATTGCAATAACTTTAAATCCTGGAGGTGTAGATAATTCTCCACTTTATAAACTATGTAAGGATTTAGATATACCTTTTTATGAAGTTCAAACTGATATAAAAGAAATCGTATTTGATATAAGAAAAGAAAAAAATCCATGCTCATTATGTGCTAACTTAAGACGTGGCGCCTTAAATGACAATGCTAAAAAATTAGGATGTAACAAAGTAGCTCTTGGTCATCATAAAGATGATGCAATAGAGACATTCTTAATGTCTATGTTGTATGAAGGTAGAGTAAATTGTTTCTCACCTAAGACACATATGGATAGACAAGATTTAACAATTATAAGACCTATGATTTATATAGATGAATACATGACTAAAAAGGCTGCCAAAGATTATAATTATCCTATTATAAAGAATCCTTGCCCTGCTGATGGAAAAACAAATAGACAAAATATAAAGGAATTAGTTAAAGAATTAAATAATAAAATTCCTGGATCTAAGAAAAACATTTTTGGCGCTTTAAACAATGCTGAAAGACTATTTATATGGGATAAAGAAAAAATCAAATAATTTAGTATTAAAAAGGCGAGTGAAATTACTCGCCTAAATGTTCTATTCTATATCCAATTTCTTTATTAGCCATTCTATAAGCTTCTTTTATCATTTCATCTTTAGAAATTGAATTGCCTATTAAGCTATCAATAGTTATCTGATGCCTATTTTCAAAATATTTGTCTAATATTCTTTCTTCTATATATCTTTGATCCTTTATAGAATAATCATCTAATATATGATTTATTTTAAAACCATACTTTTCTAATTCTCTTCCAAGTAATATGGCTCTATGACATCTTATTGGATCTTGCATAGCACCTAAAAGAACTATTCTATATCCTTTCTTACATCCATTTTTCAATCTTTCTATTCCACTTATAAATGACTCTTCTTTAACAACATTCTCAAAATCAGAGTATCCTTCACTATTATATGAAATTTTATTTTCTCTTTTTGCAGCAAATTCTTTTGCCATATAAATATATACAAATCCTGATTTAATCAAAGTATTTTTGATAGTATCTTTGTTGTATTGGATATTATACTTAGAATAAGGAGTTCCTCTAACATCTACGACACAATTTATCTTATAAAACCTAAGCATATCCATTAATTTTTCAACAGGATAATTAGAGTGACCTATTGTAAATAACTCCATACAAACGCTCCTATAACATATATTTTTTATTGTAATAATACCTCTTATAAATACTTTTTATTCAAAAAATATATTATAGTTTCATAAGAAACTATAATATATTTTTTAATTCTTCAATATTTTTAATTATATATGTTGGGTTCACTTCTTGTAATTCCTCTAAATCTCCATATCCATATAATACACCTATAGAATCTACTCCTATTTTCTTTGCACCTATTACATCATACTTTCTATCACCTATCATGATTACATCTTCCATAGATGATACCTTACATACTTCTAATACATGATTTATAACTTCATTTTTTTCACTTCTACTTCCATCTAAATTACTTCCCCCAATATATTCGAAGTATTTATCTATTTCAAAATGCTTTAATATTTTTTCTGCAAATATAGTTGGTTTAGATGTTGCAAGTAATATTCTTTTATTATTACTGTGTAAATATTCTAAAACTTCTTTTACTCCTGAAAATATCTTATTTTCAAATATCCCATTTTGAGCAAAATATTCTCTAAATTTAGTTACAGCTTCTTCTACTTCTTCTTCAGAAAAATTATAATCATCTCTAAAAGAATCATGTAGTGGTGGTCCTATAAACTTTTCTAAGTTAGCTAGATCTTCTTCTATTCCAAAATGTTTTAATGCATATTGAAATGATTTAGTTATTCCCTCTTTAGGATCTGTAAGTGTTCCATCTAAGTCAAATAATATGTATTTATAGTCTTTACTCATAAATATCTCCCTTATTTTAATTTTTACTTATAATAAATTATATATTAAAAAAGACATTTGTCGAAGTTTATTCCGACAAATGTCTTAACATTATTCTACAGTTATTGCTGAAACTGGACAACTATCTTGAGCATCATTAGCTGCATCTACTAAGTCTGCACTTATTTCTTCAGCTACCGCTACTGCTAATCCATCATCGTCCATATCAAATATTTCTGGGCATATTCCTGTACATGCTCCACAACCTATACAAGTATCTTTATCTACAAATGCTTTCATTTTGAATCCTCCTAAGTTTAAATAATACTCATTCTAATATTTATCCTAGGTGGAATAATTCTAAACATTTATTTATATAAAATTTTACAATTTATACAATTTTATTACTAATTTCGTCTATATCTTTAACTTTATTTTCTTTTTTCTTTTCTATAATTAAGATGACCTTGTCAACTAAAAGACCATTTATAATAACAGCTATTAAGGAATATATACCTTTACCAAGTCCAAATGTTAAAGCTCCGCATATAACTACAAATAAATCTACACAAAGCAGTGAAATCCCTATATTAAATGTAGAATATTTATTTAGTATCTTAGCTAATATATCAGTCCCTCCTGTCGATGCATTCAAAGATAAGGCTAAAGCTAGACCACTCGCTATAATTACAGTTCCGATTAATACTGCTAAAATCATATTATTAGTTAATGCATGAGAATGAAGAACTTTCTCCATAAAATCCATCGTGAAAGATAGAGCAAAACTTGCATATATAGTTTTAAGTCCAAAATCTCCCCCAACTAATATAAATGCTATTATAAATAATATTAAATTTCCTAAAAGTATTATTGTTCCAATTGATAGGCTAGGAATATAGTTACTTATAACTAATGCTAATCCACTTAATCCTCCACCAGCAATTTCATTTGGAGCATAAAAATATTGAATACCAAAAGCTACTAAAACTACTCCAATTGTTATAAACATATAATCTCTTATAGTGATAATTAAATTTTCTTTTGTCATTTGTTTTATCCCTTCTTAATTTAAGTAATAATTTATTTTCTTTAGAGTTTATATTATACTATAATAATCTTTTATTTTTCTATTTTTTCCCAAATAAGTTTTGTTAATTTATCTTTAACATTAAATTATACTATAATTATATTTATTAAATAAAAAGGAGGACTAATATGAAAATCGCTCTAATATATGGTGTAATATCATCTATATTTTTTGCATTTACATTTGTACTTAATAGTAGTATGAATATTTCAGGGGGACATTGGGCCTGGAGTGCATCTTTAAGATATATATTTATGCTACCGTTACTTTATATTATTATACTAAAGCAAAACAGCTTACATAAAATTCTTAGTTCAATAAAAAATAATATGAGTTCATGGATATTGTGGAGTACTGTAGGCTTTGGGTTATTTTATGCACCTCTTACATTCGCATCATCCTATGGTCAATCTTGGTTAGTTGCAGGCTGTTGGCAAATTACCATTGTTGCAGGAATATTGCTTACACCTTTATTCAAACAAAAAATACCATTAAAAAGTTTACTCATGTCATTCATAATACTTATCGGCGTATTTTTAATACAGTATGAACAAGCAAGCGAGGTTAATTTTAGCCAAGTGTTACTATCTATAATACCTATATTAATAGCTGCTTTTTCTTACCCTTTAGGAAATAGAAAAATGATGGAAGTATGTGGTGATTCCTTGACTACTACAGAAAGAGTTTTCGGAATGACATTATGTAGTATGCCATTTTGGATAATTGTGGCTTCATTTGGATATATCAAAACAGGTATGCCTAGTTCTAGTCAAATAATACAATCTTTTGTAGTAGCAATTTTTTCGGGTATAATCGCTACTATACTATTCTTCAAAGCTACTGATCTAGTTAAAAATAATACTAGTCAGTTGGCAATTATAGAGGCAACACAATCAGGAGAGGTTGTATTCACAATCCTAGGTGAGATATTCATTCTTGGAGGTAATATACCAACTACAACAGGATCTATAGGGCTATTACTTATTATAGTCGGAATGATTTTAAATAGTTTAACAACTTCAGGCCCTAATAAGACAGAAAATTTAGAAATTAGTTAATAATAAAAATAGGTATATCTCATTTATAAAGAAAGAAGGATTATTTGATGTAGTTAAGTCATCTATTGCAGGTGCAGTTATTGGAAATATTCTTAAGCTTATTATTTACTCCTATGAGTATCATTTTTAATGAGTTTGAGTTAATTGCTTTAATAGCTTCCGTTTTAATCGCGAATAGAGTTTCACATTATGGTGAATCTAATTGGCTTGAGGAAATTAAATTGCTTGCTGTTTATTTAATAATTGCGGCTTCTTTTTTCATAATATAAAAATAAAAAGTATGGTTATATATTCAAAACCATACTTTTTATTTTTATTAAGCTTTTTTTACTACACTAGACTTTAGTTTCATAGCTCCGAAACCATCTATTTTACATTCTATATCATGTCCATCTGCTGCATCTGGAACTAAACGTATGCTTTTTACCTTAGTTCCTATTTTTATAGATGATGAACTTCCTTTTACTTTAAGGTCTTTTATTACAGTTACAGCATCTCCGTCATTTAATATATTTCCGTTTGCATCTCTTATAACATTTTCTTCTTCAGTTTCTGTAGCTGTAGCACTCCATTCATAAGCACATTCTGGACAAACTAATAAGCTTCCATCTTCATAAGTATACTCTGAGTTACATTTTGGACAGTTTGGTAAGTTAGTCATATTTAAATTCCCTCCGTTCATGATTATCATATTTAATTTATCTCATAGGTCTATATAATATCACATTCTTAGAATATTGACAAACTCAGATATTATCTGTATTTTTATTATTTTCAATATATAGAATAAAATACATTGTCATACTCTTATATTCTATTAAAAATAGTATTATTTTCCTAAATATAATATCGTATTTTAAAACTCATAAAATAAGGAAAATCTTTTTGTTAGATTTCCCTTATTTCTTTATCTATTCATTTGATTTTATCTCCAACCAAGCATCATCATACAATCTTTTAACATCTTTAGATAGATCAACATATATTTCACATCTATCCATTATCTCTTTAGGCATATATGCATTTGGATTGTTTCTAACTGATTCTGGTTGTTCTAATCTAGCTTCTTTGTTTGGTGTTGTATATCCTATTTCATCAGCTATTCTAAGTGCACTTTCTTTATCACTTACGAAGTTTATAAACTTTTCAGCACCTTCAACATTTTTAGCATTAGTTGGTATACATAAGCTATCAATCCAGAAGTTTGCACCTTCTTTAGGTACTACATAAACTAAATTAGGATTTTCATCTTGAAGGTTTAATCCTTCTCCAGACCAAATCATATTTATATCAGATTCTCCTGCTGGAATCATTACAGTTCCATTATCTACTCCATATATTGGATCTACTAATTCTCTTTGACTTAGTAGTAATTCTTTAGCTTCTTCAATTTCTTTTGGATCCGTTGAGTTTAAAGAATATCCAAGTTTTTTTAGAGCAACGCCTAAAGTATCTCTATAAGTATCAAACATAAAAATTTTGTCCTTATATTTTTCATCCCATAATATATCCCAACTATCAACTTCTTCTTTTACCACATCTTTATTATAAATAAGTCCCACTGTTCCAAACATATATGGAACTGAATATTTGTTACCTGGATCTATTTCTAAATTTAAATATTCTTCATCCATTTGAGATATATTAGGTATATTATCTTTATTCAGTTCTTGAACAAGATTGTTCTTAATCATTCTCGGCATTAATGCATCTGATACTAAAACAACATCATATTTTACTCCGCCACTGCTAACCTTTTGATACATAGCCTCCATATCATCAAAAGTTTCAATATTAACTTTTATACCATATTTTTTCTCAAACTCTTTTATAGTTTCTTCATCTATATTTTCACCATAGTTAAAAAAGTTTATCTCTTCAGAATAATTTTTAGAACATCCTGTAAAGAATATTCCTATCATTACTATACACATTGATAAACTCAATAGTTTAAACAATCTTTTCATTATTCAGTTCCTTTCATTATATTATTTAATTCTAAATATTAGTTTGGATTATATTATTACTCTTTATAAACTTAAGTAAATTATCTTAAATAGAGCATAATCTATAATATTATAAAGTCTTCTAACCTTTAAATAATATTTGTTTTACCATATATACCCTTTAAATATTTATTTGAATCTATATAGTTATAAATTGTATTAACATATATGTAGTATAGCTATATTGGTTAGTTTGTAATTTTTTATAATAAAACAAAACCGTATCACTTACTCGTGGTACGGTTCTTTGTTACACCTCAAAGTGGGATGGTCTTAATTATTCTTTTATTAAAAACTACTTATCCTTTTTAGTTCTTCTATAAATTGTTTCTCTATATCTTCATCTAGGTATCTTCTTGGAATTATATGAGCCATAAATCCACTTATATATATAAGAATCATATCATCATAAATTTTTATATCTTTAATACTTTCTACTGATACTGTTTCTGATGTAAATTCTCCTTTTACTACTATTGTTTCATCAACAATTTCTAAACTCTTGCTTCCAAATATAGATGAATTATCACCTTCTCGCAAAATTTTATTAGTTTCTTTAGCTATTAATTTTTTATATTGTTTAGGATATGTTAAAATCCAAATAGTTGAAAATATTAGAGCAACTATAATCCAATATATACTTGGTTGTTTAAACAAACTTGTTCCTATGAAATATATTGGTACAGAAAATATTATAGGTATAGCATATCTAAGAATATTGAATGTATTTTTATGTGATTTAGAGTTTTCTAAATGATATAAATTAAAATTTATATAATCCTCTTTTGTTATTTCAAAGTTTATTCTCACTACTAATCCCCCTTATATATTTTAAATCAATCTCCCAATCTAACAATTGATTTATTTTCTTTGATAGCTGTATTATATAAATTTACCATATTTTTTACAAAATCAATATATTCTTTTTCATCTACATCATATCTATTGAACAATTACTAATACAAATAATTGAATGAAAAAGATATTTCACTATCATTTTTTCTTTTATACTTAAATTTTTATTCTTCTATAATTATTAATATATACACAATGATAAACGTTTGTTTTAAAGGGTTTTGCAATCAAATTGAAATATCTAAATGATAATATTTCTTTTTTTATAATTTTTTAACTATTGAACATTCTTTAACTCTATGATAAATTAATATTTAATTAGTTACAAATATTTCCTTTATATAATAATGTCCAAATTCAGATTAATATGAATGACAAATTAAATCTAATTATATCCTAAAATAATATACTAAAATTGTATTATTTATATAGCAATATAATTCTACAAACAAGAGTTTTATCTATAAGGTTAAAATTTTTAGTTACTAATTATAAATTAAAAATATTTTTACGACTATTAGGAGGATTTTAAATGACAATTCAACTTAATATGATTCAATCTATAGGACTAGCTGTCATTTTCCTTTTAATTGGAAAAGCAGTTAAAAAGAGTATTCCTTTATTTTCAAAATACGCAATACCTTCACCAGTAATTGGTGGACTTATATTTTCAATTATCCATATGATACTCAAACAAAGTAATATTGTTTTATTTGAATTTGATACAACATTGCAGACATTCTTTCAAACTATGTTTTTCTGTACTGTTGGATTCAACGCAAGTTTGAAGATGCTTAAAATCGGAGGTAAACAAATATTCATATTCCTTATTATATCAACAGTTTTTGCTTTCCTTCAAAATATATTAGCTGTTGGTCTTGCAAAGGTTGTAGGAATTAGTCCGCTTCTAGCACTACTTACTGCATCTCCTGCTCTAACTGGTGGGCATGGTACATCTGCTGCTGTAGCACCTAGTATTGAAGCTCTTGGATATCCTGAAGCTCTAACAGTAGCTTTAACAGCTGCAACATTTGGTGTTATTGCAGGTTCATTATTAGGTAGCCCTATGGCTAATCGTTTAATTACTAAATATAATCTTCTGGATAAGAAAAAAAATCAGTCATCTGATGAAATTGCTTACGATTTATCAATTATAGAAGCTAAGAAAACTACACTGGATACTAATAAAATTAACACAGCTTTCTTTCAAATACTAATAGCTATGGCAATTGGTACTTATTTAACTGATGCTTTAAATAAATTTGTTGGACAGTGGGTTAATGGCGTAACCTTCCCTGCATATATAGGAGCAATGCTTATGGCAGCTGTTATAAGGAATATTTCCGATAACTCAAATCTTCTTAAAACTCCTTTAGAAGAAATTGAAGTAGTTGGAGAAGTATCATTAAATTTATTCCTTGGTATGGCGCTTATAACATTAAAACTTTGGCATTTAGTCGACTTAGCACTTCCAATGCTAATTTTACTTTTAGGTCAATGTATCATGATGTACCTTTATGGTATGTTTGTATCATATCCATTAATGGGCAAGAATTACGACTCAGCAGTAATTGTAGCAGGCTTAACCGGATTTGCAATGGGATCTACATCTAATGCAATGGCAAATATGAATTCAGTTACTGAAAAATATGTATACTCTAAGACTGCATTCTTTGTAGTTCCAATAGTAGGATCATTATTCATAGATTTTATAAATATTGGTATTATCTATGGATTTATCGGTTTCCTTTCTTAAAAAAGTACATAAAAAACCTGTAATTTAAAATATTACAGGTTTTTTTATTATATATTAAAAAAATCATATTTCTTTAAAATTTATACAGTAAATGAAGTAAAAGAATATAATGATAGAAACTTCTTTGCTATATCTAGATATCTCAAGTTATTTCACCTTTTATAAATTTAAACATAAAAAAAAGACACGCAATGTGTCTTTTCACGAACATATATATATTATAATATAGTTACGTTTTCTGCTTGAGGACCTCTAGCACCTTTAACTATATTAAAGTTTACTTGTTGACCTTCTTCTAATGATTTAAACCCATCAGTTTGTATTGCTGAAAAATGTACGAATACATCATCTCCACCTTCTACTGATATGAAACCAAATCCTTTTTCATTGTTAAACCATTTTACTATTCCATTATTCATTAAAAAATTTCTCCTGTGAACCTATTTCTAGGTCTCTTATAAATTATTTGTGTATCGCTACAAACATTATTATAGCATAGATGAAAAATAATAGATAGTGTTTTTTACATTTTTATTTTTTTATTTATTTTTGTTCATTTTTATATTTAATAACTAAGATATGTTTAAAGATTGATTACGTAGAATAAATCATATAAAATTTATATTACGTATTATAATAAGCAACATCAGAATGTGATGCGACTAGAACAGATTAATATCATAGCTTTACTGGATTTTTTGCCATTAGATTATGTGGCAAAATCTGTTTCTGGCGGTACACCTAAGGTACTTATAAAGGCTCGATCACTGTTTTGAGTACCATATTGATTTATAAAACGGCTTAAGCTTAAGGTTTAAGTCGTTTTTATTTAGTTAAAAAGATGGAATCAAAGATGAATAATAAAAAGTGAAGATATAGATAAATTTTAGTATAATAATTTATAGAAGTCTGAGGGAGGGATTTATCTTGAAAACATATAAAATCGGTGAAATTGCTAAGCTACTTGGTATTAGTGCCGAAACTATCCGAAACTATGAAAAGAAAGGTTTAATTGAGCCATATAAGGAAGATTCCAATTATCGTTATTTTGATATTATTAAGGTTAATCATTTGTTTAACATTCAGAAATTCCAAAAGTATGGATATAATTTACATGAAATCAAGGAAATAATGAATGAGAGCACAATGAAAGAAGCAGAGCATTCACTGATAAATAGAGAAAAAGAGCTCTTAAATGAAGCTTTTTATTTGAATCTAAAGATAAATAGTGTCAATACAACAATTAACTTTATGGCGCAGGCACAGGATGCAAAGCAAGGATGTTTCCTTGGTGAGAGACCACCATTGTATCGATTGAATTATCAGAAAAACCTTGAATTAATCGAAGATGAAAGAGTACAAGAAGAGGTTGTCAAATGGCTGAAATATGCAGATCTTACTTTTATGTCAGGATCTATACAGTTAAATGCAATAATGAATTTAGGAAAAGATTTTGATTTTGGATTCTGCTTAGATAAGAGAACAGCAGAATTTCTTGGTATACATGAAAATGACATTGTTCAATTTTATGATAGCTGTCCTGCTATTGTATTTTATTATGAAGCAACCCAAAAAAATGATATAGAAGGTATTTCTAAAATGATATTGAAATATGCAAATGAACATCATCTACGAATTGTTGGAGAAAGTATATCTCGTGTAATTTTTGCACGATGGGTAGATGAAAATGAGTATTTTATCTCACATTTAGTTTGGATACCTTACGAAAAAATAGAATCTTAAGCATAACTCTCAAATGGGTTTATGCTTTTTATTTTTTTTAAGAATATTTTATTAGATTATATTGATAATAATTCTTTTTTTAATCGATTTCTTTTTATGAATTAGCTTTTTCCAGATGAAATAATAAAAAATAGTAAGTGAGAATATAGGTATATAAGGAAAATTCAATATAAAAATTAATTAAAATAATTGATTGACTCTAAATTACATTTAGGGTTTATAATTCTTTTGTGCTAAGAAAACAGCTAGGCAGTAGGAAATTTTAATGTAAGGTATTAGTCAGAATAAATATTGTAATTAGAAATAGTTATGATATAAAAAGGTAAAAAATCAGAGGAATTATATATTAAGTATAGAAGGATATATGTTTTAAATATGTTTTATCTTTTTATGTCAATAATTAAATCTGTTGATATCTTGTTATCAATGATATTTATAAATAATTAATAAAGAAATACCTCATTAAGGACCTATTCCTAGCAATGATGAGAATTTGTAGACTATATAACTTTGAGCTCAACTACTGATTCTCTATGAGAGATACATAAGAATATAATTTTGTTAATCTCATTTATAAACTTATAAAAAGAACTATCTTTTATCCTAGGAAAATGAAAAATGTTCATTTGTAAGTAAAATTTTTAGTCATCATTTAGGAGGATTCTATGAAATTTACAAAAAAAGAATGGTTAGTATTTGGAATTGTATGCTTAATAGGTATTTTTGCTAACCTTGATAAAAGTATGATTGGATTTACTGCGGATAAATTAATCAGTTCATATGGCTTTACAAAAGCAGAGATGGGAAATTTATCTTCTGTGTTCTATGTTAGTTTTATATTAGTTACTATTCCAGGAGGTTGGTTAGTTGACCGTTTTGGATATAAGAAGTTCGTTGTAGTTTCTTTAAGTATATTAACGGTATTTTCATTCCTATTTGGAAATGTTAGTGGATTATTTTCAATTCTATTATTACGTTTCTTAGTTGGATTTGGACAAGCTGGATATACAAATGGTGCACCAAAAATCATTAGTGATAATTTTGCACCAGAGCAATGTGCTAAGGTACAATCTATTGTAATTGCAACTGCAGGTATTGGTGGTATTCTTGCTAGTACAGTTGGACAAAGTATTATCAATATAAATTGGCATTATGCTTACTACATGTTAGCAGCAGGTTATTTAGTAGCTCTTGTTCTTGTTGTTATTTTCTTAAAAGACAAAAAAGCAGCAAATACAGATGTTAAAGAAAAGGCTCAACCAGCAGAAAAAGTAGGTTTCTTTGATGCATGGAAAAATAAGAATACATTATTATTAGCAATAGCTGTCTTATTCAGTAACTTAGTTGGTGTAGCAATGATGTTCTGGCTACCAAATGTATTCCACGTAAACTTTAATATTGAAAATTCATCAATGCTAAGTACTATTATGGTTGGATTCTATATAGTCATGACTATTGCAACAGCTATAAGTGGATCTGTAGTTACTAAGTACTTCAAAGGAAAAGAACAAAAGTTTATTTTCTGGTTATCTATAATTACAGCAATATGTATCGTTGTATTTATAGCAGCACCTATATATCAAGTAGCTATAGCAGCATTATATGTTTCTGATTTTACTATGATGTTAGCTTTCTCAGCATTATTATCTATACCATATCAAATCGTGCCAAGAAAGATTATAGGCTCAGCATTTGCTGTATTAAATATAGGAGCTTTTGTTGGTGGAATTATTTCTCCACAATTAGTTAGTGCATTTGCTCAAGCTGATAGTTATTTCTTCTCATTCATCGTACTTGCTATATGTATGGTGATTTCAGGAGCAGCTACTTTATTAGTAAAGAAGCCAGAATAGACTTCTTAAAAAAGAATTTATTTAAAAATATTAAATAGATTATGCCAGGATTTTAAATCCTGGCATACTTGTATAGGAGGTATATTATGAAAGAATGGTTTAATAAAATTCCAGTAGAGGAGATGATTTCTTGGAGACGTCATATTCATGAGAATCCAGAATTATCATTTAAAGAACATAACACAGCAGCTTTTGTTGAGGAAAAGCTAAGAAGTTTTGGAAATATTGAAATAAAAAGACCAACAGAAACTAGCGTTCTGGGTATTTTACGTGGAGCTAAAGAAGGAAAGACTATATTACTTCGTGCAGATATGGATGCTTTACCAATGCAAGAAGAGGGTGATCTTCCTTTCAAATCAAAAGTAAAGGGAGTGGCTCATACATGTGGTCATGATATACATACTGCAATGTTATTAGCTACAGCAAAAGTACTTTCAGAGTTAAAAGATTCTTTAAATGGAACTGTTAAGTTTATATTCCAACATGCAGAAGAACTTAATCCAGGTGGATCACAAGGAATTATAGATAGTGGTATGATAGATGATATAGATGCAGCAGTAGGATTACATATTATTCCAAACCTTGAGTGTGGTAGTATTCATGTACGTCCAGTAGGGGCTGCAACGACAGCTGCCGATGGATTCTTTTTAAATATTCAAGGTAAAGGAAGTCATGGTTCTATGCCTCAGTATGGAATCGATCCTATTATTGTTGGAACCCAAATTATAAACCAATTACAAACTGTAATTTCTAGATGTACTACACCAGGAGAGCTTGCTGTAATAACTGTTGGTGAGTTTAAATCAGGGGATGCTCCAAATATAATTCCGGATAAAGCATATATGAGTGCATCTATTCGTACAATCAGTGATGAAACTAGAAAAAAAGTTGAATTAAAAGTTAAAGAAATTATAGATAATACATGTAAAACTTATGGTGCTACTTATGATTTAGATTATCAACTTACATACCCAGCTGTTATCAATGATAAAGAGGTATCAGCAATGGTAATGGATAGTGCTAGAGAAGTGTTAGGAGAATCTATGGTAAAAGAAGCTCCATTAATGAGTGCAAGTGAAGACTTCTCAAATTATCGTCAAATTGCACCAATCTGCTTTGTACAACTTGGGGGAGGTACTGCTGCAGATGGATGTGGCTTTGCAAATCATCACCCTAAATTCATGATTATGGAAGAATCTATGATTAGTGGTGTAAAAACAGAAATTCAAACAGTATTAAATTTTTTAAAGTAATATAGATAACAAAAGGAGATTAACATGTTATATATATTATGAAATATGATTGGGATTGAGATAGCGGGGTTTGCAAGTAGCTATGCTAAAAAGTTTATTTCAAAGACTCAGCTACAGGCAGTACTTATAATTGCTAATCTTTGTATTGCTGTTGTTGGTATACAGGGGGCCATTACTACTAAAAATAATATATTAATGATTGTCAGTTGTGTGCTAGGAGCTATGATCGGAGTAAAGTTAAATCTAGATGGTAAATTCAATCAACTAGGATTGTTTTTAAAGTCTAAGTTTAAGACAGCAGATGAGAACTTTGTTAAGGGATTCATTACCGTATTTATGGTTCAATGTGTAGGTTCTATGGCCATTGTAGGACCGTTAAATATTGGACTTAAGAACGATTCATCAATATTATCTTTTAAAATCATTTTAGATATATGCAGTACATTAATTTATGGAGCTATTTACGGTAGAAGCGTTATGTTGAGCGGACCCTTTGTTTTTCTTTATGAAACAATAATTTTTCTTTTAGCAACTGTTCTACAACCAATATTAACACCTTATGTAATCAATGAGATTTCTGCAATTGGATCTTTACTTATTTTTGGAATGTCACTTGATCTTTTAAGTGTAATAAATTTGAAGGTAGCTAATTATCTACCTGCACTTTTGGGACCAATTGTTTATCATATGATTACTACGATATCCTAAAAATAGAATATAATTTGTTTAATTTGAAATCTTTAATTATTTTAAATTGGAACCTATAAGATAGATACTTTTAAAATAGAGTCTATCTATAGGTTCTTTTTTTATAAAATAAGTTTATGAAATGAATTAGTTATGAGCAAAGTACTATTTTAAAATGATAAAATATAAGTTATCGAAGAATAAATACGAGTCCTGCTCGAACTTAGAAGAACTACTATTAATTATATTAATTATTATAACAATTAACATTGTCAATGAAACTAAAAAAGGCTGACTCCTGTTCAATACAGAAATCAGCCTTTAGCTTCTTAACTCTCTTTCTTAAGTATCATTAATATAAGCACCACTTTACTGTACAATATCTGCTTTTATTTATTACATAATCTTAGTAAGAACTTACTTATCCATGATACCGTTCTTGTTATTATACTTTATTTTACTATATGTTTATATCTATATTCCATATAAGTTATTTAGTTTGTTTTTCTTCTACGTAATATACAACTTATCAAAATAAATATCGATGATAATATTGAAACTTTTACTGCCAAAATATCATCTCCTGTTTTAGGTAATTCTTCTTTATTTGATTCAGTATCTTCAGTTTCTACTTTATCAGAATCGCTACTTGGCTCTTCTGGTTTTATAGGCATTTCTGAATCTTCCGATTCACTTGGTTCTTCTGGTTCTACCGGTGTTTCTGAATCTTCTGATTCATTTGGTTCTTCTGGTTTTACCGGTGTTTCTGAATCTTCTGGTTCATTTGGTTCTTCTGGTTTTACCGGTGTTTCTGAATCTTCTGGTTCATTTGGTTCCTCTGGTTTTACTGGTGTTTCTGGATTTTCTGGTTTTACTTCTTCTTTAACAGTTATTATTCTTTTTACTGTTGTAGTATTTTTATCACTATCTGTTACTGAATATATTAATTCATATATTCCAGGAATCTTTGTATCAACTTCACCAGTTATTACTATACTTGCTGTTAAATCTTTATCCTCATAGTCTGTTGCGCTTACACCTGCTTTTTTATCAAAGTTTGAATTGAATTCTATTTTGATATTATCAGCTCCACTTATCACAGGCTTTTCATTGCTAAGAACTGTAACTACTATTGTTTTAGTTACTAGATTACCATTGCTTCCTACTACTTCGTACTTAACTGTGTAAATTCCAGGCTTATTTGTATTTACATCACTTGTATATTTTAAATCGTTTATTATATTTATATCTTTAGGATCTATTACTTCTACTCCTTTTAACGAGTTAAACTCTTCTCCTAATTTTATTGTTATATCATTAGCTTTTATTACAGCATCTTCAGCTATTTCTGGATTTTCCGGTTTCACTTCTTCTTTAACAGTTACTATTCTTTTTACTGTTGTAGTATTTTTATCACTATCTGTTACTGAATATATTAATTCATATATTCCAGGAATCTTTGTATCAACTTCACCAGTTATTACTATACTTGCGCTTAAATCTTTATCCTCATAGTCTGTTGCGCTTACACCTGCTTTTTTATCAAAGTTTGAATTGAATTCTATTTTGATATTATCAGCTCCGCTTATCACAGGCTTTTCATTGCTAAGAACCGTAACTATTATAGACTTAATAGTTTCTAATCCTTTTTTATCAACTACTTTATAAGTTACCGTATATACTTCTGGATTATTTATATCTACAGTATTTTCTATAACTTTTATACTATTGCTTAAATCTCCATCTTCTTTATCATACGCTGTAACACCTTGAAGCTCATCAAAACTGTCTCCAACTTTTATAGTTACATCATTAGCTGTTATTTCAGGCTTTTTATTTTCATATATAACTACATTATCTTCATTATTAGATGAATTATTATTTTCTCCTGCTTTATCACTACTTATATATCCATCAGCTTCTGCTACTACTGTAAATCTATATTCTCCTTCATCTGTAAAATACTCTGAGAAATCATAGCTTACTGTATCTGTTGATTTTAATAAAGTTTTAGTTTCTTTACCGTTTATATCAACAACTTTTTCTACAACTAATATATCATTTCTATATAAATCTACTTTGTATCTTGTTGCATTTGTTACTTTATCCCAAGTTGCAACCATTTCATTCCAAATTAAGTTTTCAGCCTTATTCAATTTAGCTAAAACTTTCTCTACAATATTTACTGTAATGCTTGCAGTTTTAGTTTTATCTGTAACTGATGTTGCTATTATTTTTATAGTTTCACTAGTTTCATCACTTCCTACAGTTAAAACACCATTAGAATCTATTGTAGTTTTAGAACTATTATTTCCTTCAACACTCCAAGTTACATCCTTAGATATATTACCTGTACCTGTAACTATTGCTTTTAAAGTTAAGCTTTCTCCCTTTTCAATATTAGTATTTGATGGTGTTTCTATATTAACACTATGTACTAAGTCTTCAGTTGGATTTGTAGTTTTTTCTTTAACTGTTACTTTTCTTTCTATAGTAGTAGTATTATTATCACTATCTGTTACTGAGTATTTTAAAGTATAAGTTGATGAAGTATTTGTATCAACAGTTCCTTCTACTTCAATTTTTGGAGTTAAGTCGTTGTCTTCTTCATCGCTTGCAGTTATTCCTGATTTTATATCAAATGATGATCCAAATTCTATTTCTATATCATCTGCTCCACTTATTACTGGTTTAGCATTTTTAAATTCAAGTATAGATGATTTATCAGATACTTCACTGTCCTTGTATCCATCTGCTTTTGCAATTACTGTAAAACTATATTTACCAGCTTCTTTTATGAAACTATTTAAATCATATTCATTTGTAGCTACTACTATTGTTTGTATTAATTGATCATCTTTATAAATATTTAATTCATAAGTTTTAGCATTTAATACTTCTCTCCACCTAACTAATCTTCTATCCCAGATTAATTCTGTTACTTTATTTAGTTGTTGTTTTTGAATTATATTGATTGATATTTCTAAAGTTTTTGATGTATCACCTGAAGCTGTTGCTATCACCTTTATAGCTTTGCTTATTTCATCTTCTCCTATAGTTAAAGTACCATTATTACTTATAATTGTATTTTTACTAGTTGCACCTTCTATCTCCCAAGTAACAGATCTATCGAAATTTCCAAATCCATTTACTGTTGCTGAGAAAGTAAAAGTACTTCCAACTTTTATATCAGTTATTTTATTATCTATATCTATTGATGATATTCCATCTGGGCTAGGTAATACCTCTACACTAACCATATATGTTTTCTTTGTTTTTCCATCTTCTGCTGTTACTTCATAAGCTACTGGTTTAGTAAAGTCAACTATTGCACCATTCCATAAGTTAGATGGTAAACTTGAATTTTTATAATATGTTGGAATTGGTTGTAACTTTGTTACATCAGTTCCATAAGGTACTGTAAATTTAATAGTATTATTAACATTATCTATAACCCCTTCAATATCATTAGGTAGTGATGGATTTTGAGATTTTGATAGTGTTAAAGCTTCTAATAAAGGTTCATTCGATACTTCCTCTACATTAAATGTAAAAGTAACATCTATAGAATCACTTCCATCATTTTTTGTTATAGTATATGTTGCTGCATAAGTTCCTAAAGTTGTTGGAGTACCTTCAAAACTAAAAGAATCCCTACTATCACTTGGGGTACCATAAGTTGTTACTCCTGGTGGTAAGCTACCTGATTTTAAAGTAGTATTTACATCATAATTTGAATTTAATACACTCTCTGATCTCCAATAACCATAATTACCTTTTACAGCTCTAAAAGTTTTATCTTCCATATATAATCTTTTAGCTACACTTAAAGTTACTACTTCGGCTGAAATAGCTCCTGATTCTCCTGGTAATGCTGTTCCATAATAAATATGTAACTTTGTATTATTATCACTTTCTTGTAATGTCTTCCCTAAATCAAAATCTACTGCATTTTTACCTGAATCATCTGTTTGAGCTACTTTTAAATTATAGCTATTTAAATCACTATATCCTAAAACTTTAGTTTTACTTCCATTACTATAATTAATTTGATACCTTATTCCACTTAAATTTACAGTATTTCCTGGAACATATGTAGATTTATCTGCACTATTAAATACAGTTATTGATGAAATACTCTTCTCTTTTACTGTTATATTTTGCTTCACAGTTTGTCCAAAATAACTAAATTCAACTTCTGTGTTATTTTTATTAAGTTGTGAAGATAAATTGTTAGTGTATCCAGAGTAGATATATGTATCATAAGGAGAACCATTTATTTTAGCTTTTAAAACTACACCTTTATCTGAATAATTTTCTCCTTCTATATAATCTACTTTTCCTTTTTCATATATTTGTAGGTCAGTTACTGTTTTAGGTTCAACTACATTATATGTTACTGTAAATTTTTTACCCATATAAGAACCATTTATAACTTTATCTTTACCTACAGTAGATGAATCAAATTCATTCATATTTAACATCTGTGATGTTAACTCTATCTCTTTACCATTAACTGTCAAAACATCAAAACCATATAAAATTAATTGTTCACCTACAATATAATTAACTTGCGACAATTTAGCGCTGATTGATGTTATATCATTTCCTGTTCTAAATATAGGAGTTTTATCTGTATTACTATCCATTTTCCATACAGTATCAAAATCCCATTTAGCAAATGTACTTTGAGACTGAAGCTCTATTAAGGTTTTCTTACTATCTAAATTTGTCTGCTCTCCACCTAAGGGCTCATATTTATCTATTCCATATGAGTCTCCTATTGTTCCTTTTTTTAAATATCCAACTATAGAACCTATTCTTTTTACAGTTACTCCATTAGAATTTAAATTCATTATTGAATAAGATGTTCTTATAGAATCTCCATAGCTTAAATAATTATTTAAACCTACTAGTCCTCCTAAGTATAATGAATAGCTTCCCGTATTCTTTTGTGAAACCTCTATATTTCCCTTAGAATAGCTATTTTTAATTAATCCCATATTATAACCAACTAACCCACCTATATTGGCATCATTAGCAGCCATATTAATGTTAATATTACCATCAAAATTTACTCTTTCTATTATACCTGAGGGTTGATTTTCACCAACTATTCCACCAACTGTAGCTTTTAAATTTTGATTTGCTACAATAGCATTTAAATTTAATTCTCCAGTTGATTTAACATCTGAAATTGTTCCACTATTAACCTTTGCTATTACTCCAAAATTAGAGATCACTTCAATATTTATATTTGCATTTACATTTAAATTAGTTATTGATCCATTATTTTTATTAACTAATGGCTTGTTTAAATTATTTATAGTATATCCATTACCATTTAAATTTCCTGAAAAGCTTTCTGCTGTAAAGAAACTTCCCTTTGAAGCGTCTATATCATTGCCTAGTTTAAAGTAAGCATTAGGATATTTGCCTAAACTATTTAATTCGCCTACATCAGTTATTATGTATGGATCAGATGCTGTACCATTTCCTGCAGCAGGTTTATATATATCATTATTTTTAGTTACTGCGTAAAATTTAACATCACTTCCTGCATCACTTGGAACTGTAAAGTTCCCCCCTAAAGTTTTTACAACAATAGCAGCTGAAGGTTCCAAACTTAAAGCTTTTCCACTTTCTCCTAAATATATAGGATAAGAAGTTACTTTATCTGTAACTACAGTATCACCATAAAAACTATACTCCCCTGTTTTTTCTGGCGAAAATGCTGCTACATAAAAACTTCCTAATATGTCTTTAAAAGTTTTATCTTTTAAATTAGGAATTTGTTTTATAATTTCATTCATAAACTGCTCAGTAGTTTTACCAGTAGCATCCATAGTATAAAGCTTCTTCAAGAAATCTATAGGATCGCCATTATTAGTAGCTTGAGCAGCTAAATATCTTACAAATAAATAAGGCATTGAATAATCTTGTGCTGTTGAACTTCTATAATCTGAATAAAGTAAAGATGAACCATTTCTTATAGCTTCATGATCGTTAATCCTAGTTAGCCATCCATTGGAGTCTGAATATCCCCATAATTTATCCATAACTGCTACAGATATACCTTCATTTATCCAGCTATATTTATGAGCAAGTTGGCTATCATGATTACAAATTAACTTATTAAATAAAGCATGTTGACCTTCATGTGCTAATAAGCCATTTAAATTATCATATCCACCAGCTTTAAAAGAATTTGCATCTACTGCTTTAACGTGAATAGCTGTTATATCTTTTTCACCATAATAATAACCAGTATTTCCACCTGTATCTTCTATTAATATAGAAAGTTTACCTGAATTATCCGAATAAGGTATATTTCCATCTGCTAATTCATTTAAAATATCGTAAGGAGCACCTTCATAAACCTTTATGACTTCTTTAGCTGCCAAATCTGTTTTATTCACCGCATCATAAGCAGCTTTTATAGAGTTTTCCATCCATATGTAACTTTTATCACCTATACCTATTAAAGTATAAGTTTTTTTAGTATTTTCAGTTGGACCTATTCTCTTTTCGTATCCTATTTCGTAAGTTGTTGTGCTTTTCGAATTTTTATTAACATTTACTTCTTCACTATCTAAAGATAAGACTTCTATAGACTCTTCTGAACTACCGCTTTCTTTAGAAGGTGATAAGCTTTTACTACTTGAGTTAATATTTAAGCCAGAATCATCAAATATAATACTCCCTGTAGATTGGCTATTTTCTAAGTCAGTATTGACTATAACTACATAGTCACCTTGTAGATTTTCATTAGCTTGACCTACATTCACAGCAGCCATAACATCGTTAGCTATATTTGAAAAAAATAGCATAAATATTAAAGAAAAAGCTGTAAATTTTTTCATTTTCTCCCCCTTATTTTTTTTAACGTTCTGTTAACTTATTTATATTTGAATCTCGACCCCGATAGGGTTTACAATGGTTTCGCTAAAAACTAATTTCCCCCTAATGAAAGGAGTCGAGAAAATTGAAACCTACGGTTAAATGCCCTGAATGTTATAACACAAATTTGTATAAGTTTGGTAAGGATAAGAACTCCAATCAAAAGTACTTATGCAAGAAATGTCGTAGACAATTTACTTTACAATCAATCAATAATTATTCGCTTGGATATCCTAAATGTCCTGTGTGTGGAAAAGGTATGTACCTTCACCATAAATACAAATATCATGTTAGTTTTAAATGTAATAACAGAAAGTATAATCATACTATTAAACAACTTATACCTATAGCTATAGATGATCCATCTTCTGAAAAACTAAATGGTAAAACTGTATTTTCTGGACATAGATTTAGTTTAAATACAATAATTATGACTATTAACTTATACTACTCACTTAATGCTACAACAAGGGCTATTTCAACATATTTATTAGATTACATGAATATTAGAGTATCTCATGTAACAATCTCCAAATGGATTAAGAAGTTTGATAAATACTTCAAATCCATAAGCGATGAGCTTACTACTAACCTATACTTAGGTGATTCTGATGAATGGTATGCTGATGAGACTGTTGTAAAAATTAACGGCAAAAAGCACTATCTTTGGATTTGTATAGATTCTGAAACAAGATTTATTACATCTTGGAACCTAAATCAATCTCGTGAAGTAGTATGTGCATTTTCTCTATTTAAGCAAGCTAAAACCTTTGGTAGTCCTAAATCAATTGTAACAGATGGTCTACCTTCATATAGAGAGCCTGTTAAAAATACCTTTGAAAGCTCTACTAATATTGTTGTTAAAGATTTTAGTGATGATATATCGAATAATTTAATCGAATCTTTTAACAAAACATTTAAATCTTGGTACAAGAAAACCAAAGGATTTAAGTCATATGAAAGTGCCAATAGCCTTATCAGTAACTTTATTTTTTATTACAACTTTATTAAAAATCATTCATCACTTAATAATTTAACACCTGCTCAAGTTTGCGGTATTAATTATACTCATCAAGAAAAAGTTAATTGGTTCATCAAATATTAATTGCATTTGTAGCCTAAAAATTTTATAATTTCGTTAGGCTTGTTTGCTATGCTTATTTTTAGAAAACCAAATATAATATAACCTATCGGTTTATTAATCTCTTCGAGAACCATTCTCATCATATCTAATTAACAGAACCTTTTAAAACTATTAATTTATATGAACATTGCTATTTCCAATCCAAGGAAATCGAATATGTTTAGAAATATTATAATATACCTCATATTGGAAAGTTATGTCAACGAACAATACTAATATAAAATACCCACTATGTCACTTTGATAAACTATATAATATTTAAATTTGATTAAATAATTTGATACTAAGTAAAATACTCAATCTTATACAATTTTGAATAAGTTAGGCATTTTATGAAAGTCAAATTATTTTTTTTATATAGCTTTACTAAATAAAAAATTCTTACCCTTATATTTAATACAGGTAAGAATTCTAATAAGCTATAATTATTCATTCATAATTTTAGTGAAAATCTCATTTACTTGTGATACGTTCTGCTCATCATATTATAGCGTTCTTCTTGTCCTATTTTTTTTAATCAATTTAAATACTTCTAAGTATTTTTCTATCTTACATATATCGATGGGCATTCAAAAGTCGTCTCCTATAAAATAGGATCCCTCATTTATCCAATAAATTAAAAATCTTACAAACTAATTTATCATTACGTACATTTTTTATTTGTATTTGAACTTTTATTACAACCAGTTAATACAATTATAAGTATTCATTTTGCTAATAATATATATTATAATTTATTCAATTAAATCATCATTTCAAGTTTTATTATTAATATCCTAATAAGAAAATATTTTGTAAAAAGATTTTAATTTGCAAAGAATTTATTTCATAATAAAAATGCTGCAAATTATAATCATTGTGAGTAATCAAACAACTAGCTTTAAAATTTGAATTCAAGATCTAGTAAAAAAATACTACACGAATTTCAATTACTAAAATATATTCTTATATAGAGTTCATAATTTTTTATTGAATCCTATTTTTACTAAATTTTATAATTTAAATTTTTATTTCTTTAAATACTTTTCTTAGTTCATTTTTCTCATTTATAAAAAATAAACTAAGTTACTGAAATAACTTAGTTTATTAAAAATTTGTATCTGACCTCTATTCTTATTAAAATAACTGTTGGAGTAAATCATTATTAAAAAAAGAATATTGATAATAGAGTAAATAAACCAAAACATAGCAAGTATGAATGTATATTACATATACTCATATAAGATTGTCATTTTTTTGAGGGTATTTTATATATTTACATTAAAATATTTATTATTCTTTCAAAAATCACCTTTAAATAAGTTAATCCGTAACTATTTATAATAAATATTGTTGTTAAACAAATAAATATTATAAATATAAAAAAAATTTTTTTATTTATTTTCATATTTATATTCCTTATTATTAAGCATTTTTCTTTAATTTATATTTTTAGATTATAAATCGTTTAGATTAATAACTCGATCTGCTGAATCAGAAACCTCTTTATCATGTGTAACACAAATTATTGTTTTGCCAGACTTTTTTATATCTTTAAGAATATCTATAACTTCTTTTTTATTTTTAGCATCTAGATTTCCAGTAGGCTCATCTGCTAAAACAAGTTCATACGGTTTTAATATCATTCTTGCTATAGAGACTCTTTGTTGTTCTCCTCCACTTAAATAGCATACTTTTTTATTCAAATAACTACTATCAAGTCTAACTTTAATAAGTGCATCATTGATATCTTTATTAGAAACTTTTTTATTATATTTTTTAGAAATATTAATATTTTCCTTAACAGTTTCATCTTGAATTAATAGAAAATCTTGAAAAATATAACCAAAAAAATTTCTTCTAAGTTCTAGTATATCTTTTCTAGAAAAACTTGTTTTACCATATAAATTTAATTCTCCACTATCTGGTTTATCTAATAATCCTATTATATTTAATAAGGTAGTCTTTCCTGTGCCACTTTCACCTGTTATACAGACAAATTCATTTTTTTTTATAGATAATGATATATTTGATAAAACTACTCTTTTATCAAAACTTTTATTAATGTTTTTTAATTCTATCATTTTAACTCACCTTTAATCAACTCAATCTCTCCTTTATAAATTAAAGCTTGATTTACAAATTTAGTAATAATAAAATCTATACATAGCATAGCAATACTAATCATAATTGTTATAATGGATATTTTTTTATAGACAATAGACATAAATAAAAATACCAAAATGTACATATATAAATTTGATAAAAGTAAATCTCTATAAATACTTATAAAGTTATATCCATACAAACTCCTTATCGCTATTTTTGAAATATAAGATTTATAATAAACATATGTTATGACTACAGTTAATGTAGTTAATATTAAAAATATAACTATAATGTTTAATATTAATCTATTTACTTCATCCTCTATTTCAATAATTTTTTCTCCTTTTCTATCATATACTGATGAGATTGAATTTAATTCAGTAGTATTATATTTTTGTGTAATATTCTTAACTTCTTCTAATGCAGTGTATTCATTTTCTGCTTCTAAAAACATAAATACTCCTAAAGTTGATGCTAAAACTGAATTATCTATATTTTCAGTATATACAGTAACCAACGGATCTTTGATACAGTTACGATAATCTCCACTATAACTATCATATGTAAAGTATGATTGGTTATTTTCTATGTAAATTAAGTTTACTCTTAAATCGTCAATTTCCTTTGTACTTAACTCTTTATTTCTCACTTCTTTATACATGTTAGGTATATGAACCCTTTGGAAATAAAACCATTCTCTATATGATTCTTTTATAGTATCTTCATATTTTTTAAATTTTTGTGGTACTAGTACATTTAAAACATCCTCGTTATTATCTATCTTATCAAGAACATTTTTTTTATCATAATAAGTTTTTATCGAGTTTCTTTTTAAATAATTTTTATCTACCATTATATTTCTACCATAAGGTGAATATAAATCATTCTCATTTTTTACATTCATTTTATAATTATAATCTAAATCTTCATCTTTATTATTTATAATTGGTGAACGTTCAAAGTTAAGTGATTCAATTATGAATACTTTATTCAATTTACTTAAATCTCTATAAACGTTCAATATTTTTTCATTAAACTCATCTTCTAGTGCTAAATCTTCATATGCAGGAGAATACATTCCAGACATAATATAAAGGTTTTCAGTATTTTTCCACAAACTTAAACTCTCATTGTTTATATTAAGTGTCCTTATCTCAGTAGATAAATTTTTAAATGATAAAATTACTACTAATAATAAACAAAACTTTGATAAATTTGCAATTAACCTTATATTTGAAAGTCTCTTTTTTTCATTCTTGCTATTTAAATTAATAAAACATAGTGAAAATAAAATAATTGAAATAAAAAATATAATACACACCATAATTAAATTTAATAAAAACATTATTGGTATAAGTTCTAATAATATGTTTGTTAAATTACATAAGTACGTACTTCCAATCATAATTAAATTGCATAATAATGCAGTTATAAATAATGTTTTATAAAAGATTTTATTTATAACACAATATATTTTTATTTTTGGATATCCCCACAATTCATAAACTAAATATTTCTTTTTATTATTTAGATAATGAAAGAGAATTATAAAAAGAAAAGTAAATAGAAATAATGGAAATATCGATAAAAAACCAGTATCCATATACTTTAACAACTTTTTAAATAAAATATCAATTCCTTCATACTCTTCTTCTAAATCATCATAAAGTTGACCATATTCACTAAAGTCTTTTGAAAATTCACTGATAATATTTTTATCCTTAGTATTAAGGTAAAATAAATTTTTAAATCCAACGTTATAAATCTCATCAAAATTATGTACTTTTATCTCTTTATCAAATAGAAGGTTAGGTATAAGTAATATTTCATTATAATCATCTTTTGTAGTAGAGTATATATCTATTTTATTGTTACTCAAAAAACTATATTGAGATATCTCTACATCATTCTTTTGAGAAAAATGTATAATTTTATTCAAGAATTGTTGGTCTAAATTACTATTCTCATCAAAATGAAATATAACTCTTGTTTTGTCAAATAATAAATTACTAATTAAAGTTTTATTAATATGTATAAAATAAAATATATTCATCAATACAGTCAAAATAATGATTACTATTACTGACTTCTTTTTCAAATAACTAACCTCCTTTTTAATTTATTTATACTTATTTAGTAGCTCCAAAAACTCTATTCCCGAATGCTGTTTGGGAAACCCAAGGTGAAACAGCTGTTATACCTTTAGATACCCATTTACTTCTTTTTGGCTCGGCACTAGTAGAGTTCTTTGCTGAAGATCTATGTTCTTTTGTACTATGATAATAATTACCTTTAAATTCACGTCCATCTTTCCATGTAGTCCAAAGTTTTCCTCCTGCAACATCAACTTTGTCTCCATCTATAGTTGATCTGGTATTTTGATTAATCATTGAAAAAGCTTCATTTTGCATAATTGGATTATATACCTCCATCCCAATACCTTCTTCTGAAACAATTAATGAAGAATCAGCAAAAGCTGATGTAGGTGTAACTAATAATGCTGTTGCTAAACTTAAAAACACAAATTTTTTCATTACTTTCATAAAATAAAACCTCCATACTAAAATTATTAAATTTTATAAATTTATTATAAATTAACATTTTTTCCAAAATTTGTAAATAGTTATTGCTAACCAGTCATTAACTGTAGCTACCTGGTAATAAACATAAAGAATTACTAGAATTTCATCTTACAGATTAATTATTTTTGCATAAAAATAGGTAGTCAATTTAATTACTTAACTAGCTATTACTAAAACCTCGCTCCGTTACTTATGATACGGTTCTCCGTTACACCTCCAAAGGAGCACGTTTTACTTTAATTGTTCTAAAGCCTTACATTTTTTAAGCTCTTTCATAAGTTCTTTCTCTATTTCTTTATCTAAATATCTCCTTGGAATTATATGAGCTACAAATCCACTTATATATATAAGGATCATATCTTCGTAAACTTTTACATCTTTTATACTTTCTAACGATACTGTTTCTGATATAGAATCCCCTTTTACTACTATTGTCCCATCAATAATTTCTAAAGTCTTACTTCCAAATATTGATGAATTATCTCCTTAACTTATGAGTTTATCAGTTTCTTTAGCTACTAATTTTTTGTATTGCTTAGGATATGTTAAAATCCAAATGACTAAAAAAACTATCGCTACTATAATCCAATATATATTCGGTTGATTAAATATCCCCGTTCCTGTAAAGTAGATTGGTATAGAAAGTACTATGGGTACAGCATATCTAAGTATGTTAAATGTACTTTTCTGTGATTTCGAGTTTTCTAAATGATGTAAATTGAAGCTTATATAGTCATCTTTTGTTATTTTAAAGTCGATTTTCATTTGTGCGTCCCCTTATTATTAAAAACTTTATTTACATTATATTACAAATTTCAAGCACTTACAATTAAGCATAGTAACATGAAAAAAGGAAGGGTCTTCATCTTCTTCAGACGACCCTTCCTTTACTTTTAGGCTTTGAATGTCTTATATTTAAATCCTACATATAAAAATTTAACTTATCTATTTAAATTTAATCTCTAATTGCGTTTAGTTTATGAAGCAAATACTCTTTTTTATTCAATGGATCATACGTTGTTTTTTTGCGTGCTTTTGAAAATTCAGCTGAAGCTTCCTTATACCCATAAAATTTTGTCACAAACATTCCTCTACCTTCTGTATATGAAGCTATTTTCATTTTATATTCTTTTGAATTTTCTACTGGAATTAATCCCTTTATTGAGAATTCATCCCCTATAACAATAGGATTATCAAAGGTTGCCCTCATAGTTTCTAAATCCCATACCGCTTTGCTTAAAGCATTTTGAGGAATCTTTAACTCAAACTCATGTAATGGCTCTAATAAAACAGTTTGTGCTTTATATAATGCTTCCATGAATACCATAGGTGTCACATTTCTAAAATCTGCTGGAGTGCTGGCTGGACTAAAAAATTCACCACAGCTAAGAGTGACTTTTACATCTGTAACCTCCCATCCAAATAATCCTTGTTTACTTGTCTTAATAACTGCTTCTTCAATTGCATTTTGAAAAGATTTTGGCAATGACCCTACTGAAACATTAGAAATATACCTAAGACCTTCGCCTCTCCCTGCTGGTTCTATTTCTAAGCCTACTGTCGCCCAAAATGGATTTAAGTCTTCCTGCATATGCATTATTGACGCTCCAAAACCTTTAGGTGTTTCCTTATAGATAGTCTCAATATTCGAAAACTCTACTTTTATTCCATATAAATCATCTAACATGGAACTTAGTATTTCCATTTGAACTTCACCGAATAAGTTGACATAAATTTCTTTATCTATGTCATTCATCTCTAATTCTAGTAGTGGATCTTCCTCTGCAAGTAATGTTAATGCTTTAAATAGCTCTGGATTTTTTTCTTTATCAATTGCAGAAATTGTTGTTTTTAATGCTGGTTTAGCTATAGATATATTTTTAATTTTATCATTTGAAATTCCAATAACATCTCCCACTTGGAAACTTGTAAGTCCATATAAAATACCTATATCCCCTGCTTCTATCCTCTGTGCTTCAACAACTCCCCCATTTTCTAACCTATTAATTTTCTTTACTTTTTCTGCTATCTCCTTATTAGGTACTTGAATTTTATCTCTTACAGATATTTTTCCTCCAAATAATCTTACATAAACCTTCTTTTCATTTTTACTTGTTCTTTCGATTTTAAATACTACTCCAGATAAATCACTTTCACAATCATCACCTGCAAATGGAAAATAACTACAAATTCCATCTAATAAGTCTTCAACTCCAAGTCCAATTGCTGCCGCACCACAAAATACTGGATATAGACTTCCTTCACTTGCATATAATGAAAGCTTTTCTTGTATTTCTTCTTTATCAGGTTCTATTCCACCAATATATCTTTCTAAAAATGCTTCGTCTAAGTCTGATAAAACATCAATAGCATCATCATTTATCATGCATGTATCAAATAGTTTTTTTATATAAACAGCTTTGCTTCCTACATCATATACTTCTTGTAATCTAACTACTTTATTGGACATATTCTTCTTTATATCTTCAAATACTTTATTGAAATTTGCCCCAATTCTATCTAGCTTATTTACAAAAATTATTGTTGGAATGTTTAACTCCTTTAATGTCTCAAATAATATTCTTGTTTGTGACTGAATACCCTCTACTCCTGATATAACTAGTATCGCTCCATCTAAAACACTTAATGAACGTTCAACTTCCGAAATAAAATCCACATGTCCTGGAGTATCAACAATATTAACCTTGACATTATTCCAATTAAAAGATATGGTTGATGATTTAATGGTAATCCCTCTCTTACGCTCAAGCTCCATAGAATCCGTCTGTGTATTGCCTAAATCAACTCTTCCAACTGATTTTATAGCTCCACTATAATATAATAAGTTTTCTGTTATAGTTGTTTTTCCTGCATCCACGTGTGCTACGATTCCTATATTAATTATTTTCTTCATAATCAATACCTCCAACTCTATCAACCACCTTTTTATCCATTATCATAGCAACAATATATAACACTAATACCGGTGTTACTAATAACGAAGTACATGCTATACCCATACTCACTGAAATATTTGTAGCTATGATTCCTATAATTGGTCCACCTAAAATTTGACCTAAGGAATTTATTTGTCCATTTATAGAAAGTACAGTAGATCTGGCCTTGTCATCTATATGTCCATTAAGCCATGCACTAAATATAGGTTCATTTATAGTTCTAAAGGTACTTGTCGCTAAATAAGCTATTAGCATTAAGTTAAATCTTTTTGTAATAGCAAATATGAACATAAATGATATATAAAATATATTTATACATAATAACAGCTTTCCATTTTTATTCTTATCATCATCCTTAAGCTTCTTTTCCATAAAATGCATTACTATAGCACTCAATATCATTCCTGCAATTCCAAAAATTCCGAACCAAGTCACTGGTTTAAGGTTTCCAAGTTTAGGAAGCATAGTATCTTGTAAAAAATGCATATTAGAAAGTCTATCATAACCTTCACTGGATAATCCATAAAATAAAGTTACTGAAAGCAAAATTATAATTATAGGTTTATTTTTTATAAATTTAAGACCAGATTTAAAGGTATATCCCATCTTTTTAAAAGTATTTAAATCCTCTGGAGCAGATGATTTAAAATTATTTTCTGGCATATATAACCATAAAAATAATGCAAGAATTATAAATAAGACTCCACTAACTATAATAGGTAGTCTTACAGATAAATTAGCTATTACAGTGCTTAGTACTATTCCAATAACCGATCCTATCTGTCCTGCTTGTGCTCCCTTTATATAAATTTTATCCAAATCTTTATCTTTCTCTTCTTCCGCAATCCAAGCTTCAACAGATCCACTAATAAAAGTAGAACCTAATCCCCATACAATCTGTGCTACAAGTACGAAAACGAAACTAGAAATAGAACCTTCTAAAATAAATCCCACTCCTGTTAAAACTACACCAATAACAATAGATAGTTTACGACTGTACACATCTGCAACTATTCCTGTAGGAATTTCAAATATAAAGCATGCTACTTCTAAAGTAGTTCCAACAAGTATAAGCTGAAGTGGATTTAAATGCACCGTTTCAATGTGATACACTATCATAACTGTAGCTACTAGTGAAAAACACATTGCTGTAATAGCTGAAAATAATAAATAAGTTTTATATGCTGAAAGTTTATTAACCATTAATAATCACCATCCTAGTATTTTTAAAAAAATTTATTTGTTTTTCATAATCTTCATATTTAAATATATAAATCATCAAAATAATCTCCTTAAATAAAAAAAGCTGTAAGTGAACATAATTCACTTACAGCCTCATAATTATATAACCTAAATATAAACATGAAATATACAACTTTAATTTATATAACTTATGATTAAGCTATGCAAATTAAAGTCTTATATCATATCTATAAATATAGTAAAAATAGGCATAAAAATACCGTGTTTAGAACACAGTTTTCCTATTCTTCAAATAAAGATGTAATATGCTCATTATAATACTGATTATTTTTAGAGTACACAAATAGACATGGTAATATCAATATTATTAATAATTGTTTCTACCACAAATAAACCTTGAGTTATCCAAGATTTTTTTCATATACTTTTTAAAATAATCCTTATTCAGTTAGTTTAGTTAAAAACTACCTCTTTGCGCATATTTACATCTCCTTTACATTTATATTTTTCATGTTTATATTTTAGTATAATTACATTATATATAAACTTTTATTTTTTTTCAATACTTTTATATTCATATTTATCCAAATTCAATTGAAACTTTATTACTTCAAATAACTTATATACACAAAAGAATAACTACTAACTTTAACCTAAATCTGAAATGAATATAAAAAATATATTTGTGGAATGTTTTACAATTTCTTTCAATACTATAGATTAGAAAAAACAAATTCTAATTTGCTGAAATAGGTGAAAAACGAAGAACCTATGAATAAAACTACAATAACCTACAAAAATTCAAATTTTAGATTTTTGTGAGTTTCATTGCAGAATTAAAGCAGACCTACCTTTCATTTATATATCCAATTTTGGTAAAGTTCGCACTTACTTGTGATACGGTTCACCATTATTTATTCTATAAGCTCTATATACTTGTTCTAATAATATTAACCTCATTAGCTGATGTGGAAAAGTCATCTTAGAAAAAGATAACTTATAATCAGCTCTACTTAATACTTCATCAGATAATCCTAAAGATCCACCAATTACAAAAGTAATATGACTACTACCTCTAATAGCAAGCTTGCTCATAGTATCTGCCAACTCTTCAGAAGATAAGTTTTTTCCATCAATAGCTAAAGCTATGACATAGCTATTACTCTTAATTTTGCTAAGAATTTTTTTACCTTCTTTATCTTTTATCATAAGCATTTCTTTATCACTTAAATTTTCTGGAGCCTTTTCATCATCTAGCTCTACTATATCAAGCTTACAATATTTAGATAATCTTTTTTTAAATTCATCTATACCTAACTTTAAATATTTTTCTTTAATTTTTCCGACACAAACTATGTTTATATTCATATATATCTCCTTAACCTTTACAGAAGTTTATAAACATCTGAAACTTCATCTCTTGATAATACATCTAGTTTTATATCTTGTCCCACAATAATATTATTTTGAGCTAATATTCCTTTTGATGTTTCATATGCTAACTCTGGAAAGTTATTTTCTTTACTTAAATGAGCTAATAATATACGCTCCGTTCCTTGTTTTACAAGTTCTACACAAAATCTTCCTGCATCTTCATTTGATAAATGTCCTTCTTCTGACATTACTCTTCTTTTTAGGGAATATGGATAGCTTCCCATCATTAACATATTAGGATCGTAATTTGATTCTAGCACTACCAACTTAGATTTATATAGGTGTTTTCTTATATTCTCAGTTATTTTACCTATATCAGTTGCTATAGATATCTTTTCATTAGTCCCAGCATAAAAATTATATCCAACAGCATCTTCCGAATCATGCGGAATTGAAAATGGTCTTATTATTATGTCTCCTAATGAGTATGTTTTGTCATTTTCAAATACCTTCATATTGCTGTCTTTTATATCTCCAAGTTTATCTTTCATAGAACACCAAGTTTTAATATTTGCAAATATAGGAATATCAAACTTTCTAGATATTATTCCTGCACCTTTTATATGATCTGAATGTTCATGTGTTATAAATATGCCTTTTATTTTTTCTATATCAACTTCTATATCTTTTAATCCCGTAGTTATTCTTTTTCCACTAAGGCCTGCATCAACTAATATATTAGTATCTTTATATCCTATATAATGACAATTTCCACTACTTCCACTTCCTATCGAACAATATTTTAGCATTCCGCCACCTCTTCTTTTTAATATCATAGATTATATTATACCAAAAAAATAGACCATTAAAAAATTTTTAATGGTCTATTTCAAATCTATTTATACTCACTTATTATTTTGTCTATGTCTATACCTTTTTCTTTCCATATTTCAACGAATTTAGCACTATTTACATTGTCATACATATACTTATTGTAGTATTCTTTCAATGTACTAAAAAATACATCATCTCCTACTTTATTTCTTATTTCATTAAAAACTACAGCTCCTTTAGTATATACATTCAAGCTATAATCAATTGAATCCCTGTATTGAGTAGTTGCTTTAAATATATTATGACTCAAGTAATTCTTACTCTGAACTTCCATAGTATCCATTAGTTTTTCTCCTATATCTTTTCCATATTTTTTCTCAAAATATAGTACCGTAGAATATTCTGTAAGCGCCTCATCTAACCAAGGTTCACTTATTTCATCATTCCCTATAACAGAGTACCACCACTGATGAGCTGTTTCATGAGCTATAATATATTCTAATAAAAACTTTTTCTTTTCATTGTAAAGTGTTTTATCTATCATAACTAAATTAGGGTATTCCATACCACCAATATAAAAATCACTAGCAACTACTGAATATGTGTCATATGGATAATCACCAAATAAATCACTGAATATCTTAATTGAATCTTTTGCTACCTCTGTCGCATATTCTGAAAAATCACTATCTAAATTATATGTACTTATTAATACTCCCTTAAAGTAGTCTGTATATATATCAAATTCATCACTTAATATAAAAGCAAAATCTCTTACATTTTTAGCTTCTATTTCATAAAATATTTTTTCACTATCATGTTTTTCATTAATTATTTTTCCTGTAGAGCCCACATCATATTTTCTAGGAATTAATATTTTTACATTAAAATCACTAGTATCACTATAAAATGGGTCTCCTACAGATTCATAACTTTTTAAATTCCATCCTCTATCATCATATACACAAGCAATAGGGAACCAATTAGTCACATTTATAGTACTATCTCCATATCCAAATCTACCTAAACAGTTTGGTATTTTTATAGTATATTTCAAATCTATAGATATTTTTTCCTTATCCTTTAAGGCTTTTCCAAGATTAATCTCTAAAATATCATTTTTATCACCGTCTATACTATAACTTAGTTTTTCACTGTTATTAAGTATGTTTTTAATATCAATATAACCCTCATTAAATCCATTTGGATATGCTTCATTCATTTCACTTTTTTCAAATGGTGCATACTCCCTTTTTGAAAAAGCATTAGGATATATATGTAAATATATTTTATCTATATCTTTGCCTGTTTTATTTACATAAACTAAGTTTTGATTACACATCATCCTTTTACTTTCATCATCAAATATTACATCTATTGTGTATTGATTGCTTTCCTCTTTAGGAATATTTAAAGTTTCTTTATCATTACTATATTTAAATAAATATACTCCACCCCCTAAAAATATTAATAGACATAGTGCTACTAACATTCTTTTTCTTATTTTTTGCGTAAATTTTATAACCAAATTATCCCCTCCTAATTTACATGAATAATTTGAAAAAATATTTACAAGATAAATTTGTAATACCTTTTATGATATAATTTAATCTGAGGTGATAAAATGTTTTTTAAGGAAGTTAATGAAATAGATTTAGGAGAAACTACAATTGCCAATATCTTCATAGATATATTTATGCCTATGGCAAATGGTTTATACGTAAAAGTTTATCTTTTAGGTTATAGACAAGCATGTGACTCTAATTCCAATCCTAAATTTGATAATAGCTCTATAGCAAAAAATTTAAATGTTCCTTTATCAGATGTAATAGATGCTTGGAAGTTTTGGGAGAAAAAAAGCATAATTAAGATGCATAAAAACGACGGAATGGATGATTATGACTACTCTATAGAATTTTTAGACTTGAAGAGATTTTATATGGAAAATATGCATATTAATACTACCTCTATAAAATCTAACAGTGATAGCATTGTATCTGTTGCTGAAAATCCTAGCATAAGAAAAATGTTTAATTCAATTAATCAAATAATTGGTCGATACCTTGACCCTAGCGAAAAAATTAATATTCTAGATATTATGAATAAATATAATCTTGATCCAGATATGGTATTATATGCATATCAATATGTAAAGGACAAGTATGGTTCAGCTAGGCCTGTTAGATATATTGAAACAATACTTAGAAGTTGGTATGATTCTAATTTATATACACCTCAAGATGTTGAAAATAGCTTTGCAGTAAGAAAAGAAAGATATGTACTATACAAAACTATTTTCAATGAGTTAGGATTTTATAGGCAACCATCTAAAGAAGAAGAGCGTATTATGGATACTTGGTTAGATAAGTATCACATGGATATAGAAGTGATACTAGAAGCTTGCTCTAAGTCAAAGAATGTATCTAAACCATCTATATCTTATATAAATGGAATAATTGAGAAATGGAAAGATAAGAATATTAATACTTTAGAGGATATAAAAGTTTTAGACGAAGAGTATAAGACTAAAAATCAGAATAAATTTACAAGCAAAACCTCTAATAAAAATGTTCCTCAAGCTAAAACTAGATATCATAATATAAATCAAACATTTAAAAATTATAGTCCTGATGAATTAGAAAAGCTTCTTCAAGAAAGTCAAAAAGGTAAATTTAAGTAGGTGATTAAATGAAAGAATCTAAACTAAGAGAAATTTTGGTTTCTTATGAAAGAAAACGTGATAAAGCTGAATCAGATTTAGAAGATAGAAAAAGAGATGTATATAATCAGATACCAGAAATAAAAGCTATTGATGATGAGGTCTCTAAACTTGGTTTAAAATTGGCTAGACTAGTTCTTACAAATCCATCAAATAAAGATGAAATTATTAATGAATCTCAAATTAAAATGTCTGAGTTAAAATCAAAGAAAGACATTTTATTAAAGCAATATAAAGTTCCGGAATGGTATTTAGACATTCAATATCATTGTCCTATTTGCAAAGATAGAGGCTTTCTTGAAAACGGACACAAGTGTAACTGTTTAAAGCAAGAAATTATAAATGATGCTTATAAAATGTCAAATTTATCAAGAGTGCTTGAAAGCCAAAACTTTTCTACTTTAGATACATCTATTTTCTCTAGAGAAAAGGTTCCAGGTGCAAATATATCACCTTATGAAAATATTTTAGAGATAGTATCTATTTGCGAACTATTTATAATGCATTTTGATAAAGATAATGATGAAAATCTATTATTTTATGGTGATACTGGCCTAGGAAAAACATTTATGTGTAACTGTATAGCAAAAGCATTATTAGATAAAGGTTACTTAGTTATATATCAAACTGCATTTAAAATGTTTGAAGTTATAGAAGATTATAAGTTTAAAAATTCTGATAGTCATATAAGCAAAGATAATTATGAAAATTTATTTGACTGTGATCTTTTGATAATAGATGACTTAGGTACTGAACTTACAAATTCTTTTACTAATAGTGAATTATTTAATATAATAAACACTAGATTATTATCTGGTAAAAAAACCATTATATCTACTAATTTATCTCCTATGCAATTAGGATCTGAATATGCCCAAAGAATTTTTTCTAGGGTGTTTGATAGGTTTAAAATGGTTAAATTTATAGGTAAAGATTTAAGATGGGAAAATAAAAAGTAGAAGAAATACTATTAAGTATTTTCTTCTACTTTTTTTATATATTACTCTTTATTCTTGCTAAAACTTTTATAAACTCTTCGCAAACTTCTTTTTTAGTTGCAAATGAAGTAACAAGTCTTATAGCAGATCTATTTTCATCTATTTTTTCCCATATGCTAAATCCATAATATTTTTCTAATTCATTAAGCACACTATTATTAAGTATTGGGAATATTTGATTTGATGGAGAGTTTACAAAGAAATCATAACCAAGATTATTTATACCTTCTCTAAGTATATCTGCCATATCATTCTCATGTTTTCCTATTTCAAAGAATAAATCATCTTTAAATAGTTCTATAAACTGTATTCCTAATAATCTTCCCTTAGCAAGCATTGCTCCTTTTTGCTTTAAATTATATCTAAAATCATCTTGTAAGTTTTTATTACATATAACTAATGCTTCTCCTAAAAGAGTACCATTTTTTGTTCCACCTATATAAAATATATCAGTTAATTTACTTATATCTTCTAAAGTTAAGTCATTCTCCCTGCATGTTATTGCTGAACCTAATCTAGCTCCATCCATAAATAGTATTAAATTATTCTCCTTACATACTTGACTTAAGTTCTCTAATTCACTTTTTGTGTAAATAGTTCCAATTTCAGTTGAGTTAGATATGTAAACTAACTTAGGCTTTACAACATGTTCATTACTATACTTAGTTAGAACTAATAATATATCTTCTTTTCTAAGCTTTCCATCCTCAACATCTATAGGTATTACTTTATGTCCTGTTGCTTCTATAGATCCTGCTTCATTTACGTATATATGCCCTGTATTTGCAGATATTACTGCTTCATATGGTCTTAAAAATGAAGATATTGCGATTAAATTAGTTTGTGTTCCACCTGATATAAAATGTACATCTACCTCTTGATTGTTTAGCTTATCTTTAATTAATTTTTCAGCTTGTTCACAATATGTATCTTTTCCATATCCTTCGCTTTGCTCTAAATTTGTTCTTAATAAAGTTTCAAGTATTCTAGGATGCGCTCCCTCACTATAATCATTTTTAAAGCTATACATAATACCCCCTACATACTATATATTTTTTATAAGTCTATCTTAACATTTTTGCACTTATATATCTATAAAGTTGATTATACAAAAAAAACGCTTAGAAAAATTCTAAGCGTTTGATTGGAGCTGGTGATAGGAATCGAACCTACAACCTGCTGATTACAAGTCAGCTGCTCTACCGTTGAGCCACACCAGCAAAGTGTATTTAATTGGCGACCTGGAAGGGACTCGAACCCTCGACCTCCAGCGTGACAGGCTGGCATTCTAACCAGCTGAACTACCAGGCCGCATTAAATGGTGGGACTAACAGGGCTCGAACCTGTGACCCCCTGCTTGTAAGGCAGGTGCTCTCCCAGCTGAGCTATAGTCCCGGGAAAATGGTGACCCATAGGGGAATCGAACCCCTGTTACCGCCGTGAAAGGGCGGTGTCTTGACCGCTTGACCAATGGGCCATAAATGGTGATCCATCCGCGACTCGAACGCGGGACACCCTGATTAAAAGTCAGGTGCTCTACCGACTGAGCTAATGGATCATCTTTATATTTAGCGAGTTGTTTTTCGACTTTTTTCGTCGTTTCTCTCACTCACAAATATTATTATATATACTTTACTATATTTCGTCAACACTTTTTTAAAACTTTTTTTATTTTTTTATTATATTTTTATAAAAGGCAGTATTTCCAATACTTATAGCTAGTATTTTTTTACTGCCTTTTACTTTTTTTATATTTATGCAAAAGTTTTTACTTTTTCTGACTTAAATTCTTTAATTAAAAATATACTTACTATTATCATTGCACCTATATCTGATATAGGTTGAGATATCCAGACACCATTTAATCCAAATATTTTAGGAATTATATAAATTATAGGTATCAATAAAATAACTTGTCTTAACAATGTTAAGAACATAGATACTTTAGCTTTTCCAACTGATTGGAAATAAACTGGGCCTAATATACTTACACCTACTAGAGGTAATGTTATTAAATTTAAATCTATACCTTTAACTGCTAATTCCATTAATTCTTTGTCATTTGTAAATATTCCCACAAATAATTCTGGTACTAATTTAACTGCTATAAGACCTAGTGTTAGTATTATAGTTGAAACTATTAAAGCTAATCCTAAAGTCTTCTTAGCTCTGTTATATTGTTTTGCACCATAGTTATATGCTATTATTGTCTGCATCCCTTGACTTAATCCAAATATAGGCATTAAGAACATTAGTGATATAGAAGTTACTGCTGTCATGGCTCCAATTGCTAGGTCTCCTCCATATACTTTTAAAACTTTATTCGTAACTAAATGTATTGACCCTGCTGCAAGTTCCATTGCAAAAGGAGTTAATGCTATAATTATAATAGCTTTAACTATTTTTTTATCTAATTTTATATTATTTACTCTTAGTTTTAATGTAGATTTTCCTTTTGTAAAATAATAAGAAGTCCATATAAATGTAACTAGCTGACAGATTACAGTCCCTATAGCTGCTCCTTTAATTCCAAACCCAAAACCAAATATAAAAATTGGATCTAGAATTAAATTTAGTATACACGTACTTATCATCATATTTGCCGCGAGCTTTGGATTTCCTTCAGCTCTTATAGCTCCATTTAGTGAAAATCCAGGTAAATTAAATATCGCTCCAAAGCAAATTACACTCATGTATTCTCTAGCATATTTTATAGTATGTTCACTAGCTCCAAACATATAAAGTGATTTATCTAAGAAGAATATAGCTCCAATAGTTATTATAACTCCTACTACTAATTCTAATGCAAATGTACTTCCTAATATTTTTTCTGCTTCTTCTTTATTATTTTCACCTAACTTTATTGATATATTTGTACTTCCACCTACTGATATAGATACTGCAAATGCCCCTATTATAGTGAGCATTGGCATAGTTACACCTAGACCTGATATAGCTAGTGCCCCTACATTTGGTATTGATCCTATAAAAGCTCTATCTACAGTATTGTAAAGAGATGCTGCCATCATGGCCAAAATAGCAGGTACAGAATATTTTAATAAAAGTTTACTTATTTTTTCGTCTCTTAGTACTTGTTGATTTTCCATTTTGTCACCTTATACAACCATATCATAAGTTATGCACACTGGCTTATTATTTCTAGGGTCAGATACTATTTCAGCATCTATATTAAATAACTCTTTTAAGTTCTCTTTAGTCATAACATCATGTGCACTTCCTTCACATACTACTCGACCTTTTTTTACACCTATCATATGATCTGCAAACCTAGCTGCATTATTAAGTTCATGTATTACCATTACTATAGTTGTCCCTTGTTTTTTATTTAATTCTTCTAACAATTTTAATACTTCTAATTGATGAGCTAAGTCTAAGTAAGTTGTAGGCTCATCTAGTATAAGTATATCTGTTTGTTGAGCTAGTGCCATAGCTATCCAAGCCCTCTGTCTTTGTCCTCCTGATAAAGCTTCCATAGGTCTATGTCTAAATTCTTCCATACCAGTTGATTTAAGTGCCCATGTTACTATGTCATTGTCTTCTTTTTTCATTTTCCCAAAACCTTTTTGATGAGGGAATCTTCCATAAGATATTAATTCTTCTACTGTAAGTCCACTTGGTGCTTGTGGACTTTGAGGAAGAACTGCCATAGTCTTAGCTAATTCCTTTGGACTTTGTTGTTTTATATTTATATTATTTACAAATATATCTCCGCTTTTTGGTTGTATTATTCTAGCTATTGTTTTTAATATTGTAGATTTACCACAACCATTTGAGCCTATTATTGTAGTTATTTTACCTTTTGGTATATCTAAATTTAAATCTTTTACTATATCTAAATTACCGTAAGAAATATTTAAGTTTCTAGTACTTATACAGTTCATATTTATCTCCTTTTAAATATAATTTTTATCTAATACTATTAGTCCACTAACATTAGATAAATAAAATACGGAACACCTATTACAGCTACAACTATTCCCACAGGAATTTCCATAGGTGCAATTATATTTCTTGCTATGGTATCTCCTACTAATAGGATTACACTTCCTACTAAAGCTGCAGTAGGTATTAATTTAATATGTTTTGGTCCTACTAATTTTCTAGCTATATGAGGAGCAACTAATCCTAAAAATCCTATACTTCCTGCCACAGATGTTGCAACCCCTGCTAATATTACAGAAAAAATTATTAATTTTATTCTTTCTTTTTCTACTTGTACACCTAAACCAGTAGCCACTTCATCTCCCAAGTTTAGTGCATCTAAGTATCTCGATTTATATAATGTTAATAAAGTTACTACTAAAATAAATGGTAATACTGCTAATACATACTTCCAGTTAGTACCCCATATACTTCCATTTGTCCAAGCCATAACTCTATTAAATTCTTGTGTTGTAAACTTTAACTGGAATATTGTAAGTAATGATGTAAATGCTATATTTATCCCTATCCCTACTAATAATAATCTAGAAGAATTTATTCCTTTTTTCCAAGCAAGTACATATATTAAAAATGCTCCAAATAAAGCACCACTAAGTGCTACTATTGGCATTGTAAATATAGTAAAGTTGCTTACACCATCATATACATTTCCATTAATTAAAAAGATATATATTACTACAAATAATGCCGAGCCTGAGTTTATACCAAGTATACCAGAGTCTGCTAAGTCATTTTTAGTAACACCTTGAAGTATAGTCCCAGATACTGCTAAAGCCGTACCAACCAGTATTCCTAGCACTATTCTAGGTAATCTTAATTTAAATATAGCTATTTCTTGAGCCTTTGAGCCTTGTCCTAGTAAAGTTTGTATTACTTCTCCTGGGCTTATTGCTAAAGAACCTGTATTTAAACTAATTAAAAAAATACCAAATATCATAAGGATTAATATTGATATAATTAGTGTAAATTTTTTATTTTTACTTATCTTCATAATCTATTTTACATCCTTTCTAACAAGGTATATAAATACAGGTACTCCTAAAAGTGCTGTTAACGAACCTATTGGAGTTTCATATGGTGGGTTTATCATTCTTGCTAATATATCACTATATACTAATAAAACTGAACCTAATACCATTGAACTAGGTATAATGTATTTATAATCAGCACCTACTATTGCCTTTACTATTTGAGGAATTATAAGACCTACAAAAACTATATTACCTGCTACCGAAACAGATGCACCTGTTAATAATATTACTAATACTATACTTATAAACCTTATTTGATTTGTCTTTTGTCCTAAACCTATGGCAACTTCTTCACCTAAACTTAGTATAGTTATTTTAGGCGATAAAATAATTGCCCCTATTAAAGCAATACCTCCTACTAAGGATAACATTGCTATACTACTCCATTTTGCACCAGTTACTCCACCTGATATCCAAAAGCTAAGCTGTTGAGATAAGTTAAAGCACATTGATATACCCATAGCTAATGATATTAATAATGTACCTAATGCAGTTCCTGCAAGTGCAAGTTTAACAGGGTCTACCTTTCTTATACTTCTAGAACTTACAAAATAAACTAAAAATCCACTTATACTTGCTCCTAAAAATGCAAACATCATCATGGAAAAACTGCTCATTATTAAGTTTGGATTTAATCTTTGTAATACAAATGCTACTGCTATCATAAATGTAGCACCTTGTGTTATACCCATTACAGACGGTTCTGCTATTGGGTTTCTAGTTATACCTTGCATTATGGCACCTGCTACTGATAAAAATCCTCCTACAAGTGCTGCTGCAATAGCTCTAGGTATTCTTACATCTCTAATTATTTTAGTGTTTATATTATCGCTATCGTGAAAAATGCTATTAATTATTGTTGATATGTCTATATTCTTTGCTCCTAAAGAAATAGATGTTATTATTCCTATTACAAGTAATATTAGACCTATAATCATAAGCAAACATGCTGCTTTTTTTCTATTAATCTTTTTCATCTATCCTCCCATAAATTTATCTATAAATACGAATAGTAGGTGAAGATCTATATATAGCTTCCACCTACTATTTTATTTATATATTATTTTACAAGTTCTTCCTTAATTGTATCTAATTCTAATAATCTTCCTATTGGATTATATGCTTGGCTGAAGTGTGGACTTTGATTTAAGAATATTACATTTCCTTCTTTTACAGCCCTTATTTGGTTCCATACAGAACTATTTTCTAATTCAGCTTTATCAGATTCACTACCTATAATTATTAAATTATCAGCATCTATTTCAGCTAAACCTTCCATAGTAACTTTAGGTAATTCTATTGAATCTTGTCCTGGCATATTTTCAGGTTGCTTAAGATCTAAATCTTCTTTTAATACTGTTCCTAATCCAGCATTAGTGAATGCATAGAATTGACCATTTGCTAAATCTGTTGATAATACTGCGTAAGTTTCATCTTCACCTCTTGCAGTTTTTATTTCTTTACCTATTGTTTCAGCTTTTGCATAGTAAGTATCTAACCATGCTTGAGCTTCTTCTTCTTTATCAAATATATCAGCTACGTCCATTAATTTAGCTTCCCAGTCATTGTATTCATCATCTAACATAACTACTGGTGCTATTTCTTTTAATTGGTCATATATTTTTTCTTGTCTTGGTGCCATTATTATTAAGTCTGGATTTAACCCAAGTATTGATTCTATATCAGCAGTATCCATCATAGAATGTCCTACTACTTTAGCGTTTCCTAATTCTTCTTGTACATATGCCGGCACTGAATCTGTATTATATGAATCAACGTTAGATGTACCTACTGGAGTATATCCAAGTACTACTAACTCTTCACTGTTTCCTGATATATCTACTATTCTTTCTGGATTAGCTGGTATTTCAACTTCTCCTTTTGCAGAGTTCACTATTCTTGTTTCTTCACTTGCATTATTTGAATCATTTTTATTATTTGAACATCCTGTTAATATCCCGATAGACATTGTCGCTACCGTAAGTAATGTTATTAATTTTCTCTTTCTCATTTTTGTATCCTTCCTTTGTATGTTATTATCAATCCTTAGTTAATGATAATCATTTTCGTTGTATGTGTATTTTTATTATACCTCTTTTTTTATATTAGTCAATATATTTTTTAAAATTATATTTATATTTTTATTATTTTTTTTAGATATTTTCACACAATTTATGTCGAATTAAATTATTCACAATATACTTATACCTCATTTTTATATTTTTACACATAAAAAAGAGTTTTATTAGAATAAATTAAAAACATTATGCCTAATAAAACTCTTAAAATTTAATTGTTATATTTTATGCAAATATATTTTTTCTTATTATAGTCTGAGATCTATTCGGTCCAACAGAAACCATATCTATATTAACTCCAACTAATTCTTCTATTCTAGCTATATATTTCTTAGCATTTTCAGGAAGATCTTCAAATTTTTCTACGTTAGTTATATCTTCATTCCATCCATCTAACTCTTCATATATAGGTTCACATTTTGCTAAATCTTCTAGTGATGCTGGGAAGTTATGTATTATCTTATCTCCCATTTTATAAGCTGTACATATATTTATTTTATCAAATCCTGTTAATACGTCTAAAAGCATAAATGATATACTAGTTAATCCATTAACTCTTGCTGCATACTTTACTATAACAGCATCAAACCAACCACATCTTCTTGCTCTTCCAGTTACAGTTCCAAACTCATGACCTTGAACTCTTATTCTTTCTCCAATTTCATTATCTAGTTCCGTAACAAAAGGACCTTCTCCAACTCTTGTAGTATAAGCTTTTACTATTCCTACAACATCTTTTATCATGTTAGGACCAACACCTGCACCTACAGCGAATCCTCCTGATATAGGATGAGATGATGTAACATATGGGTATGTTCCTAAGTCTAAATCTAATAAAGTTCCTTGAGCACCTTCAAATAATACTCTTTTACCATCTTTTATTGCATCATAAACAATAACAGATGTATCTGCTACGTATTTTCTTATTTTTTCAGCATATTCTAAATACTCATTGTATATTTCTTCAAAATTAAACATTGCCTCTTTACCATAAACACCTATAACTAATTTATTCTTAGCGTCTACTTGAGCTTTTAATTTTTTAGCAAATATATCCTTATCCATTAAATCACATATTCTAATTCCAGATCTCTCTGTTTTATCCATGTAACAAGGACCTATACCTTTTTTAGTAGTACCTATTTTGTTGTCTCCTCTAGCTTCTTCAGCTAATGCATCTAATTCTTTATGGTATGGGAACACAACATGAGCTCTATCACTTATCTTTATGTTACTTGTATCTATATCATTGCTATTAAGCATATCTATCTCTTCTAAAAAACCTTTAGGATCAAAAACTATACCATTACCTATTACATTTATAGTATTAGGGTTTAGTATTCCGGATGGTATTAAACGTAAAGCAAACTTTTTGCCTTCTACAACTAATGTATGTCCAGCATTATTTCCACCTTGTCCTCTTATTACTACATCAGCTTGTGTGGCAAGATAATCTATTACTTTACCCTTTCCTTCGTCTCCCCACTGAGATCCTACAACTGCTACTGTTTTCATTAACTTCACCTCTGATTTGTTTTTTCGAACACTTTACTTGTTTATTCTATCAAACATTCGCTACATTTTCAAACATTTTTATAGTATTCAGTTTTTTAATATGTGTTTATATAATTTAATTCTATATATTATACGATTCTTCTAATATAGAATTTTTATTCTTTTAATTTATTTGTTTATCATTCCTTTTTATGGATATATATACTACTAATTACATTCAACACATTTTATCCTATTAACTAATTTACATTTGTAAATATTAAAAGCTGTATAAAACTATCAATTTTACTAGTTTTACACAGCTTTTTCTACTTATCAACAGTTATCAACAGACGTTCTGTGGATAGTGTGGATAATACTTCGTCTATTTTCCAATCTTTATTTATAATTTCTGCCAAATATCCACATAAATATTTTTTTATAGAAAATTTGTTCTGTGGATATTTATTAGTATTACATATCTCTAGCTTTATCTGCAAATTTTTGAACTTCTCCTAGCCAAACTAATTCTACTGAACCAGTTTCACCATGTCTATTTTTCGCAATTAATACTTCACCTATATTTTTACGTTCTGAATCTGGATGATAATACTCATCTCTATATAAAAACATAACTATATCTGCATCTTGTTCTATTGATCCAGACTCTCTTAAGTCTGATAGCATCGGTCTATGGTCAGCTCTTTGCTCAGGTGCACGCGATAACTGAGAAAGTGCTACTACAGGACAATTTAACTCTTTTGCTATTATCTTTAGTGATCTAGATATTTTAGCTATTTCTTGTTGTCTACTTTCATTATTACCTTCACCCTCCATAAGCTGAAGATAATCTATAAGTATTAAATCTAGACCCTTTTCTATTTTTAGCTTTCTACACTTAGATCTTAATTCTGATATTTTTATACCAGGAGTATCATCTATATGTATATTAGCATTTGATAAAACAGCCATCGCATCAATTATCCTTGGCCAATCATTCTCATCTAAAGTACCCGTTTTTATCTTCTTTAACTCTACATGAGATTGAGCTGCTAGCATACGCTGTACTAATTGATCCTTAGACATCTCCAAACTAAATACCGCTACAGATGCATCTCCTTTTAAAGCTGCATTTTGGACTAAGTTTAAAGAAAATGCAGTTTTACCCATTGCAGGACGAGCTGCTATTAATATTAAGTCAGTTCTTTGAAGCCCATTTATTTTTTTATTTAAATCTTTAAATCCTGTTGTTATGCCCGTTACATCACTTTTATTAGTGTATAATTTTTCAATCATATCATAGGCATCTACTAAAACCTCGTTTATAGACTTAAAGTCATCACTAGCTTTTTCTTGGGATATATCAAATATTCTTTTTTCTGCTTTTTCTAGAACTTCTTCTACCTTTACAGAATTTTCATATCCTAAATTTATTATATCATTAGATGCTTTTATAAGCTGTCTAAGCACCGACTTCTCTTTTACTATATCTGCATAGTATTTAACATTAGAAGTTGTAGGCACTATTGTAGAAAGACTTGTTATATAACTTATTCCTCCAACATCATCTAGATGTCCCTGTTTTCTTAATTCTTCTGTCAAAGTGATTAAATCTATCGGCTCATTCTTGTTACTTAACTTAAGCATGCATTCATAAATAATCTTGTGCGCTTCTTTATAAAAATCACTTGGTCTTATAGTTTCACTGACTGTTATTATTGCATCCTTATCTAATAATATAGAACCTAATATAGATTGTTCTGATTCCACACTATGGGGAGGTATTCTCGTTACGTCTTCCATTTAAATCACCTCGAGCATACAATCTATTGTTTTTCTTTTACATCTACTCTTATTTTTGTAACAACCTTTTGATGTATTTTTATTTCAACAAAAGTTGAACCTAAAACTCTTATTGGTTCTTCTAATAATACTTTTCTTTTATCAACTACTACTTCGTGTTGCTTCTTCAATTGTTCAGCTATATCTTTAGAAGTTATTGAACCAAATAATCTTCCGCCTTCTCCAGCTTTAGAATATATTACTATATTCATTTCTTCCATTTTCTTTCCTAATTCTACAGCTGCTTCATATTCTTTTTGAGCTTTATTTTCTATTGCTTTATTTTTTTCATTTAGTTCCTTCATAGCAGTGTTATCTGCTACTACTGCCATCTTCTTAGGTAGTAAGAAGTTTCTTGCATAACCATCACTTACTTCTTTTACTTCTCCTTTTTTACCTGTACCCTTTACATCTTTTAATAAAATTACTTTCATCTATTCTTCCTCCTGTAAGTACTCTTGTATTATTTCATACACCTCTTTGTATGCATCTTCTAGGCTAGAATTTTCAATTTGTGCTCCAGCTATATCTAAGTGACCTCCGCCACCTAGTTTTTCCATTAAAACTTGGACGTTTATATGTCCAAATGACCTTGAACTTATAAATACTGTTTCATTCTTTCTTCCTAGGACAAAAGATGCTTCTATGCCTTTTACACTTAACAATTCATCTGCTGCTTGAGCAATTACAACATTTATATTTTCTATTTCTCTATCTGAATATGCTAAGGCAATTCTATTGTCTATTACTTTGGAATTTTTTATAATATCAGCTTTCGTTATAAAGTCTTGTACATCCGAGTTAAACATCTTCTTAACTTCTACAGTATCAGCACCCATTTTTTTCAAATAAGAAGCCGCTTCAAATGTTCTTACTCCAGTTTTAAATGCAAAGTGCTTTGTATCTAGAATTATACCTGCTAAAAGGCCCTCTGCTGTTATTTTATTTATTTTTACGTTTTCTTCCATATATTGAACTAATTCTGTAACCATCTCACAAGTTGATGATACATATATTTCGTGGAATAATAATACTGCATCATTTATAAATTCTACACCTCTTCTATGGTGATCTATAACAACTATTTTTTTAGTCAATCCTAAAAGTTCTGGGCACTCTGTATATCCAGGTCTATGTGTATCAACAACAACTACAAGTGTATTCTTATTACAATTTCTTATAGCATCATCTTTATTTATAAATATATTATTGTAGTACTCTTGATTTTCTAATCTTTTTACAAATTCGTCTATTGATTCATTTGACGAATCTAGTACTATATTTGCTTCTTTATTGCATGATTTACATATATCATAAATCCCTACAGCAGAACCCATAGCATCCATGTCCGGATATTTATGTCCCATTATATATACTTGACTGCTTCCTAATATAACTTCTCTTAAAGCATGTCCTATCAGCCTTGATTTAACTTTTGTTGTTTTTTCAACAGCTTTAGATTTACCACCATAAAATGCAAACTTATCTTCAGTTTTTATAACAGCTTGATCTCCACCTCTACCTAAGGCTAAATCTAAAGCACTATTTGCAAGTTTAAAGTTTTCATTTACTGTTTCTCCATCTATACCTACACCTATACTTATTGTTACAGGTAGACTATTTCCATGGTTTATATTTCTTATATTATCTAAAATTGCAAATTTACTTTCTTCTACTTCATTTAACTCTTTTTTGTTCATTATTAATATAAACTTATCTTTTGATGTTCTTTTCAATGCACTTTTGGTGTTAGTTTCCAAAGATGTTAACATTTTTTCTATTTCTAAGTTTATTAAAGGTCTGTTTTCTTCACTTGTACTCTTTAATACTTCATCATATCCATCAACTTGAATCAACATAATTACATTTTTCTCTTCATTATATTTTTTTTCAAGTTCTAAATAGTCTGTTTTATCTAACCAATAGAGCATCATTAAATACTTCGCATTTTTTTCTTGCTCATTTTTTATTACATTATAAACTACTGTATATTCTCTATCCTTATATTTTACCTCTGTATACAATTCCTTGTTTTCATTTAGTACTTTTCTAAGGTTTAAATTTTTTATTATACTATCTATGTTTATACCTAATAAATCAGCTGACTCTGTCATTTTATAGAATTTATTATTGTACCATGATATAGTTCCATCAAACTCAAGTATACATAGAGGTATAGGAAGATTCATTATAGCCTTTTTGGTTGTCTCATCTATATCTAAAGATAAGTTTTGAATATATTTAGTCCATTCTTTTTTTCTAATATTAGCTATTCTCCAGTTATGAAAGACTATATATATAAAACCAAAGAAAAATAAACAACCTACATATAAATTATAGAAAAGTAGTAAAGTACTTGTTATTCCTATAATTATTATATATATATTTATTTCTGGCATATTTATTTTAAAACTTGGTTTACTCCTCATTTCTACCCTCCTAAGTGGACTTATAGCTTCTTACCCTTCTAAAGTCAATAATACTATCTAGCATACCTATAAGTGATATCCCCATAGTACCAAATATACCTATAAGTAAGCCTGATACTAAAATATTTTTTCCTGTACCTTGCTTTAACCACTTTTTAATATAGTAAATAGATACTGCGATACCTTGGACTATAAACATAAAATTAAATACCATTTGTAAGTTAAACATTATTGAATCTGTATATAAACCTATATTCATAAATCCTAATAATAGAACTATTAAGTATAGTGCAAATGATGTCCCTACAGCATTTCCTGGTAAGTAAAAATCTTTAAATGTAGGTTTTGCTAAATTCAGCATTTTAGTTCTCTTTAACATAAATACCTCTAAATAATATGTTATAAATGCTGCTATTAATCCTTTTAAAAACAACATTGTTGGTATCATATTCTTAGCTAAAATTAAAAAATCTTCCATATTTATATTTTTATATAAATCAATATTCATTTCTTGCATCATTTTTACTTGATCATTAAAACTAGAAGATATTAAATTTGTGAACTCGTCAATTATATTGATTTTAAAAATTACTTGTGCAAAAACATAAAAAGCTATTGTACAGATTACAAAAGCAATTGTTCCTCCATATATAGGTTCAAACTTATTACTATTTTCATTGTTTATATTATGTTTAGCTAAGTTACCTATAATTAACCCTGGAATTATGCTCATTATACATGTACTTGTTGAGTATATAGGATCTACAGTAAACATAACCACAAAAAATGTTATTATTAGTGATAAAAAAGCATATTTTCTTTCGAATAAAGTTCCTATTATTGCGTATGGAACAGGTATTGCTAGTGCAAGTATTCCTAACATTGGAACATATACCGATAATAACACTAATATTATCCCTAACGTGACTATCATTGCTGCTCTAGATAGTCCAAAATTTTTACTCAATTAGAATCACTCCTTATTGTCCATATGTTTTTTTAAATTACTTAAATCTCCGTACCAAGTTTCTATACTATGTTCTTCTTTTATTCCTATTTTTATCTTTTCTTTAATTTTATAGTCTATATCTTTAAAACTTATTCCAAGTCTTTTTGCTAAAAGGTATGTAATCATTATAATGTTAGCTAAAGTATCTTGTAACACTTCATCTACAGGTTTTACACCTTTAAATAGCAGATTAAATAAGTCACTTATACTCATTAATATCTCATTTTTCATCCATTCTATTATTTTTACATTTTTAGTAATTTCAGAACCTTTATCAAATCTCACAAATTCCCCCTCCTTAATATATAAACATTATACCATAATTTAAATGCATTAAGCAGATAAAATAGATAAACAAAAAACGAGCCCTAAGGCTCGTTTTTTAATTAGACTAAATCTTAGTCTAAAGTATATGGTAAAAGTGCTATATTTCTAGCTCTCTTTATAGCAACTGTTAATTCTCTTTGATGCTTAGCACAAGTTCCAGAGATTCTTCTTGGTAATATTTTACCTCTTTCAGTTACGTATTTTTGTAATCTTTGAGTGTTTTTGTAGTCTATTCTAGCGTCTTTAGAAGCACAGAATTGACAAACTCTTTTCTTTTTACGTCTTTTCTTGTTTATCATATTTTTCCCCTCCTTTTCTAAAATGGTATATCATCGTCATCTATAGCTTGGAATCCTTGTGGATCTAATCCTTGCGGTTCAAAGCTTGGTTCAAAAGTCGGTTCTGAACCTCTAGATGTTTCTGGATATGGACTATCCATTCTATTTCTATTGCTATCTAAAGCTTGTACATTACGAGCACTTACTTTAGTAAAAGTTCTATTTTCTCCTGTTTGAGTTTTATATTGGTCAACCCTTATTGAACCTTGTATTGCAACTAATCTCCCTTTGGAAATATAGTTTGCACAGAATTCAGCTGGTTTTCCCATTACTTCAACAGGTATAAAGTCTGTTTCTTTTGTTCCATCTTTTTTAGTATAATCTCTATCGATGGCAACAGAAAATGTAGCAACTGGTGTTCCTGTTCCTGGAATATATCTAAGTTCAGGATCTCTAGTTAGTCTACCGACTAATACAACATGGTTCATAAAAACACCATCCTAATTTATAATAAGACTTTTAGTTATTAAGCAACAACTATCATGTGTCTTATTACGTTTTCGTTTATCTTTAAGTTTCTGTCTAATTCTTTAGGAACATCAACAGCAGACTTAAAGTTAACTAATACATAATGACCTTCGTTGAACTTAGCTATTGGATAAGCTAATTTCTTAGTTCCCCAAACGTCAACGTTAACTACTTCACCAGCAGTAGCAACTACTTCTTTAACCTTGTTCATAACAGCTTCTCTTGCTTCTTCATCAGCATTTGGCTTAACAACGTATACTAATTCGTAATTTTTCACTATAATTCACCTCCCTTTGGACTTAACGGCTCCGCCTTAACAGAGCAGAGAAATGAGAATAAATTCTCATACTTGCTTATTTTATCATTAATTATTAATATTGTCAATTTGAATTTATTCCTTATTATTATTTATTATTACATAATTTTTATTTATAATACGTATAGTTTTTCCATTTACTGATAATAATATTTGTATATAGCCCCCATAACTTAAATATATTTCATCCCAATCTCCCCAAAAAAGGTGGTCTAAATGACCACCTTTTTTATATTATTTATTTAAAAATTTCTTTATTCTTTTCTCTAAAGTTTCTCTATCAAGCATTATAAGACGTGAGCATTGAGTACACTTTATTTTTATATCCATTCCTACCCTTGTTATTTCAAATGCTTTACATCCACAAGCATGTTGCTTTTTTAACTCCACTATATCCCCTACTTTTAAGTCTAATGGCATTATACTTCCCTCCTAGCCTATTTGTTCTACACTTTTTTTACCATCTGTCAATTTTTGTATTTTAAATATTCCTTTATAATCAACTTCACTTTCATTTATTATATTTTTTACTTTTTCTATATCTTCATATAAAAATCTAATTGATATTCCACAACTTGCAGTTATTTCTCTTGGAGTTGGCAGAGTTGTGCATCTTATATTATTTTCATTAAGTATTTTTTCAGTTCTAATAGCATGATGAGTTGAATTAAATGATACTATATACATTTCGTTCATTTTTAGTCCTCTTTCCTATATATTATTTTAATATCCAAAAGGCTACATATGTCTATTATATGTAGCCTTTTGGATATTTATATTTTATATTGATATTGTTTGTAACGAATTTTTCATTATTTCTACTATTGTATACATATTTGTTACAGTTCCAACTTGAAGTTCTTCCTTTAACCCATAATAGTCTAAGCAAGTCCCACAAGATAGTATTTCTACGCCTGCTTTTTCTAATATTTTTAAATTTTCTATAGTGGCTTCATTCTCCGTACTAAGTTTTACACCACCATTTACCAATATAATGTGTTTTGGGTAAGGCTTGCATTCTGTTAAAGTATATATAAATCCTTTTATAAGAACTCTCCCTAATTCATCATTTCCTTCTCCCATTTTATCAGATGATATAAATATACACTTGTCTTCTAAGGCAACATTTTCATTTTTTTCTATTATAACATTTTCTCCCTTTTTTATCTCTATCGAAATAAAATCTTTTTCATTTTTAATAATATTAGCTTCACAATTAAGTGAGTTAGCTAATTTTAGTACATTTTCTTTTGCTATTTCATTATCTACAGTAGTTATAACTACTCCTTCTTCTATTTTATCTAATTCTTTTTTTGTGTTTATAACTGGCATAGGGCAGTTTAAGCCTCTTGCATCAACTTCAATTATCATAATTAAAACCCTTCCTCGTAAATTATTTAAATTAATTCTATCATATCTATTATTTTCTTTGTTATAGATTATTTCTATATATTGATAGAAATGTTTATTCTAATTTGAAAAGTTTTATACTATTATCCAGAAATACAGCTATATGAGTTTTACCTAAAGATTTTATATCGCTTATTTTACTGTCAAATTCTTCAATTTTATTTAACTTATCACTATAAATAACATTATCAGAATATAGTATAAATGTATTGTTTATCCCTTCTACATCAAACTTTTCTCCATTTGTTTTTATTTCTTTATATTTTTTATCTTTTATATACCCTAATTTGCCTGTGGAATCTGTTATAAAAATAGTATCTTCGCTACCCTTTTCAAAGGAGCTTATATTACCTAAATTTATTGTTTTTATTGATTTTAAATTTTGGTCTAAAATTTCTACACTATTTTCTAATACAACATATACATCATTATCGATAATTAATAAGTCTAAAACAATATCGTTAAATGTTGTTTCATCTTTTAAATTTCCATTTTCATCGTATATAACTATTTTATTTTCAATTTTATCTGTAATACTAACATAAGATACTAATATGTATTGATCTAGTCTATTTATATTAGTTACATTTCCATCTATCTCAATTTTATTATTTAATTCACCATCATTGTTAAAAATTTTTAAGATTTCATTAGTATCACTTTCGGATACACTTACAAAAACATATTCATTTATACTTTTATATAAAAATGTTTCTTGTGAAACATTCATAGAAAACTTTACTTTTCCACTCTCATCTATACTATAGCACCTATTATTATCCTTGTTAATTATATCTATATAGTTATCTATATTGATACTAGAATTTTCTATATTTATATCTTGACTGTATTCTTCTTCACCATTTTCATTTAAAATAATTAATTTATTTCCATCTAATACACAAAGTTTATCTTTATATATTATACCTCTCACTTTATCTACAGTATCTATTGAATTTACTTCTTTTACATTTTCAGCGCTTACATTTAAGTTTTTCAAAATATTTATCTTACTCGGATTTATAGATATTAATAATAATAAAGCTATTATTATTAATATAGTCATTTTTTTCATACACATCACCTCCCTAACACATATGTTATTTATTCTATAAAAGAAAAAAGACTCCTTTTTTCAAAGAGTCTTTTTAAATTATTTCTAAGTTTTTATATACAAATACACCTTTTTGGTAGTATTCTAATTCTTTTTCTTTTGATATATTTGAGTATAATTGACCTAGCTCTATGTATAAATTTGCAAGTAGCTTATAATCTTCTATATTAGAAACTATTTCTATACATTTAGTTAAGTATTCTATTGCTAATTCAATTTCATTTTCTTTTTTATAAATATCAGCATAAAACTTTAAAGATTTATATTCACTTAATTTATTTTTATTTTTTATAGATGATGCTAGTGTTAATTTACAATATTTTCTAGCTAAATTATATTCATCATCATCAATATATGATTGTATCATTTTAAATAAGCCTTCTAACATATATTGATCTTCATCATTTTTCTTTATGTCATATGCTTTTTGAGAATACTCAAGTACTTTTTCAGTATCTCCCATATTTGAATATACATCACTTATTATTAAATATATATTAGCTAACTTATTTTTATCTTCTTCTTTCTCAATAAGTTCCAGGGCTCTTCTAAAGTATTCTTTAGATTCTTCATATTGACCTATGCTAAATAAACTTTTAGCTTTTAGAACCATTATCTCAGCTTCTTCTTTTATAGAGTTATTTTTTTCTAATTCATTTATCTTAGCTATATAATCTAAAGCTTTTTGAGGCTGATCTAACTTCATATAACAACTTGCCATCTTACTATAAAAGTCTTTATATAGATTTATATCTTCTTCCTTTATTTCATCTAATATTTCCTCTGCAAAATTAAAATGACTTATTGCTCCTTTATAGAAATTTTCTTTAATATAAATTTCCCCTATATATGAGTAACATTTAAATATATTTTTTCTATCATTATTTCTTATAAAGAAAAATAAAGCTTTTTCAAAGCTACTTATGGCTAAATCATAATCTTCTCTTCTTAGATGAATTTTTGCTGATAAGAAATTGCACTTTCCATAATTATCCGTTAAATTATATTCTTTGCAAATTTCTAAAGCCTTAGTTATCTGATCTTGTGCATTTTCTAGTTGATTAGTTTTGATATAGATTTCGCTTTGTAATATTAAATTATCAGTTATTTTTCTAGATTGCATCTCTTTTGTTTCTAATAAATAGTCTATACTAACATCTAATCTTTTCGCTAAGTAATCTAATAATTCATGACTAGTATGAGATTTATCCCTTTCTATATGGCTTATTTGTGCAGCAGTAATTCTATCCCCTGCTAATTCTTTTAAAGTCATATTTTTTTCTTTTCTTAACTTTTTTATTTTCTCGCCCAGACTTAATATATTCATACTTATTCCCCCCTTACTTCGTTTAACCCGTTGTATATATTATAATATAATTATAACTTATGTTTATCTTAAAAACACTATTTAAAATTACAATATTTTCCTAAATTTTATAATTTTCACATTTATACATCTTTTTTATTACATAAAATAAGGAAGTGTTTTAAATTTTTCAAACACTTCCTTTGGTTATTAATTATTTATTGAAATTTCTTTCAATGCTTCTATTGTTTTATCTATATCATCCTTTGTAGTAAAATAACCTAAACTAAATCTTACTACCCCTTGTTCTAAAGTTCCTAAAGTTTTATGAGCTAGTGGTGAGCAATGAATCCCTGATCTTGTTGCAATATCATACTCACTGTCTAATAAGTATGTTACTTCTCCAGAATCCATGTTTCCTATATTTAGTGCTATTACAGCAGCTTTTTCTTCTATGTTTTTAGTTCCATATATTATTATATTAGGTACTTCGCTTAACCTATCTATCATATATTTGCATAATTCTTCTTCATATTTTCTTATATTATCTATACCTTCTTCTAATATGAATTTTATACCTGCATTTAATCCTGCAATACCAGGAGTATTATTAGTACCAGATTCATATCTATCTGGAACTAAGTCTGGTTGAAATAATTCTTCAGACCTACTTCCTGTTCCACCTTCTTTTAATATTTGTATGCTTAATCCTTCTCTTATATATAAAATTCCCGTGCCTTGTGGTCCAAATAAGCATTTATGTCCAGGAGCTGCTAGCATATCTATATTCATAGATTTTACATCTATTTGATATACCCCTGCTGTTTGCGATGCATCTACTAAGTATAAAATATTATGTTTTTTAGCAATTTCACCAACTCTTTTTATGTCAATTAATGTTCCACATACATTAGATGCATGAGTTGTTACAATTAACTTAGTGTTTGGTCTTATTGCATTTTCTAAATCTTTATAATTTAAAAATCCATCTTTATCACAATTTACTATAGTGTTTTCTATGCCATATTCTTCTAAAGCCTTTATTGGTCTTATTACAGAATTATGCTCCATACTAGTAGTTATTATATGATCTCCACTAGATACACTACCTTTTATAGCTAGATTTAAAGAATCTGTGGCATTACTTGTAAATACTATATTCATTGGATTATCTATATTAAATAACTTTGATATATTTTCTCTAGTATCGTATATTTCTCTAGCAGCTCTCATTGCCAACTTATGTCCTGCTCTTCCAGGATTTGCACAATAATTTTTCATGCAATCTAATACCGCCTCATATACTGATTCTGGCTTAGGATATGTTGTTGCTGCATTGTCTAAATAAATCATATTTAATTTCCTTTCCTTAAGTGTTACATATCTTCAAGTAACATAGATATTATATTATTTAACTCATCATCATTATAATATTCGATTTCTATTTTACCTTTTTTCTTGCCTTGAGATATATTTACCTTCGTTCCAAATACATTTCTTAGTCTTTCTTCCACATCAACAATAAATATATCTTTTTCTTTTTTACTAGGAATATTTACTTCTTGTTGCTCACTTATTTTTTTAGCTAGATTTTCAGTAGCCCTTACAGATAATCCTTCTTCTGCAATTTTATTTGCAATTTCTAACTGTTTATCTAAATCGGTAATTCTAAGTAAAGCTTTACCATGGCCAGCTGTTATTTCACCATACTCTATCATATTTAAAACTTCTTTTCTTAGATTTAATAATCTTATAGTATTCGTTATATGCGGTCTACTTTTTCCTACTGCCTCAGATATCTCTTCTTGAGTAACATGATGATTATTAATCAAACTTCTGTATGCTAATGCTTCTTCTACTGGATTTAAGTCTTCTCTCTGTAGATTTTCAATAAGAGCTATTTCCATTATATCTCTTACTGGTAAATCCTTTATTACAGCTGGTATAGAGTCTTTTTTAGCCATTCTACTAGCTCTATATCTCCTTTCACCAGCAATTATCATATATTTTCCATTTTCATCAGGCTTTACAACTATAGGTTGTAAAACACCATATGATTTTATAGAATCTGATAGTATTTTTATCTTTTCTTCATCAAACCTTTTTCTTGGTTGCTCATCATTTGGATATACCTTATCTATATTTAAATCAACTATTTCTTTCTTATCAAAATTTGTTTCTAATTCAGGTATCAATGCACTAAGTCCTTTCCCTAATCTGTTGCTTCTTTTAGATGCTCTTTTCTCCATATTATATTATATCCTCCTCTAAATCTATAAACTCTTCAGCTAGTTCTAAATAGGCAACTGCACCCTTACATTTAGTATCATAATAAATAACTGGCATTCCATGACTTGGTGCTTCTGCTAATCTAACATTCCTTGGTATAAGCGTTGTATATACACTTCCTTTAAAGTATTTTTTTACTTCTTCAACAACTTGAATCGATAAATTAGCTCTTCCATCAAACATACTTAATACTACTCCCTGAATGCTTATATCTGGATTAAGTCTTGTTCTTACTAATTTTATAGTTTCCATCAACTGACTAACTCCTTCTAAGGCATAATACTCACATTGTATTGGTACTAAAACACTATCAACTGATGTTAAACAGTTTATAGTAAGCATTCCTAGGGAAGGTGGGCAGTCAATAAATATATACTCATATTCCTCGGCTACCTCTTTTATTGCATTTTTTAATATATACTCTCTGTCATCCATAGCTGCAATTTCAATTTCTGCGCCAGCAAGATCTGTAGCTGAAGCTACTATGTCTATATTTTCAAATTCAGTATGTATAATAGCATCCTTCATACTAATACCATCTAACATTACTTCATATATGGTATTTTCAACTTCATTTTTTTCTATCCCATATCCACTAGTTGTATTTCCTTGGGGATCCAAATCTAATACCAGAACTTTTTTCCCCATTTTACCTAAACTAGCACTTAAGTTTACATTTGTTGTAGTTTTCCCAACTCCACCTTTTTGATTAAATACTGCAATTATTTTGCCCATGAGTTTTCCCCCTCTAACACTTTTAAAAAAAGATTACTGCTAAGCAGTAATCTTTATTTTTTAGGAATTCTTACAACTACTTCCATGTAGTCTCCCTTATCTATTTCATTATACTTAGCTTTAATACCTGTATTTAATATAGCATCGAAAGCTTGCTTTATTGTATTTAAATATATTCTTATTCCCATAGAAGCTTTTATGCTTTGTTTTTTTTCAGGTTCATCTGCTGCTTCTAAACTTTCTATTATATCCTTTATTAACTTTTCTGTCTTTTTTACAGTAAGCTCATTTTTTATAATTTTGTCTAGAACTTCTTTCATTAATTCTTCTGTTGGCAATTTAAGAAGAGCTCTTGCATGTCTTTCTGTTAATCCATTTTCAACTAACTTTATCTTAACTTCTGATGGGAGTCTTAATATTCTAAGTTTGTTAGCTATTGTAGATTGATTTTTACCTAACTTTTCGGCTAACTGTTGTTGCGTAAAACTATGTTCTTTTATTAAACTTTCATATCCCATAGCTTCTTCTATAAAATTTAAATCTTCCCTTTGAAGGTTTTCTAATAAAGCTAAAACTGCTGAAGATTCATCAGACATATTATGTACTATAGCCGGTATAGTTTCAAAGCTAGCAAGTTTTGCTGCTCTAAATCTTCTTTCGCCAGCTATTAATTCATATTTATCATCTTTTTGTCTAACAGTTACTGGTTGAAGTATCCCATAGACTTTTATAGAGTTACTTAACTCTTCTAACGCAGTTTGCGAAAACACTTTTCTTGGTTGGTATGGATTTGGAACTATATTTTCTATAGGTATCTCCACAACTCTTTTATCTTCCATAACATCCCTCTCTCATTAGATATAAATATATTTGAATTCCAATAGATATTTACATTATTAATTTAATATGAGTATAATATTTCTTCATATACTTACTTAATCCTTCTATTTTATAGAAATTCTATAAAATAAATGCATAATTAAATTCCATAAAGTATCTATTTCTATTTATTTTATAGGACTTTTGGCAGGTTTCCCAGCTTTTCTTGGATATTTTTCAGGAGTATTTCTAACTTTCTTAAATACTAATATATTATGTTTTAATTCTTCATTAGGTAGCTCAATATCTATCTTTTCAACAAATTCTAACCCTAAGATATCCATTGCTGCTTTAGATTCTTCTAGCTCTAAGTTAGCATTTGGACCTTTTAGACACACAAAATATCCTCCTAATTTTACAAATGGAACACAAAACTCCATTAAAATAGGTAATCCGGCAACTGCTCTAGCTGTTGCTACGTCATATTGTTCTCTATACTCTGGATTTTTTCCAAAATCCTCAGCCCTACCATGTATAAACTCTATATCTTCAAGTTTTACACTGTTGCTGACTTCTTGAAGGAAATTAATTCTTTTATTTAAAGAATCTAAAAGAGTTAATTTTATATTCTTTAGACATATTTTAAGTGGTAGCCCTGGAAAACCAGCTCCAGTTCCTACATCTATCAAAGATATTCCATCTTTTATATATCCTTTACTTACAGCTGAAATAGAGTCTAAGAAGTGCTTAATAAACACTTCTTTTTCTTCTTCTATCCCAGTTAAATTCATTTTTTGATTCCACTCAACCAATAGCTCTCTATATGTTTTCAAGTCACTTATCATTTGGTCATTTACATCTATACCAAAATCCTTAATTCCTTGTCTTAATATATCTTCGTTAGTCATTCTTTCCTCCTCTATTTCTTTTCATTTGTTCTAAATATATTAGAAGAACTGAAATATCTGCAGGAGAAACTCCTGATATACGCGATGCTTGTCCTATAGATATAGGTTTTATATTATCAAGCTTTTGTCTAGCCTCTATTCTAAGACCATCTATAGATGCATAGCTAATATCTTCTGGAAGTTTTCTATTCTCTAACTTTTTAAATTGATCTATTTGCTTTAATTGCTTATCTATATAACCTTCATATTTAGTCATTATCACACATTGTTCTTTTACTTCATCTGATACATCTTCTCCAGCGCCTTTACCTATTGCTTCTATTAAATCATAAGTAACTTCTGGTCGCTTTAAGAACTCATATAAAGATAATCCTACCTTTATCTCTGATGCTCCTAATTCTAACAATTTCTCATTAACTTCTTTAGGAGTAACTCTTTCAGTTTTTAATCTCTCTAATTCTTTTTCTACTGCTGCTTTTTTATTTAAGAATCTTTGATATCTTTCTTCTGAGACAAGCCCTATATCATACCCTCTTTGAGTCAGTCTCATATCTGCATTATCTTGTCTTAAATATAATCTATACTCTGATCTTGATGTCATCATTCTATATGGTTCATTAGTTCCTTTTGTAACTAAGTCATCTATTAGAACACCTATATAAGCTTCCGATCTATCAAGTACAAAAGGTTCTTTACCTTCTATTTTCATAGCAGCATTTATACCTGCAATAAGACCTTGTGCTGCAGCCTCTTCATATCCTGAAGTTCCATTAAATTGTCCTGCACTGAATAAGTTTTCTACACCTTTTATTTCTAAAGATATTTTTAATTGTGTTGGGTCTATACAATCATACTCAATTGCATAAGCTGGTCTCATCATTTTTGCATTTTCAAGACCTGCTACACTCTTATACATTTGTACTTGTACTTCATAAGGTAAACTTGTAGATATACCTTGAATATACATTTCTTTTGTATCTAAACCTTCTGGTTCTATAAATATTTGATGCGAATCTTTATCATTAAATCTTACAACTTTATCTTCTATAGATGGGCAATATCTAGCACCTGTACTTTCTACTTTTCCACTATACATCGCTGATCTACCTAAGTTGTTCATTATTATTTCATGTGTACCTACATTAGTTCTTGTTAAGTAACATGGTTCTTGATCTATTTCTAACTTATCTGTTAGGAATGAGAATGGAGTTATCTTTTCATCTCCTTCTTGTATTGTCATTACCGAAAAATCAATACTATCTCTGTGTATTCTAGCTGGTGTTCCAGTTTTAAATCTTCTCATATTTAATCCTAATTTAACTAAGCTCTCTGTTAGATTTTTAGCGTATCCTAAGCCATTAGGACCTTCCATGAAAGAAACTTCTCCCATATATATTTTAGAATTTAAATAAACACCTGTTGCTAATATAACTGCCTTTGCATAATATTCACAACCTAACTTAGTAATAACGCCTTTAACTACATTTTCTTCATGAATTATATCTATAACCTCATCCATAACTACATCTAAGTTTGGTTCGTCTTCTATAGTTTTCTTCATTTCTACATGGTATTTAAATTTATCCGCTTGTGCTCTTAGTGAATGTACTGCTGGCCCTTTGGCAGTATTAAGCATTCTACTTTGTATAATTGTTTTGTCAGCATTTATACCCATTTGACCACCAAGAGCATCTATTTCCTTAACTAATTGCCCTTTCCCTGTTCCACCTATATTAGGATTACATGGCATCATGGCTATTGAATCTAATGTTAATGTTATCATTAACGTCTTATGGCCCATTCTTGCAGTTGCTAAAGCCGCTTCACAACCTGCATGTCCTGCTCCAACAACTATTACATCATATTGTCCTGCATTAAAGTTTTTCATGCAAATCTCCTCTCTAAAAACATTAATGTTTCACAGAAAACATTAATGTTTTATATAAATATTCGTAGTGTCACATTAATTTTATTGATTATTAAGTTATATTTTAAATATAATATTTCCTATTTTCCTATACAGAAATTAGCAAATATTGTATCTAATAAATCTTCTTTTACCGTATCTCCGTTTATATATCCTAAGTAATCCCATATATTTTTAAAGTCTACTTCTATAAAGTCATATGGCATGTTTTGATCTATTGCAATGATCGCATCATTTATAGACTCATATGCTTTTAATAAAGCATCTTTATGTCTGGAATTTGTTATCATCAAACTAGAGGAATTTTTAACACTACCTTTGTAAACCATAGCTTCTATTTTGTCTTGTAATTCTTCAATTCCTTCATTTTGTAACGCCGATATCTTTATTATACTACTACAGTCAACATATTTCGATAATTCATCTAATTCAATTTCTTGCGGTAAATCTGTCTTATTTAGTATAACTATTGTCTTTTTATCTTCTAATGTTTCTAGAATCTCTCTATCTTCTTGAGATAAAGGTCTCGAAGAGTCTAATACCATTATTACTAAGTCAGCAGTATTATAAGATTCCTTTGATCTTTCTACACCAATTTTCTCTACTATATCTTCCGTTTCTCTAATTCCTGCAGTATCTACTATTTTAAGAGGTATTCCTTTTATATTTACGAACTCTTCAATTACATCTCTTGTAGTTCCTGCTATATCTGTAACTATTGCCCTATTTTCCCCTAATATAGAGTTTAATAATGATGATTTTCCAACATTCGGTTTACCTATTATAACTGTTTTTAGTCCATCTCTTAATATTTTTCCACTTTCTGCAGTATCATATAATTTCTTAATTTCAGTTCTTAATTCTTCAGCATTTTCTCTAAGAGTCTTATATGTTATTTCTTCTACATCTTCTTCTGCAAAATCAATAGAAACTTCTAAATGTGCTAAAACTTCCGTTACTTTAAATCTTAATTCTCTTATTTTTTTAGACAAAGTACCTTCTAATTGACTTTGAGCAACTTCATGAGCTTTGTCAGTTTTTGCTTTTATTACATCTATTATAGCTTCTGCTTGAGATAAATCTATTCTTCCGTTTAAAAATGCTCTTTTTGTAAATTCTCCAGCATCTGCTAATCTTACATCTTTTGATAGTATTAGTTCTAATATTTTCTTTACTGAAATAAATCCACCGTGGCAATTTATCTCTATTACATCCTCACCTGTATAAGACTTAGGTCCCTTCATATATGCAACTAAGGCCTCATCTATTACCTTCTCTCCGTCAACTACTGTTCCATATATTAAAGTTCTAGTGTTATAATCTTCTATTAATTTTCCTGTTACAGATTTGAATATGCTCTGTGCTACTGGTAGTGATCTTTCTCCACTTATTCTTATAATTCCAATCCCACCTTCACCAGGAGCCGTTGCTATTGCTGCTATAGTATCATCTATAAACAAGTTTATCACCTCTTATATAATAAATTTTATCTACATTATCTTAATTGTTTCCTTAATCTTTACATTATATAAAATAAATTGCAAAAATAAAACCCCCTATGACTATAGGAGGCTAAATTTTATCTTTTATATTCTATAACTAATCTTCTGTATGGATCAGTTCCTTCACTATAAGTAATTACATACTTATCATTTTGAAGTGCTGAATGTACAATCCTTCTTTCATAAGGATTCATATAATCTAATTTTCTAGTTCTCTTAGTTTTCTTAACGTCTCTAGCAACTTTATTTGCATATTTTATTAAAGATTCTTCTCTTTTAGATCTATAATTTTCTATATCTACAAGAACTCTTAAGCTTGAATCTTTATTTATTTTATTAAGTGCTAGTCCTGTTAGTAATTGAATTGAATCTAGAGTTTCTCCTCTTCTTCCTATTAAGCAAGCTGCTTCTTTGCCTTCTATACTAACCTTTATTAGATTATCTTCTTGTGCAACATTTACAGTCGCTTCAATATTTGCATTCTTTAGTATATTCTTTACAAACTTTTTTGCTATATCAATTTCATCTTCTTTTACTACTGTTATTTTATAAGTACCTTCTTTAGAACCTATAAAACCTAAAAAACCTTTACTTGGAGCTTCTAATACTTCAACCTCAAGATCTCCCTCAACTACATTTAAATTTTCATTGTTGAATGTCTCTAATGCTGAAATTATAGCCTCTTCCTTTGTTTTACTTTTTAAACTTAGGCTTCGTTTCATTTATTACTTCCTCCTTAGAGTTAGCCAGCTTAGCTTTTAAAGGATTCATTACTAAGTAATATTGTGCTATAGAGAACAAGTTACTTACTGTCCAGTATAATGCAAGACCTGCTGTGAATGTGTAACCCCAATAGAATGACATTGCTGCCATAACATAAGTCATAGTCTTCATTGGCCCCTCTGCTTGATCTGGAGGAGTCATAATTTTTTGCATTACATAAGCACTTACTCCTGAAAGTATACCCATTTCAATGTGATGTGTTGATGTTAAGCTTGATAACCATAAAAATCCTGTATCTGCTACCTTGAATGCTGCTTCATTTGTGAAAACACCATAAGCTACAGGATCTCTTAAAACACTGAATAAACCTATTATTATTGGCATTTGTATTAATAATGGTAAACATCCTGCTAATGGATTTATCTTAGCTTCTTGATATAATTTCATTATCTCTTGTTGTTGCTTTTCTGGCTTATCCTTATACTTTTCTTGTATTTCTTGTAACTTTGGCTGAATATCTTGCATTGCCTTAGTTGACTTAGTTTGCTTAATTGTAAGTGGTAATAATAATATTTTCACAAGTATTGTAAATGCTATTATTGACCATCCGTAATTTTGCACAATCTCATAAATAACTCTTAAAACATGACCTAATAAATTACCAATTATGTTCAATTCTCTATACCTCCTAGAGTATCTTTTATTTTAGAGGGTCATAACCTCCGGGATGAAAAGGATGGCATTTCAATATTCGCTTTATTGTCAGATACATACCTTTAAATAAACCATACTTTTTAAATGCCTCTATAGAATATTGCGAACAAGTGGGATAAAATCTACAAGTAGGTCCCTTTAGAGGGGAGATATACTTCTGATATAATTTTATTAAACAAATACATAATTTCGATAAGTATGTACCTATTTCCTTCATTATAAACATTATTTTGTTCAACTTGAAAACCTCCACGATACAATACCCCATATGTACCTTATATATACATTTCTGCTTTTTTAACAAGATGCTTCATAGATTTTTCTATATCTTTATATTCAGCATCTTTTATAGCAACTCTTGCAATAAAAACTATGTCATATCCGATTTTAACGTTTTCATCTATATTCAATCTATAGGCTTCCTTGATTCTTCTTCTTACCTTATTTCTTATAATCGCTTTTCCTACCTTTTTTGATACTGATATTCCAATACGACTATTTTCTGATTTATTATTTAGTATATACATTACTAGATATCTACTTGCAAAAGACTTGCCGTGTTTATATACTTTTCTAAAATCAGAGTCTTTTTTTAAACCTTGTGTTCTATTAAAGTCCATATTTTATCCTCCATAAACACAGCTTCTACTATTTTTCTACACAAAAAGGCCACTTTTAAGCGGCCCTTTTAGCTATTAGTGAGTTAATCTCTTTCTTCCTTTAGCTCTTCTTCTTTTTAACACGTTTTTTCCGTTAGAAGTTTTCATTCTTTTTCTGAATCCATGTTCTTTCTTTCTTTGTCTTTTCTTTGGCTGATAAGTTCTCTTCATTCTATTTGCACCGCCTTTCAGATTTTTTCCGTTTTATTTTTATACTTTATTATTAAAATAACAACTTTACCCTCAAAGTAAACATAACACATACAATTATAAATGCTTTTATTTTAGTTGTCAACGTGTTTTTGGGGTGTTATATACACAAAAAATTCGTTCTATTTATACAAATGTACATAAGCTTCTTATTATAATATCTATATTCGTATAAAAAACAGTAGATTTTATATCTGTGTGTATTTTTATCAACAATATCATAATACTGTGGATAAATTCCTCATATCATATTGAAGTTTGGCATATATTCTGATATTATTAATATACCTGTTGATAATGTTAATAAATTTATCAACTATTTCAATTTTATTCACAAGCTGTGGATATAAATGTGTATAACTTATAAATCATACGACAATACTTTAGTTATAATGTCATTTATTATTAATTTATACTATTTATAACTTTATATACATATTGTTTATATCTTTTAGTTTTTACGATTAAATTTGACTTATTTTATATTATCCACATCATTATCCATAACTTTAAATATTCATTTTTATTTATATAGATTTTTTTAATTTTTGTTAATAACTTTGTGGAAAATGTTAATTATTTTGTTCGGAGGTTTACATTATGGATATAGTTTCTTTATGGGACAAGACACTACAATTAATAAAAGGCGAACTCTCTCGTCCTAGCTTTAATGCTTTTTTTAAGCAAATAGTTCCTTTAAAAATTTACTCAAATGATTTAATTCTTCTAGTTCCTAATGAATTTACAAAAAGCATACTAGAAGATAGATACTTAACTCTGATAGAAGGTTCAATAAATCAGTTCTCATTAAAAAAATACAACGTAAAGTTTGTATTAAACGAATCAGAAGTTGAAGGCTTAGACGAAGAAGATAATAAACCTTCTAATATAAAGAAGAATTATCCTAATTTAAATCCTAAGTACACTTTTGATACGTTCGTTATTGGTAATAGTAACAGATTTGCTCATGCAGCTTGCGTAGCTGTTGCTGAATCCCCTGCAAAAGCATACAATCCTCTGTTTTTATATGGAGGTGTTGGATTAGGAAAAACACATTTAATGCATGCAATTGGGCACCATATATTAACTGAAAAAAAGGATCCAAAAGTTGTTTACGTTTCTTCTGAAAAATTTACAAATGAACTTATAAATTCTATAAAAAATGATCGAAATGAAGAATTTAGAAATAAATATAGAAATGTAGATGTACTTTTAATAGACGACATTCAATTTATAGCAGGTAAAGAAGGTACTCAAGAAGAGTTCTTCCATACATTTAATTCATTACATGAAGCAAATAAGCAAATAATCATATCTAGTGATAGGCCTCCAAAAGAAATACCTACATTAGAAGATAGATTAAGATCAAGATTCGAAATGGGTCTTATAACAGATATTCAAGCCCCAGATTTCGAAACTAGAATCGCAATACTTAGAAAGAAAGCTCAAATGGAGCGTATAGATGTTCCAAATGAAGTAATGACTTATATTGCCAAAAATATAAAATCAAATATAAGAGAATTAGAAGGAGCCCTGACAAGAGTTGTCGCTTATTCTTCTCTTACAAACAGACATATATCTTTTGATCTTGCTACAGAAGCACTAAAAGACATCATAACTACTTCTAAAACTGAAGAAATTACAGTTAATAGAATAAAAGAAAAAGTTTCAAATGTTTTTAATATAAAAATGGAAGACTTTAATTCTAAAAAAAGAACAAGATCCATAGCTTATCCAAGACAAATTGCTATGTATATTTGTCGTGAACTAACAGACTTATCTCTACCTAAAATAGGTGAGGAATTTGGAGGAAGAGATCATACTACAGTTATTCATGCTCATGACAAGATTTCAAGAGATATACAAGAAAATGATGACATAAAAGCTAAAATAGATAAAATTATGTCCGAATTAAAAGGCTAATATTATACACATTTGTCTGTTAATATCGTTCTAATAATTTGTTGATAAGATTTTTGTCTATTTTTTACTAACAATATATTCTACAAAAACTAACAAAGATATTAACATTTTGTACACATGTTAATATCTTTGACTTTATTAGCGCGTAAACACTTATGCACATTATCAACAACACCTACTACTATTACTACTAATTTTTTTATTTATTTTTTTGTATAAAATGCAAGAGGAGGTTATCCACAGTGAAAATAATTTGTAATCAAAAACTTTTAGCTCATAAAATAGGAATAGCTCAAAAAGCTATTAATGGAAAAGCAACTTTAGAATTATTAAAAGGGTTATTATTAACTGCGAAACATGATCAATTGAAATTGACTGGATATGATTTAGAAATAGGAATAGAAACATATGCTCAGTCAGAAGTAATAGAAGAAGGTGAAATAGTAGTAAATGCAAGATTATTTGGAGATATAATTAGAAAATTACCAGATTCATTTGTTGAAATAGAAACGGATACTGAAAATAATGTTTATATAAATTGCGTTAATTCTAGATTTAAAATAAAAGGAGAAAGTGCTAAAGAGTTTCCTAGATTGCCTGAAGTTAAAGAAGAAGATTTATATAGCATACCTCAAGACTTACTTAAAAATATGATAAAGCAAACAGTTTTTGCAACATCACAAGATCAAACAAAACCAATATTAATGGGTGAGCTATTAGAGATGGTAGATGGAAACATAAGTCTAGTTGCTATTGATGGATATAGATTAGCTGTTAGAAGCTGCTCTATTGACAATGCAATAAATAATGCTAAAGTTATAATTCCAGGAAAAACTTTAACTGATGTAAATAGCTTATTATCTTCAGAAGAAGACGTAAGATTAGGATTTGATGATAAAAATGCAATTTTCATAATTGAAGATACGAAAATAATTACGAGACTTTTAGAGGGAGATTTTATAGATTATAAAAAATTACTTCCTAGAGAGTATAACTCTAAAATAAAATTAAAAACTAGAGACCTTCTAAATAGTATAGAAAGAGCATCGCTTTTATCTCAAGCTGAAAAAAATAATCTTATAAAACTAAGTATAAGAGATAATTCAATGGCTATAACATCAAATACAGATAAAGGTAATGTATATGAAGAAGTTTCATTAGAATTAGAAGGGGAATATTTAGACATAGCTTTTAACTCTAGATATTTCTTAGAAGGATTAAAAAACATTGATAGCGAAGAAATATTTATAGAATTTACTACAAATGTTAATCCTTGTATAATAAAGCCTGCTGATGAAGTTAAGTACACATACTTATTACTGCCAGTAAGAATATCATCAAATATATAGAATTGACACAAGCCCAACTCATTAAAGTTGGGTTTTTTATCAGTAAATTATACTAGTTAGTAAATTTATGATATAATATATTTTTAACGGAATATTGAAAGAATAATATAAAGAGAAAAATAGGAGGAGTCAACATGATGGAAATAACTATAGATACTGAATATATAAAATTAGATCAATTCCTTAAATTAGTTGACTTTGCCTCAACTGGTGGACACGCAAAATTTTTAATACAAGAAGGTGTTGTCAAAGTAAATGGTGAAGTTGAAACTAGAAGAGGAAAGAAAATAAGACCAGGAGATGTGGTTGAAGTTGAAGGTCAAAAAATCAAAGTAGTGTAAAAAGGAGAACCTTTTATGCGACTAAAGACTTTGCAATTAGTTAATTATAGAAATTATGATAACCTGCATATAAATTTCAATGAAAGAATTAATCTTTTAGTAGGTAGAAATGGTCAAGGTAAGACAAATATAGTAGAATCTATTTACATGCTATCTTTTGGAAAATCATTTAGAACTAATAAAGATAAAGAAGTTATAAAGTTTGGAAAAGAAAATTTATATGTAGGAGGAAGTTTTTCTAAATACAATTCTGACTACTTGATAGAGATTGCTATTGGAAAAAATAAAAAGGGTGTAAAGATAAATAAAGTACATATTCAGAAGATATATGAATTATTAGGAAATTTGAATGTAGTAATCTTTTCACCAGAAGATTTAAAATTAGTTAAAGAGGGACCTAAAGAACGTAGAGCATTTATAGACAAAGAAATTAGTCAAATAATACCTAAGTATTATAACTATCTTACTAATTAT